>NZ_JBFAJC010000031.1:0-119469 GCF_040655075.1 Actinoallomurus sp. NPDC050550 | reverse complement strand
ATTAATCTAAATTTTTTTTTCTTATTTACTGTTGGCTCATCACGCTACCGCCCCCCCCCCCCACCCAGCCCCCGGGGGCCCCGCCGAAGCGCCGGGCCCCCCGCTGTACATCGCTCACCGGA
The DNA here is from genome assembly GCF_040655075.1 of Actinoallomurus sp. NPDC050550. Taxonomy (NCBI): domain Bacteria; kingdom Bacillati; phylum Actinomycetota; class Actinomycetes; order Streptosporangiales; family Thermomonosporaceae; genus Actinoallomurus; species Actinoallomurus sp. NPDC050550. The sequence goes on along the minus strand of NZ_JBFAJC010000031.1, from coordinate 119,347 downwards.
CGGCGTCGCCGCGCCGCCACGGATCCGGGGAAGGAGCAAGCCCGCACGGTCCGATCGCGCGGGCACGGCCGATGCGACGTGACCGAAGCACCTCGACGCGCGCTCGGAACACGCGGCCGCCGCGCTCGGCGAGGTCACCCGTCAGCGTGTCGTGGCAGCCCGCGTCGGGCTTGGCGCGGCTTTCCGTTCCGCTGCTCCATCAGCCCCGTGTCGCGATCGCCCAGCCGGCCGCGGGCAGGCTCACGCGCGATCCGTCGATCCGCCCGGATCCGGCGGCGTGCCGCCAGACGCCTGCGGGCAGGTCGGCCTCGGCGGGATGGTCTGCGGCGTTCAGCGCGACGGTCACGCCGTGGTCCCCGTCGGCGGCCGTGTAGACCATCGTGGTGTTGGTCAGGGCCGTCACCGTCGTACGGGCGCGGACCAGCCAGGGATGCCGGCGGCGGAAGCCGATGAGGTCCTGGTGGAGACGGTGGTACGGGCGGCCGTGCCCGGCCAGGCCCGCCGGGTCCCCGGGGAACTCCGGGCGGATCGCGTCGTCGCCGCCCTCCCGCTCCTCCTTGACGCCGCGGAACGCCTGTTCGTCCCCGGAGTAGATCGCGGGGATCCCGGCGACCGTGCACAGGATCACCAGGGCGTGTTCGAGGTGGCGTTCGTCGCTCAGGCGGCTGGCGATACGGGTCACGTCGTGGTTGCCGACGAAGGTGTACGGGACGAACGTGTCCAGCAGCGCGTTGTGCCGGTCCAGGGTCCAGGCCAGCTCGAACAGATTGCGGTCGTTCAGGGAACTCCAGATCGCCTTCCACAGCTCGTACTGGGTGACCGAGTCCAGCCCGCCGTCGGTGACGTAGGCGGCGTAGTCGCCGTGGATGACCTCGCCCATCAGCCACGCGCCGGGAAAACGCGCGCGGACCCGCTCGGTCACCGCGCGCCAGAACGACAGCGGCACGGCGTACGCGGCGTCGAGCCGCCAGCCGGCGACGCCCCGCTCCAGCCAGTGCGTCATCACCTCGGTGACGTAGTCGGCGACCTCCGGTTCGTCGTGGTTCAGCGCGACGAGACGGTGATGGCCCTCGAAGGTCAGGTGGCCGCCGTCGGGGGTGGGGCGGAACCAGGAGGCGTACCGTGAGCGCGGACCGTGCGCGGTGACGTCGGCGAAGGCGGGGAAGCTCCGGCCGACGTGGTTGAACACCCCGTCGAGCAGCACCCGCACCCCGCGCCGCGACGCCTGCTCGACGAGCCGCAGCAGGTCCTCCTCCTCGCCGAGGCGGGGGTCGATACGGAAGTGGTCGACCGTGTCGTAGCCGTGGGTCTCGGAGGCGAAGACCGGGCCGAGGGCGAGCCCGTTGCAGCCCAGGGCGACGAGGTAGTCCAGCCAGTCCGCCAGGCGGGACAGCCGGGGCACCGGCGGCGCGGACGGGGGGAGCGCCCGGCGTTCGGCGCCGGTGAAGCCCAGCGGATAGACGTGCCACCAGACGGCGTGTTCGGACCAGTGCATCGAACGATCCCAGGGGTGAGTGGTCGGTCGGTCATCCGGCACCGGGGCGGTGCCGCGCGGAGTGGGGCGGGTCGTCGGCGAGCCGGTCCATCAGCGCGCCGGCCAGCCGCAGGACCTGGCGTTCGGTCGGCGACAGCCCGGCCATCGCCGAGGCCAGCCACGCGTCGCGTTCGGCCATGTCGCGGGCCAGGGCGGCGGTCCCCTCAGAGGTGATGGCCAGCACGGACTGGCGGCGGTCGCGCTCGTCGCGGATCCGGGTGACCAGTCCCGCCTGCTCCAGTTCGGCGAAGACTCGGGTGAGGGACTGTGGCCGCTGATGCGCGGCGGCGGCCAGCTCACCGGCGGTGGCCGGGCCGTGCCGGTGCAGGTGGCTCAGGACACCGAGCTTGTTGACGCTCAGCGCCTCGGGGGAACGCTCGGCGCGCAGCCGCCGCCCGAGGCGGATGACGCCCTGACGGACCTGCGCGGCGCCGTCGAGAAGCTCCGCCTCCTCCTGCCTGTCACCCATATTGTTACGCTATCACTTACTATCTCGGCATGCTTCACCAGGCAAATCAGGGGAGAACAGCATCGATGTCGTACGCACTGCGTATCGTTTCGCACGGCCTCACACGGATACGGCGGCTGGACCCAGGCCTGGCGGGGCTGCGGGCGACCGCCGTCACGATGACCGCGACGCTCGCCGCGTACGCAGCGGCGCTGCTGCTCGAGCACGCCGAGCACCTGCACACCGTCATCCTCGTCCAAGCGGTCGCGCTGACGCTGACCCTGTCCCGCACCGGCCCCGGCACCACGCCGGCCGACCGGATCACGGCCCTGGCCGTACTGCCGACGGTGGCCGTCGCAGCCGCCGAGACCTCCGCGCTGATGTCCCGTCATCCCGTCGCCGGCGACACGGTGTTCACCGCCTTGATCTGCGCCACGATCGCCGTTCGCCGGTTCGGCCCGCGGGCGACCAGGGCCGGGACCCTCGCCGTGCTCCCGCTGATCGCGGTACTCGTCACTCCGCCGGGCGGCCGCGCCCCCGGCCACGATCAGGACAAGTGGGCCGGGCTGGTCGCGCTGATCGCCGTGCTGTGCGGCCTCACCGCCCGGGCGATCGCGGACCGTCTGAGGTTCACGCGCCCGGCCGCCGCCTTCCCGCCGGTCCCCGCCCCGGCGAGCGGAAGCAGACGGCTTTCGGCGAGCACCCGCATGAGCCTGCAGATGGGCGCCGCGGTCGGGGCGGGATTCGCCGCCGGCCACCTGCTGTTCCCGCAGCACTGGGCATGGTCGGTACTCACCGCGTTCGTGGTCTGCAGCGGGGCACGGGGCCGCGCGGACGTCGTCCACAAGGGCGTGCTGCGCACCGTCGGCGCGGCAGCCGGGACCGCCGTGGCCACGATGATCGCGGGTACGTTCGGCCCGCACGACACCCGCTCCATCGCCGTGATCTTCGCGGTGCTCGCGGCCGCGACCTGGCTGCGGCCCGCCGGTTACGCCTACTGGGCCGGATTCGTCACCGCGGCGCTGTCCCTGCTGTACGGCTACTTCGGCCAGTCGGCCCCCGACCTGCTCACGACCCGACTCGAGGCGATCGTCGTCGGAGCCGTACTCGGCATCGCGGCGTCCTGGCTGATCCTGCCGATCAGGTCCATCGACGTGCTGCGCCGCCGCACCGCCGACGCCCTGGCCGCCCTAGGGGAATTCCTGGCGGCCGCGCGCCAGGAACCGGGCCACCTGGCCGATCACCAGGCCAGATTCGACGGCTGCCTGCACCGGCTCGAGCAGATCGCCGGGCCGCTGCGCGCCCACCGCCGACTCCGCCGCACCGTCCCGCATCCCGCCGACGCGATCGACGCCGTACGCCGGTGCGCCGCGCCGGTCCACACCATCGCCCGATGCGCGGCCGAAGCGGGCCAGGTGCTCACGGCGCCCGACATCGTCCGCCTGAACGCCGCCGTCACCGCCGACCTGACCCGGGCCCGCCTGGCCGTCGGCCGCCGCCCCCTCACTGCGGCCCACCCGCCCGCGCCGGCGCCCGCCGCGCCGGGACCGTCGCCGGACGAGCGGCTCCGCGCGGCGCTGCTCGAGCTGGACGCCGCCGTACGGAGCCTGCCGCCGATCTTCGCCCCGGCCGACGCCTGAACGGACGAGGCCGCGCACGGCAAAGCGGAGACGACACCTCCAAGCTCACGTCCGTGGCGGCCGACGCCCCCGCCGGCCTCTACGGTGGGAGGCGACATGCGCACCATCAAGCACGCCGGAGTCCATGAGCTGCAGATCCGCCGGTCCCGGTTCATCTGCGCCCTGGCCCGCGTGGTGACCGAGGAGAAGGCGCAGGCGTTCATCGCCGAGCGCCGCCGCGCCCACCGCGACGCCACCCACAACTGCACCGCCTACATCCTGGGCGAACACGGGCAGATCACCCGCAACAGCGACGACGGGGAACCGGCCGGCACCGCCGGCCTGCCGATGCTGGAGGTCCTGGGCCGCCGCGGCCTGACCGGTGTCGCCGCCGTCGTGACCCGGTACTTCGGCGGGATCAAGCTCGGCGCCGGCGGCCTGGTCCGCGCCTACAGCCAGGCCGTCACCGAGACGATCAACGCCGTGGGAGTGGTCGAGCGCCGGCCCGTCGTCACCGTCACCGTCTCCGTCGGGCACGAACGGGCGGGCCGGCTCCAGCGCGACCTGCACGCCTCGCCGTACCCACCGGCGGGCACCCGCTACGGTGCCGGCGTCGAGATCGACGTGCCGGTTCCGGAGGCGGAGCTGACGGCCTTCGAGGCGTGGGCCGCGGCCGCCACCGGCGGGCAGGTCTCCATCCGGCGGGGTGCCCGGGCGCTCATCGACGTGGAGATATGACGCCGCAAAGACTGACAGAAGATGTCAGGTAACACCGGCAGGATGGGATCCGTCACCGACGAATGAAAGGCGGCCATCCATGACCGCGATCGCTTCACTTGCCATGGTCAACCTCGACTGCGCCGACCCCCAGGCGCTCGCCGAGTTCTACCACCAGGTCCTCGACCTGCCGATCACCCACAGCGAGGACGCGTACGCCATGATCGGCGACGGCGTCACCAACGTCGGTTTCGGGCGGGTGGAGGGCTACCGGCCGCCGAACTGGCCCGACACGGACTCTTCCAAGCGATACCACCTCGACCTGTACGCCGACGACCTGGACGACGCCGAGGCGCGCTGCGTGAAGCTCGGGGCCGTCCGGCCGGAGTTCCAGCCGGGCGGCGACCGCTGGCGGGTCCTGCTCGACCCGGCCGGCCACCCGTTCTGCGTCTGTCTCCGCCCCGGAGACGCCTCCTGAGGAGCAGGCCGGGCCATGCCCGGTCGCCATGTCGCCGGTCCGGCTCATAGCGGCCGGACCAAGGCGGCGTGACAAGGCCGATGCGGCCCGTGGCCGGGCCGCGGGCCGGGGGGAGGGAAGGGTTACCGGTCGCGTCCCGCGAGCGTGGCGCGGCCGGTTCCCCGCCGCCCCGTCTCGATCCACATCGCACCGGCCCCGTGACCGCCACACTTCCCGCTCAGGGCACCACGGAGCGCCTCAGGCGCCCTGCCGCGAATCGCCCTCACACACGATGACCTCACACGGCGACGTGATCAGGATCGTCGGGACCGTGTCACCGCCGAACGGGTCGCCGTTATGGGAGTTCAGCCGCGCGCCGACCACAAGCGCCTCGGCCCGCTGCGCGAGCCGGGTCAGCTCCACACCAGGCTCTCCGCGCGCGACCCGCAGCCGCGTCGTGATCTGCTGCGAGCGCGGCAGGAGCCGCGCCACCTCATCACGCAGCCGCAGCCACGCGCGCCCCCACCCCCACAACCCCTCCGAGGCCGGAACGACCTGTACGACGTCCAGGCGAGCGTGACGGCGCCGCGCCTCCTCCGCCGCCCGGCGCAGTGCCGCGACGGAGTTGGGGGATCCGTCGAACCCCGTGATCACATACCGGGGTCCCGGGACAACAAGCATGACGACCTCCTCATGTCGCTATCCACGATCGCCGCCGCGCCCCGGCCCGGGAGAGAGCCGAGCGACCCCGGCCGGTGGGACCTTCGGCCCTTCTGCGCCCGCACCGCCGCCACGGACTCTGGAAGAGCGCCGACGGCGATCCGCCGGCGCGACACGGCGGGCACGCCACCGACCGCCGGACATCGGCGAGGGGATGAACGGACATGACGACGTTGTCGGGAACGGCCCTGACGGCCCACGAGTTCTTCCGGGGCATGCCCGCACGGCACGTCGACCTGCTCGCCCGGTCCGCCCACTACATCGACGTACCGGCCGGGCACCGCTTCTTCGAGGAGGGCGGACGCGCCGACCGGTTCTGGCTCATCCAGGCCGGCCGCATCACCCTGGACCTGCGCGTACCCGGGCGCGGCACCGTCGTCATCGAAACGCTCGGCCGCGGCACCGTGCTGGGCTGGTCCTGGCTGTTCCCGCCGTACGTATGGCGCTTCGGCGCCATCGCCGCCGAACCCGTCCGCGCGATCGTCCTGGACGGCCGCACCGTACGCGTCCTGTGCGTGACCGACCCGGCCCTCGGCTTCGAGCTCACCCGCCGGTTCACCGCGATCATGCTCGACCGCCTGCAGAACACCCGGATGCGGCTCATCGACCGCTGCACCCCGGCCTGACCGGCGCACCCGGCTCTGCCGTCACGGGCGCGCCGGCATCCGGCACCTCCCGGCCCTCCGGAGTTCCGGTGACCTCACTCGTCACGGGACTCGTGGCCCTCGGCCGCCTTCAACTGAGCGACGAACGCGGCCGCCTGCGTACGGCGGCGCATGTCGAGCTTGGCGAAGAGGTTCGAGACGTAGTTCTTCACCGTCTTCTCGGCCAGGAACAGGCGCTCGCCGATCTGCCGGTTCGTCAGCCCCTCACCGATGAGCTCGAGGATCTGACGTTCCTGACTCGACAGGGCCGCCAGGGGATCCTTGCGGGTCTGGCGCTCCCGCAGCCGCTGCAGCATCTGCGCGGTGCTGCGCGGGTCGAGCAGCGACTGCCCGGACGCCACGGTACGCACCGCGCTGACCAGATCGGACCCGTGGATCTGCTTGAGCACATACCCCGCCGCACCGGCCATGACCGCGTCGAACAGCGCCTCCTCGTCGGAGAAGGACGTCAGCATCAGGCACGCCACCTCCGACATGCGCGAACGGACGTCCCGGCACACGCTGACACCGTTCCCGTCGGGCAGCCGTACGTCCAGCACGGCCACGTCCGGGCGCGCCGCCGGAATGCGCGCCAGCGCCTGCTCCGCGCTGCCGGCCTCGCCCACGATCTCGATGTCCGATTCCGACGACAGCAAGGCCGCCACCCCACGCCGGACGACCTCGTGGTCATCCACCAAGAACACACGGATGGTCATGAACGCCTCGCTTTCCCCTTGCCGTGCGACGCCCTGAACACCGCCCCCCCGCGGGGACAGGGCGCCTCGGCCCTGAAATCAGGGGCCAACGGCCCTTTCAGCCTCGGCACCGATCCCGTCATTCCCCCACAGAACACACCTACGCGGGCGGATCGGTCCAGGCAAGAGACGCCGTCGTCCCCGGACAGCGCGACGAACGTACGCCCCGGGCGCGCGACGCCCGGCCGTCAGGTGGGGGAGAGGCGGTGCCCGCCGGCCAGCCGGTCACCCAGATCGCTCCGCCGATACAGGACCTGACGCCCGTTCCGGGCCCGGGTGACCAGCCCGGCCGCGAACAGCACACGCAGATGCTGGGACACCGCGCTGGGCGTCACCCCCACACGGCGGGCGAGTTCACCGGTGGCCAGCGGCTCCTCCAGCAGCCCCAGCAGCCTGGCCCGCGACGCGCCGATCAGCGAGACCAGAGCGGACGCGCCGGCGGCCGGCACCGGAGCCCACAACGTCGCCACGCCACGGCTGGGATACACCAGCATCGGCGGCTCATCCGGGCCGGCCGGGGGAGCGGGCTTGTGAGCGAACACCGACGGCACCAGCAGCAACCCCCGCCCCGACGCCTCGACACGGTGCGCGCCGATCATCTTGTCGATGTGCACCACCCCGTCGTGCCACCGCAGGTTCGGGTGCATGTCCGCGAACAGCAGACGGGCGCCGCCCAGGGCCAGCTGCCGGGCACGGTAGGTCATGTCGGCCTCCAGCAGCAGGCGCATCCGCGGCCACGCCGGTTCGATCGCCAGACCCCAGTACCGCCGCAACAGATCACAGATCGCATCCCGCAGCCGGACGACGGCCTCATCATCGCCGGCGGTCGCATCCCGCAGGACGCGGGGGAGCGGGCCGGGAACGTGCGCCGCCAGCAGATCACGGCGCACCACGCCCGGGGCGGTCCGGCGGACGACGGCCAGTTCCTCCTCGAAGGCCCCGGCGAAGCCCGCGGGCCGCGGGGTCAGGAAGTCCGGAAGAGTGAGCCGGTCCCCGACCAGGGACATCAGCAGACCGGCGTCCAGCGCGCCGAGCCCGCCGAGGACGGACCTGCGCCACGGCAGGTGCAACACCGACAGGCCCGGATCGCGCAGCACCCGCAGGCTCAACACCGTCTCGGTCACGGGGGAGAGGGCGAAACGCGTGTCGGCGAGGTCCTCGACGCCGAGCACGAAACCGATCATTAAGCCCCACGCTACATCCATCGACGTCCGGGCACCGCTGCCGTGGACTCGGATCCATGACACCCGCAGCCCACCGGAGGCCCGCACCCCGCACGGAGCCGGCCCCGGAACCGTCATCGGCCGGCCTGGGGAGCGCGATCGGCCCCCGGATGGTCCTGATCCTGGCCGTCACCTGCGGCGTCGCCGTCGGCACCGTCTACTTCCCACAGTCGATCAGCCCGCTGATCGCCAGCGGACTGCACGTGCCACCCGACGCGGCCGCCCTTTCGGTGACCGCCGTCCAGGCCGGCTACACGGCCGGGATCTTCCTGCTCGTCCCGCTCGGCGACCGGCTCCCGCCCCGGCCCTTCCTCGCCACCCTGCTCGCCCTCACCGCCCTGAGCCTGCTCGCCGCCGGCTGCGCACCCACCCTGCCGACCCTGATCGCCGCCAGCGCCCTCACCGGCGTCACCACCGTCGCCGCACCGATCATCGCCCCGCTCGCCGCCGGGCTCGTGCCCGCCGACCGCCGCGGAGCGGTGACCGGCACCCTGCTCAGCGGATCGATCGGCGGAATGCTGCTGGCCCGCACCTTCAGCGGAACGCTCGGCGAACGGCTGGGCTGGCGCGCCCCCTACCTGGTGGCCGCGGTCCTGACAATGCTCCTCGCGACCGTCCTGGCCCTCACCCTGCCGGCCACCGCCTCGCCCACGCGCCGCCCGTACCCGGCGCTCCTCGCCGAATCGCTCCGCCTGCTGCGCACCGAACCCGACCTGCGCCGCTCCTGCCTCTACCAGGCGTGCGTCTTCGCCGGATTCTCCGCCGTCTGGACCTGCCTGGCGCTCCTGCTCACCGGCCCGTCCTACAGCCTGGACGCCCAGACGGCGGGCATGCTCGCCCTGGCCGGGGGAGCGACCATGCTCTGCACCCCGCTCGCCGGCCGCCTGGTGGACCGCCGGGGCCCCGACCCGGTGAACCTCGTCTGCCTGCTCGGCGTCCTCGCCGCGGCCGCCGTCCTGACCGCCGGCGCCTGCGGGGGCGCAGCGGGCCTGACCGCCCTGACCGCCGGCACGCTGCTCCTGGACGTCGCCATGCAGTCCGGCATGGTCGCCAACCAGGCCCGCATCTTCGCGCTGCGCCCCGACGCCCGCAGCAGACTCAACACCGCCTACATGACCTGCGCCTACCTGGGCGGCAGCGCGGGCTCATGGCTCGGGACCCGCGCCTACAGGCACGCCGGCTGGCCGGGAGTGTGCGCGCTCGTCGCCGCGCTCACCGCACTCGCCCTGGCCCACCACCTCCGGTCACCGTCGAACCGAAGATTTCCCTCGTTCACGTTCGGCCGCCGCCGAAAGGAGCCGGCCGGGCGAGCGAGGGACAGGGCCTGATGCGTCACCAGACCCTCTACTTGACATAATGTCCATTATCGAGCATCGAGGAGAGGCTCCCGGAGAGGGGTCAGGAGCGGCTCGAGCATCGCCGCCGCGACGTCAACGCTGTTCGTGAACGACCCGCTCGATGGGTTCCGCCGACGGCGGCGGGAAAGGTCTGCTCGCCCGGCGGCGAGCCGCCGGGCCGTCGCCGGCGGAACCAGCCCGGCGAAGCCTCGGGATCGTACTGACGCCAGAACGGTTCGAAGACGGCCGGCCCGGCGGCAGCTTGTCCGGCGGCCTAGGCGGCGTGAGATTGGCCCGCGGCCTCCGCGCGCGCCCGGGCCGTCGAACACCCCGGGCCACCAGCGCCGCCTGCCCGGCTCAGCGTGACCGGCGTTTCCTCGCGCCCTTCCCCGTACCGACTCGGACCCACAAGAAGATGATCTACACCAGACAGAATCCAGCTTCTGTCTGGTTTATCCTGTTTGTCCCACTTTGTGGCTATCGAGGTCGATGGCCTTGGCGCTGGACGTCCTGCGGAACACCGCCGTCCCGCCCGCTGAAATGATCGGTTCATGAGCGAGATCATCTTGATGTCGGATGCGAGGGTCGCCGCCGTGCCGGTACGCGAGTGCGGTGAGAGCCTCGTGGACGTCCGCCGTGCCCCCTCGCTGCTGACCGCCGTGCGCCCGGAGGACGAGCCGGCGGCCTATTTCGTACGGGAGGGAGTCCTCGAGCGGCTGGTCAAGGCCCAGGCTTCGCTGCCCGGGGGCGTCCGGCTGCTGCTCGTCGAGGGATACCGGCCGTTGTCGCTGCAACGGCGCTATTTCGAGGGGTACGCCGATCAGCTGCGGACCGAGAATCCCGGCTGGCCCGATGAACGGGTCGTCACCGCCGCGAGCCGTTTCGTCTCGCCGCCGGAGATCGCGCCGCACAGCGCCGGGGCGGCCGTCGACCTCACGCTCGCCGACGCGGACGGCCGTGAGCTCGACCTGGGCACTCCGATCGACGCGAGCCCCGAGGAGAGCGTGGGCGCCTGCTATACCGCCGCGGGCAACATCGGTGATGAGGCGCGCGGCAACCGGGAGATCCTGGCGGAGGTCCTGACGGCCGCGGGGCTGGTGAACTATCCGACGGAATGGTGGCACTGGTCCTATGGCGACCGGTACTGGGCGCTGGCCGGCGGAACGGCCGCCGCCCTCTACGGGCCCTGCGCGTTGCCGGCGGCCACGTGACCGTATCCTGAACCGTCGCCGGGACGGTCGGAAGCCTCTGGAACCGGGCACGGCGGCGGGCCCCGCCGGACATCGCTCGGCGCGCGGATCCCGGGGATCTGGGCGGGCCCGGGTTCTGTCGGAGGGGGCCGGTAGGGTCCGGCGGGTGCGTCCTGCCGAGGTTCAACGGATCACCGTGGAAGAAGCCGCCGACCGGTACGCGGAGATGGTCCGGGCCAAGACGGTCACCGGCGCGCTCGCGCCCAGCACGGCGGAGATCTACACGCGTGACGTGCACACGTTCGCCGTCCTGGCCGGCGCGGAGCGTCTGCTGGACGATCTGACCGGTGAAGACGTCGACGAGGTGCTGCTGCGGTTCGCCCGTAAGCCGGACGGGCGGCGCAGGGCACCGGCGCCCGCGGGTGAGGCCGCTCCCCTGCAGAGCGGCCACTCCCAGGCCCGGTTCCGCCGGTCGGTGTCGGCGTTCTTCCGGCACGCCGCGGTGGCCGGATGGGTGCAGCTGAACCCGATGCGGGCGGTGACGGTCACCGCGCGGCAGCGGGGCGGTCTGCGCCCGGAGCGGCGTGCCCTGACCCGCGAGCAGGCGGAGGGGCTGCTGGGCACCGCGCGGGTGCTGGCATCGGCCGAGCCGGACGAGCGTAAACGCGCCGATCAGCGCACCGAGCTGCGCGACGCGCTGATCGTGCTGCTGCTGGCGACGGTGGGCCCCCGAGTGTCGGAGCTGACCCGCGCGGACGTGGACCATTTCTTCACCAATGACGGGGTGCGTTACTGGCGGATCTTCGGCAAGGGGGGTCGTACCCGTGACGTGCCTCTCCCCCGTGGTGTCGCGCAGGTGCTCGACGCGTATCTGGCGCAGCGGCGTGCCCGTGCGGTGGAGACCCCGGCGCTGCTGTTGTCGTGGCGGGGGCGGCGGCTGGCGCGTGGCGACGTCCAGGGGGTGATCGACCGGGTGCTGGCGCGGGTCGATCCGGATCGGCGGCGTTCGGTGACTCCGCACGGGCTGCGGCATACGACCGCGACGCATCTGCTGGCCGCGGCGACCGACATGGACGCGGTGCGGCGGGTGCTGGGTCATTCGGACCTGTCGACGCTGGGCCGGTACCGCGACGAGCTGCCCGGGGAGTTGGAGGCGGCCATGCGCGTGCATCCGCTGCTGGGGCCGGAGGAGTCCGGTCCCGGGGATCGCGTCCGCTAGGCGCGCGACGGCCTCGCCGCGGGAGGCGCTCCCCCGCTTCACCGAGGCCGTGTCACCGGCCGGCCTCGGTGAAGCGGGTCGCGTTGGCGGGTGAATTGGCCGTCCGTTGAAGTTGCGTCAGACTGCGAGTGTCATTGTGGCTCTGTATACGGGTCTCGTGTCGCGTTCGATTCAGTCGGGTTCCTTACGCGGGTCCTGGACGACCCGGCGTTCCGCGATGGAGTGGACACCATGTCGCTGGTCTTCTGGCTCCTGGCGAGCTGACCGCCGTAGGTCGTTGGGTGGTAGTGGTTGTGATGCTCGTTAAACGAGCATCACAACCCGGGGTCTTTACACAGTAAGTTTCGACCCGGCGAATCGAGATGCATAAGGTGGCCGCGCCAGTGGGCGCAGCCCCCTCCCGTACGGCGGGTCAGGCTGGCAGATGAAGACGCGGAGTCCTCGCCTGGCCAGTCGCCGGGTCACGAGGCCGATCCCGCTGGTGGCGCCGGTGATCAGCGCCACCAGCGGGCCGTCTGTGCTACTCATCGGCCTCTCCCCCGTCGGTGCTTCCGCATGCGCAGGGCGCCCGCAAGGCCGTCCAGGAGCTCGCCGAACAGGGAATCCAGCGCCGGCGCTGGCTGGGCGTTCCGGCGGTGGCCGAACGCGGCGACGGCGCCGTCGCCGCCCGCGCCTACGCGCTGATCGTGAGCACGCCGCGCGGTGGTCAGGCGGCCGTTCACCTCAGCAGTACCTGCGAGGACGGCCGGCTCGTGGTCCGCCACCGCGAGGTCAGCCGCGACGATCTTCCGCCGCGGTGAGCAGGGCCCGCTTCCGGTGGTGAGGGGATGCCGAGGCCGTCGGCTCAGGCGCTCTGTCGCCGGCCTTCGACCGGGCTCGCGCCGGCCCGGCGCGCCGGTGGCTATGCGGTGCGGTGAGTACGGCGCAGGGCCCCCAGGGCCGCCAGGGCGCCGGCGATGACCGTGATGGCGGTGATGGCCAGCACGGCGCGGGTGTAGGTGCCGGCGGGACGCCCGCCGAGGGCGGCCTGGAAACCGCGGACCGCCCAGTAGGCGGGCAGGGCGGGTGCCAGGTCGCCGATCCAGCGGGGCAGGCCGGTGAGGGGGACGAGGGCGCCGCTGAGCCCGGTCGTGATCATCGCGGTGATGTCGGCGATCGCGCCGAGCCGTCCGCGGCTGTTCAGCCAGGCGCCGAGGGCCAGGCCGAGGGCGGTGGCGCAGGACGCCCAGGCCAGCCACAGCAGGGGCAGCCGCCAGGTGCCGGCGGTCAGGTCGAGTCCGTACCACCAGCCGGCCTCGGCGAACAGCAGGGCTTGCAGGGCGAGGAAGACGGTGATGAGCGGCAGGGCCTTGCCGGTCAGGACGGAGACGGGGCGGGCGGGGGTGGCGCGGAGCCGGTCCCAGGTGTGCCAGTCGCGTTCGGCGAGGATCTGTTCGCCGGCGACGTCGAGGGCCAGGAGGGTGAACATGACGGCGGTGCCGGCGGCGGCGCTGGTGGCGCCGGAGACGCCGGGGCCGGCCATCCGCTGGTAGACGGGGTGCAGGACGGCCATGAGGGTGGAGGACATGACCGCGTAGGCGATGAGGGTGCCCGGGTCGCGTGCCAGCAGGACGCAGGTGTGGCGGGCGATGACGGCGATGTCACGCGGCATGGGGGGCCTCCGGTGCGGCGAGGTGGCGGTACAGGTCGTCGAGGGTGGGCGGGGTGATGTCGATGCCCCGCAGCCGTACGGCGTCGGGGCCCAGGTCGGTGAGGGCGCGGGCGGCGGCCTCGGCGGGCCGGGGTGAGGTGATGACGAGGGTGTCCTGGTCGGGGTGGTCGGGTGCGGGCCCGTCGAAGCGCAGGCGGGCGGTGCCGGGCAGGCCGTCGAGGAGGGACTGGCGGGGGCCGCGGGCGATGACGCGGCCGCGGGCGGCGACGGCGAGAGTGGCGTCCAGGTCGACGAGTTCGGGCAGGTAGTGGGTGGTGTAGCAGATGGCTGCGCCGTCGTCGGCGCGGGCGCGTACGGCGGTCAGGAGCGCCTGGCGGGTGGCGGGGTCGGCGCCGACGGTGGGTTCGTCGAGCAGCAGGACCTTGGGGCGGTGCAGGAGCGCGGTGGCGGTCTGGACGCGGCGCTGCTGGCCGCCGGAGAGCCGGCCGATGGGCTGGTCGAGCAGGTCGTGCAGTGCCATGGCGGTGGTGACCTGGTCGATCTCGGTGCGCAGGCGGCGGCGGTGGAGTCCGGCCAGGCCGCCGTAGAGGCGCAGGTTGTCGCGGACGGTGGCGGTCGGGTACAGGGCGGGTTCCTGCGGCGCCCAGCCGGTGAGGCGGCGGGCGGTGCGGTGGGCCGGGTCGGCGCCGGCGATGCGGACGTGGCCGGAGTCGGGCCGGTCCAGGCCGCAGGCGATGCGGGCGAAGGTGGTCTTGCCGGCGCCGTTGTGGCCGATGAGTCCGCAGATCTCCCCCGCCGCGACGGTGAGGTCGAAGCCGTCGAGGGCGGTGGCCGGGCCGAATCGTCTGCGCAGCCGTGTGGCGTGAAGCATGGGCACTCCCAACGAAGTATACGGCGTATATATACACTGTATACCGAGGAGGTGGGTGGTCGATGGCCCGAAGAGGACTGACGCGCGGCGAGATCATCGACGCGACGTGGGACCTGGCGGCGCAACGGGGGCTCGCGGCGGTGACGATGCGCGCGGTCGCCGAGCAACTGGGGGTGACGCCGATGGCGCTGTACCGGCATGTCGGCGACAAGCAGGGCCTGCTCGACGGCCTGGTGGAACGCCTGCTCGGGGAGATCCCCGAGCCGGACCCGGAGCTGCCGTGGCGGGAGCGGCTGCGCGAGCTGGCCGCCGGGATCCGGGCGGTGGCCCGGGCGCACCCGGATCTGTTCCCGCTGCTGTTCCACCGCCCGGCGGTGACCGCGGCGGCGCGCCGCCCCCGGGACGCGGCCTACGCCGCGTTGCGCGAGGCCGGTCTGGCCGGGGACGACGTCGTACGGGCGGAGCGGCTGCTGTCGACGTTCATCCTGGGATTCGCGGCCTCGGAGGCGGGCGGCCGGTTCGCTCACCTGAACGCCGAGGCGGAGTTCGGTTTCGCCGCCGACGCCATCGTGCGCATGCTCGAGAAGGACTGACGGGCGGCGCGGCAGCGGGCGGACCTTCCCCTGTCCGGCGGGGACTCCCCCGCTCCACGGCGATCGCGGTACGGCCTGACCGCGCCGGGCTGGGAAGGCGGGGCGGCCGACCGGGGCGATCGCGGACCGGCCTCTGGAGCACGCCCGGCGGAGCCCGCGAGGAGCGGGCCGCGGCCCGTCAGCCGAGAGCGTCAGGGCCCTTCGGCGGCAAGCGGGTCGCCGAACGCACGATGCAGGTGCCGCAGGCCGTCGCCGATCCGCTCGGCCGGGATGCGGCCGTAGCCGAGCACCAGGCCCGCCTGCGGCCGCCCGGCGCAGTAGCCGTCGAGGGTCTCGACCGCGACGCCGAACCGGCGGGCCCGGTCGCGTACCGCCCCGAGGTCGGCCTCGACGCCCGGGCGCAGCCGCGCGCACAGGTGCAGGCCCGCGGTGGAGGGCACGATCGTGAGCCGGTCGGCGAAGTCCTCCGCCAGCGCCGTGGCGAGGCGTTCGCGGCGCGCCGCGTAGATTCGGGCGGCCTTGCGGACGTGACGGGCCAGCTCCCCGGAGTCGATGAGGCGGGCGAGGGCGGCTTGGGCGGCGGGGTCGCCGTGGGAGTCGGCGAGCTGCCTGGCGGCGCGCAGCGCCGGCCGCAGCGCGGCGGAGGCGATCAGGAACCCGGCGCGCAGCATCGGTGACAGGGTCTTGGAGAAGGTGCCGACGTAGACGACCCGCCCGGTGCGGTCGAGGCTCTGCAGGGGCTGCAGCGGGCGGGCGGAGAACCGGAACTCGCTGTCGTAGTCGTCTTCGACGATCACGGCGCCGTGGCGGGCCGCCCAGGCGAGCAGTGCCGTGCGCCGGCCGGCCGACATCGGCGTGCCGAGCGGGAACTGGTGGGAGGGCGTGACGTACACCAGGCGGGCGTCGGCCGGGAGCGCGGTGACGTCGATGCCCTCCTCGTCGACGGGCACGCCGGTGACCCGGGCGCCGGCGGCGGTGAAAAGCCGCCGCGCGGGAGGGTAGCCGGGTTCTTCGACGGCGACGCGGTCGCCGGGCACCAGCAGGACGCGGCCGATGAGGTCGAGGGCCTGCTGGGCGCCCTGGGTGACCAGGACGTCGTCGGCGTCGGCACGTACCGAGCGGGACACCCCGATGTAGCGGGCGATGGCCGCGCGCAGGCCGGCGTGCCCGGCGGGGTCGCCGTAGCCGGCGGCGCGGACGGCCGAGGCACTCAGTTCGCCGGCGAGGAGACGGCGCCATGCGGCGAGGGGGAACAGGTCGCCGTCGGGCAGGCCGACCCCGAAGTCGTAGGCGGCCGGGGGTCCGGTGGCGTGCGGCGCGGGGGTGAGGGCGTCCCAGGGCGGGCGGGGCCGTACCGCGCCGCCGGAGGGAGCGGACCGGGGGCGCGTGCCGGGGGCCTGCCCGGCCGCGACGAAGGTGCCGGCGCCGACGCGGGCGGCCACGAAGCCCTCCGCGGTCAGGCGTTCGTAGGCGACGCACACGGTGTTGCGGGAGACCTGGAGGCGGCGGGCGAGGTCGCGGGTGGGCGGCAGGCGTTCCCCCGGGCGCAGCCGGCCGTCCAGGATCGTCTCCAGCAGCCCGCGGTAGATGCGGGAGGCCAGGTCGCCGGGGCCGTCCAGGCTGATGTGCGGGTCCACGGCCCGAACCTATATTGGCCCATTCGAAGCGGCGGATACCGGACCTTCTTCGCGCCGATGAGGCGCGGTGGTGCTCCCTGGGTGCCGCCGGGGGGCGGCCGACCGCCCCCCGGCGGACGGGGCCCGGAGGGACCGCGTCGTACGGCCGGCGTCGGTGGACCGCATCGGGGCGCGGAGTGGTCCGCGCCCCGATGCGATCAGTTGCTGGAACCGCCGCGATCGTCCGCCTCAGTCCCAGCCCTCGCCTCCGGTGTCGACATTGGTGTCCCGGACGTTGCCGCTGTTGGATACACGGCTGTTCCGGACACCGCCGACGTTCCTCTCGCCGCCGGTGACGTTGCCGACGCCACCAACACTGGTGGTGTCGTCATCGCCGTCCTGCCTCGGGATGAACAGGCGCCCGGACAGGGGGCCACTGAGGTTTCCACTGTGCCTGATATCGCTGCCGGAGACACCGCGCGCGGCTGCGGCGTTCTGGGCGAACGCGGGCGAAGTGATCATCAGTGCGCTCGCCACTGCCGCAGCGACCAGGCCGGAAGCGGCACAAGCCTTCCTCATCACGTTGAGTCCCCCTTTACGAAAATGGCATTGGCTCCTTAATGCGACGCCCTCTATTGAATGTTCCGAGAGTCATCACAATCGCCATTATTGCTGGGTCGTCTGGAAAAAACACAATAGGTAGGCAAGGCGCGGACAAATTGGTTATGTTATAGGAATTCCCTATCATGCTTCCGTGGTGTGCGGGACGCCGAGGGCTCAGCTCACCGCCGCCGGCCGGAGGGGGTGAGGTCGTCACGGCGGCCAGGGCCTCTCGGCGGGGGGCCGCCGGTTCGTCGAGCCGGCGGTCAGGCGGGCAGGCGGTCGCCGGTGACGGCGGAGAACACCCGTTCCTTGCCCTGCGCGATCCGCAGCCGGACCCGCTCGCCCTTGGCCGGTGGCGCGTTCGGGTCGACCCGGGCGATGACGGTGCTCTCGGCCAGTGCAGGGTCGGTCGTGTCGGCGTACCGGCCGTACAGGAAGGCGTCCGAGCCGAGCTCCTCGACGACGGAGACGGTGACGGGGAACGTCATGGAGTCCGCGCCGCCCTCGCCTTCGCCGACCACGTCGACGGCCTCGGGCCGGAAGCCCACGACGACCCGGTCGTCGCCCTCGTCGGTGAGCGCCTTGAGGGTCGCCTGGGACAGCCGGATCCGCAGCCCGGCCAGGACCGCGTCCTCCCCCTCGACGCGGTACTCCGCCAGGTTCATCGACGGGGAGCCGATGAACCCGGCGACGAAGACGTTCGCCGGATGCTGGTACAGGGTCAGCGGCGTGGCGACCTGCTGCAGGAGCCCGTCCTTGAGGACGGCGACCCGGTCGCCCATCGTCATCGCCTCGACCTGGTCGTGGGTCACGTACACGGTCGTGACGCCCAGCCGGCGCTGCAGGCCGGCGATCTGGGCGCGGGTCTGCACGCGCAGCTTGGCGTCCAGGTTCGACAGCGGCTCGTCCAGCAGGTACACCTTCGGCTCGCGCACGATCGCCCGGCCCATGGCCACGCGCTGCCGCTGCCCGCCGGACAGCGCCTTGGGCTTGCGGTCCAGGAACTCCTCCAGGTCCAGCAGGCGGGCCGCCTCAAGGACCCGGCGGTCGCGTTCGTCCTTGGGGACCTTCATGACGCGCAGCGCGAATCCCATGTTGTCGGCCACGGACATGTGCGGGTAGAGCGCGTAGTTCTGGAACACCATCGCGATGTCCCGGTCGCGCGGCGGCAGGTGGGTGACGTCGCGGTCCCCGATCGAGATCCGCCCCTGGTCGACCCGTTCCAGGCCGGCGAGCATCCGCAGGGAGGTGGACTTGCCGCAGCCGGAGGGCCCGACGAGGACGAGGAACTCCCCGTCGGAGATGTCGAGGTCGAGGGCGTCCACCGCGGGCCGGTCGGACCCGGGGTAGACGCGGGTCGCGTCTTGGTAAACGACCTGGGCCATTGTTTCCTCCTTGCGACTTGCGACTTGCGACTTGCGACGGGCTTACGGCGTTGGCCGCCGGTCAGTCCTGCGGCCGCACCACCGCCTTGACGAGCGTGGGGTCGCGGGCCCCGGCGGTGAGCGCCTGCTCGACGTCGGCCAGGCCGTAGTGGCCGCTGACCAGGGCGTCCAGCTGGACGCGTCCCGAGGCGGCCAGCGCGATGGCCGCCGGCCAGGTGCCGGCGTAGCGGAAGGTGCCGGTCACCTGGATCTCGCGGGTCTGCACGTGGGACAGCGGCAGCGGGATCTGCTCCCCGCCCATGCCGACCAGGACGACCCGCCCGGCGCGCCCGACGGCGCGGACGGCCTCGGCGATGGCGGGGGGATGACCGGAGCATTCGAGGAGCACGTCGGGTTCGAACGCGGCCTCTGGGAGGGGGGTGTGGCGGACGTCGAGGGCGGTGGTCGCGCCGAGGTCGCGGGCGAGCGCGAGCCGGGCCGGATTGATGTCGGTGACCATGACGTCGGTGGCGCCGAAGGCCCGTGCGGCCTGCAGGCACAGCAGCCCGACCGGGCCCGCGCCGGTGACCAGGACGCGTGCGCCCGGTGCGACCCGCGCCTTGCGGCAGGCCCACACTCCCACCGACAGCGGCTCGATCAGGGCGGCCGCGTCGTCGGACAGGCCGTCGGGGACGGGATGGGCGAACTCCTCGTGCAGGGTGACGTACTCGCAGAAGGCGCCGTCGATGGGGGGCGTGCCGAAGAACCGCATCTTCGGGCAGAGGTTGTAGCGGCCGGCGCGGCACTGCGGGCAGGTGAAGTCGGGCACGCCCGGTTCGAGCGAGACGCGCTGCCCGGGGCGGTGCCGGCGGGCGTCGGGCCCGGCGGCGGTCACGGTCCCGGCGGGTTCGTGGCCGAGAATCAGCGGGGATTCCACGACGAAGTCGCCGATCCTGCCGTGTTCGTAGTAGTGCACGTCGGAGCCGCACGTGCCGACCGAGGCGACCCGGACGAGGACATCACGGGGGCCGGGTTCGGGCCGGGGCCGCTCCTCGATCGTGATCTTGCCGATGTCGTGGAGGACGGCGGCGCGCATGGTGTGCTCGGCCATGGCCCCACTCCCCTATTCTCCGGTGACGGCGCCGAGGGTCAGCCCGGTGACCAGCCAGCGGCGCACGGCCAGCCCGGCGAGCATCATCGGCACGACGACGATCGTTCCGATGGCGGTCAGCTGACCCCAGTCGATGCCGGTCTGGGTGACCAGCTGGGAGGCCGCGATCGGCAGCGTCTGGGAGTTCGGCCCGGAGAAGACGACCGCGAAGGCGTAGTCGTTCCAGGCGAAGACCAGGCACAGCACGAACGTGGTGACCAGCCCCGACTTGGTCAGCGGCAGGACGACCGTGCGGAAGGCCTGCCAGCGGGTGCAGCCGGACACCAGCGCGGACTCCTCCAGGGACGGGGGCACGTCGGCGAAGAACGCGCTCATCAGCCAGATCGCGAACGGCAGGTTGAACGTCAGGTAGGCCAGCACCAGACCGGGGATCGAGTCGATCAGCCCGAGCCCGCGGAAGATCAGGAACAGCGGGACGACGACCGCCGCGATCGGCGCCATCCGAGTCGAGATGATCCAGAAGGCCAGGTGCCGTTTGCCGTGCATCTGGGTGCGGGCCAGGCCGTACCCGGCGAGCGCGCCCAGGCCGACCGCGAGGACCGCCGAGATCCCGGCGGCGAGCACGCTGTGCCAGATGTAGGGCGTGAGGTTGTTCGAGCCGGTGAACAGGTTGCGGTAGTTCTGCAGGGTCGGGGAGAACACGACCTGCGGGGTGCCCGCGGTGACGTCCTTGCGGTTCTTGAACGACGACATCAGCATCCACACCAGCGGCACCAGCGTCCACAGCAACGCCACCACGATGACGAGCGCGACACCCCACCGGGAACGCCGGCTCGCGGCCTCCAGCGGGGACTGCGGCATCCCGGGCGGGGCGGCCGGAACCTCACGCCGCTCCTTCAGCGCGACCTGCCTGGCGCCGCCCGGCCGGGGCGGCGGCGGGGTCGTGGGAGTGCTCATCGCGTCAGCCCCCTGGTGTCCAGTAGCCGCACGAACATCCGGGCGATGAAGATCGAGAAGGCCAGCATCGCCAGGCCGATGGCGGCGGCGTAGCCCAGATCGAAGAACCGGAACGCGGTCTCGTACAACCGGATCGGGACGATCTTGGTGGCGTCCGCCGGTCCCCCGTTGGTGGTGACCCAGATGATGTCGAAGTAGCGGATCGCGTCCATCGAGCGGATCAGCAGGGCCACCAGCAGCACGTTGGAGATCGACGGGAGGATGATGAACCGCAGCGTCATCCAGAACGAGGCGCCGTCGACGGCGGCGGCCTCCCGGACCGTCTGCGGCACGCTCGCCAGCCCGGCGAGGGTGATCAGGGCGATCAGCGGCGTCCACTCCCACACGTCCATCAGCACGACGGCCGCGAAGGCGCTGGTGGGATTGCCGAGGATGTCGCCGCTGAACCCGAGGGAGCGCAGCACGTACGCGTACAGCCCGAACGTGGAGTCGGTCAGGTAGCGGCCCAGCAGCCCGACGATCGAGGGCGCGGCGAACATCGGCAGCAGCACCAGGCTGAGCAGCAGGTTACGGCCGCGCAGCACCCGGTGCAGGCACAGGGCGAGCGCCAGCCCGAACAGCATCTCCAGCCCGACGGTGAGCACGAAGAACACGACGGTCCGCAGCCACGACATCCACATGTCTGCGTCGGTGAAGAACCGCGCCCAGTTCCGGACGCCGACCGGTTCGAGACGTATCCCACCGAGCAGCCGGACCCGGGAGAAGCTCATCGAGATCAGGGCCAGGAACGGGACGATCGACAGGGCGGCCAGCAGGATGAGGCCGGGCGCCATCATCGAGCCCTCGAAGCCGATCCGCCGGTGCCGGGCGGCGGCCTCGGGGCGGGTGGGCCGGTGCAGGACCGGCGAGGAGTCCGCGACGTGCGCCATCTACGCCTCCCACCCTCGCGCGACGATCCGGTCGATGCGTTTCTTCGTCGCGCGCATGGCCTCCTCCGGTGACGCATCGCCGGTGAGCATCCGCGACAGCTGCGTGTAGATCGCGGTGTCGCACTCGTTCCACATCGGGATCTTCGGGCGCAGTCCGATCCGGTCGGGCTTCCAGGCCTGCATCACCGCCGACGCCGTCAGCATGTTCGGCATCGACGACGGCCGCCTCTCCGCGGCGCGTACCTCCGGCAGCTGGTAGACGGAGGTACGGGTGGGGGTGCCGCCGCCGGCCTTGCTCTTCAGGTCGGCGAGCTGGGTCGCCGGCGCGGTGGCCCACACGATGAACAGCCAGGCCGCGCCGCGCTCGTTCGGGCGGGTGTTGGCGTTGATGGCCACGCCCGTGCCGCCGTACATGTTGGCGGTGCCGGCCGGGCCCTTCGGCAGCGGCGCGTAGTCGACCTTGCCGGGGATGACCTGCTCGTTGGTGGCCGCGTACTCGTGCCAGTTCGGGCACATCGCCAGACGGCCGGCCCGCATCGCGGCGCCCAGCCCGTCCCAGTCCCACGTACGCGAGGCCGGGTCGGCGATGGCGAGCAGGCGGTCGTAGAACCGCGCGGCGGCGATCGCGTTGGCCGAGTCGAGCCGGCACGGGCCGGGATCCACCGTGCCGAGGCGGCCGACCTGCTTTCCGTTGTCGAAGTAGTCCCCTCCGTAGGACCACAGCACGTTGCTGAAGTCATTCATCAGGGAGTCGTGCTGGCGCGCCTGATGCCCGGTGCCGTACGCGACGTCCGATCTGGCGTTCTTGTTGAACCACTCGGCGATCTTGAAGTACTCCTCCCACGTGCGGTCGCCGCCCGGCGTGGGGTCGAAGCCGAGGTCGTGCGCCATGCGGGCGTGGTACTTGTCGAACAGGTCACGCCGGTAGTGCCAGATCATCGTCGGCGCGTCGTAGGGCAGCGTGAAGATCGCGTGAGGGTCGACGAACCGGCCGGCGGCGTCCAGCTGGGTGGGGATGAAGTCCCCGACTCCCCCGGGCACCTTCGGCAGGCTCGGGTCGGCCTGCAGCGTGCGCAGGTCCACCAGGCCTTTCCGATACGGCGCCAGGATCTGGTACGGGTCGGCGTAGATCACCTGGTACTCCGCGCCGCCCGAGGCCAGGTCCAGGGCGACCCGCTGGGTCACCGCGTTCAGCTCCAGCGTCACGATCTTGACGTTGATGCCGGTCAGGTCGGTGAAGGGGCGGACGTTCGCGGCGATCGCCGCGGTCGGGGCGGTGTTCTCGGAGATGAAGTTCAACGTGGCGCCCTGGAACTGCCGCCACTGGTCACCGCTCCTGACACGGCGGACGTCGCCCTGCGCGCCGCAGGACCCCAGGCCACCGGCCACGGTCAGCGCGGCTCCGGCGGCGAGGGCTTCGCGAAGGACCTCACGGCGGCTCGGCCGGGATGAATAGTGATCCACTGCTCCTCCCGACGGTGCAGAAAAAAGCAGATGGAATATCACCATTAAACGTTGCAATAAACGGGACAGCGGTATGTTCTAGCGAAATCTACGCAGTTTTGGTTTTTGTATTGCCCGGTTGTTCCCGCAGGTCAGGGTGGGTTAGCGTGGAAGCCTGTCGCTTGTAGGAGCCCCTCATGCGCGCGGCCGTCATTTCCACACCGGGGTCGCTGTCCGTGCAGACCGTGGCGGATCCGGCGCCGGGGCCCGGCGAGGTCCTGATCGCCCCGCGGGCCGTCGGAGTCTGCGGCACCGATCTGCACATCCTGGACGGAGAGTTCCCGCCCACCCCGTACCCGATCATCCCGGGCCACGAGTTCGCCGGTGAGGTCGTGGCCCTCGGCTCCGGCGTGACCGGCGTCGCGCCCGGCGACCGGGTGGCCGTCGACCCGTCCCTGTTCTGCGGGCACTGCGTCTACTGCAAGCGGCAGCGCGGCAACCTGTGCCTGAACTGGAACGCGATCGGTGACACCGTCGACGGCGCGTTCGCCGAGTACGTCGCGGTCCCGGCCGCCAACGTCTACGCGCTCCCGGAGGGTATGCCGTACGGGGCGGGCGCGCTCGTCGAACCGCTGGCCTGCGTGGTCCACGGCCTGCGCCGGCTCGCGATCCCCCCGGGCGGCGAGGTGCTCATCATCGGCGCCGGCACCATCGGCCTGCTGCTCGCCCAGGCCGCCGGCCGCAGCGGCGCCGCCCGGGTCAGCATGGTCGACACCGACCCGGCCCGGCTGGCCAGGGCCGCCGAACTCGGCGCGGACGTCGTGGCCACCAGCGTCGCGGAGCTGCTGGCCGGCCGGGACGTCGGCTTCGAGCATGTCATCGACGCGACCGGCGTGCCCGCCGCGACCCAGGCGGCCCTGCCGGCGCTGTGCCGGGGCGGCACCCTGCTGATCTTCGGGGTGAGCCCGGCCGAGGCGCGGCTGCCGATCTCACCGTTCCAGGTCTACAACGACGAGATCAGCGTGATCGGCTCGATGGCGGTGCTGAACACCTTCGAACCGGCGCTGCGGCTCATGGGCTCCGGCGCCATCACCGCCGAAGACCTGATCACGCACCAGGTACCCCTGGAACGCGCCGCCGAGGCCTTCACCGCCGTCCGCGAACGCGCCGGACTCAAGGCGCAGGTCACCGCCGCCTGAGCGAGCACGACGGTCCCTGCCGCCGCTACCCGCGCGGGTCCTCCGTGGCCAGTTGCTCCGGCGGCCGTGCGACCTCACCATTACCCGAGGAACCGTCGACCGCGGCTTCGAGCACCGTCCGGTGGAGTTCCACGAGAGAGGCGCGAATCTCACCCATCGCCCGCCGGATCCGCCTGGCGGCCTGGTCCCGCCGCCGCGATTGCAGCGCCAGCTCCAGGTCCAGGTCGACGGCCAGCAGCCGGGAGATGACCATCGCGCAAGAGTCCGCGACCGCGGACTCCGTGACCACGGTCTCGAACCGGAGGGCCGGCCGGTGCCCGTCGGATACGCCGAGCCGGGACGGGTCGTATCGTTCTGTCATCGCCGTTCTTCTTCCTGGGTCCATCACTCCGTGGATGTCGCCAGGGTCTGGAGCGGCACTACCACCCGCATACAGCGTGTCTTCGGTTGTGTCTTCAGGTCGGGCATCCGAGCGCCCGGTGATCCCCCTACTTCTCCTTGTTCCGAACCCGTTCCCGGGACGGCAGCGAGAGCCTTCCGGCGATGACGGCCTCCGCCACGTCCAGCAGCTTCCGGTTGTTCGTCCGCGCGTGCTCCCGCAGGACGTCGAACGCCTCATCGACCGAGACGCCCTGGCGCTCGGCGACGAACCCCTTCGCCTGTTCGATGAGGATCCTGCTGTTGAGGGCGCCCTGGAGTTGCTCGGCCACCATCTCGCGATGGTGAAGGGCCCGCTGGTGCAGAATGCCGATCGTCGCCGCGTTCGCCAGTGACTGGCCGAGCTCGATCGTCGCGCCGTCCGGCGGATCCTGGCCTGCGCTGAACAGGTTCATCGCGCCGATCACGTCCGTGCGCAGCCGCATCGGCAGCGCGTGCACGCTCGTGAACCCCGCCGCGGCGGCGGCAGCGGCGAAACGCGGCCACCGGACGGTGGCCTCCGCACCGGCCAGGTCGAGGCAGTGCACCGCCCGTCCACCGTGGTAGGTCTCCAGGCATGGGCCCTGGGAACCCTGCAACTGAAGCAGTTCCAGCAGCCGCGCCTGCTCGGTCGAGGCGGCCAGCAGATTGAGCTTGCCACGGTGATCGACCAGGAGCAGGCCGCAGGCCGCGACACCGAGCAGTTCCACACATCGAGCCGCCAGCCGGTCCAGGAAATCGATGATGTCGAAGTCGTCCACCAGGGTGTCGGTCAGTTCCACGAAGACGTCACGCACCCGCCGGTCCGATATGGTCATTCGATCTCACCTCCTTTCTCCCCCGCAGGTCCGTCTCGGGGACCGGTGGTCCGGCCGTCGTCGGGCGGGCCACCATCAGAGCGGCCGTTCGGCCTGAACCGCAGCCGCCGGGCCAGCACCGCCGCGACCACGTCACCCAACCGCTGATCCTGCGCATAGGCGTACGCGCGCAGCCGCGCGAGCGCGTCCACGATGCTCGCGCCGATCTGCGCCGCGACCATCCCGGCCGCCTGATGCACCTCCGCCCGGCGCTCGGCGAAGTCGCCGGCGAACAGATCGTCCAGGCCGGTGTCGCCATCACCATGTTCCAGCGCCAGCATCAGGATCGCGTCGGCGAAGGTCAAAACCTCGGCCAGTTCCTCGCGGGTCAGCAGCCCGCCTCGCGTGCGGTACAGGTCCATGACGCCCAGGCGGGCCGCGCCTGCGGCGAGCGGAATGGCGAAGACGGCGACGATGCCGCGCTCCGCGATGGCCGGCGCGAACATCGGCCACCGTCGTTCGGCCCACGCCGAGGCCACGTCCGGGACCAGCACGGGCCGGTCTCCCGCGTTGGCGTCCATGCACGGCCCTTCACCCAGAGTGAACTGCAGTTCTTCGAGTTCCTGGCTGAGCGGATCGGTGGCGTACACCGGCTCGTGGAGTCTTCCATCGCGCGTCATCGACAGCCCCGCGCCGGCAGCCGTGATCGACCGCGAGCAGGCGACACAGGCGTGCCGAACCGACACGCGCGCGCCTTCTTCCTGGGCGACGGCGTTGATCGACGCCCACACCCGGGCATTGCGGTCGTCATTCACGGGGCACACCTGGGACGGGCGGCTCGGCCGACCGGGTCACCCGCATCTCCCTGACCTGTCGCTTATGTACACGACGCTAGGTCGCATCGGCAGGCCGTGGCCGGGACCAACGTCACACCGTCACGGGCCCTTCGGCCCGGAGCAGCCGCGCGGCTCGCGCGGGACCGACACCGGAGAACTATGGGGCTACTACCGGCGGCCGGTAAAGCACTATCCGGAGCCCACGAAGGTGGTGAGAATCACCTTCATCTAGAGCCGAGATGCCGGGGCGATGTACGTCACCGTCCGAGGTCTCGACTGATTTCCCTCGGGAAGCGGAAACGAAGGCCAGCCGGGAATCCCTGCCGCCCAAAGATCTGGCATCTCCTCGACCCCGGCCCGTACGAAAAATCCCCCCGGTACGTCCACCCCTGGAAGATCCAAACGAATGCCCAAGTATTGGGCGCTGCTACGATAACAACGCCCCTTACAGGGGCTGGAATCTACTACTTGAGTCCCGTCGATACCCGGGGCAATTCAACAGGATGGAACAGCGTGGACCTCGGTACCCGGAAAGAAGTCAGTCCGAAGCCGGTGTCCGGCAGCGTCCAGTCCAAGAAGCTGCTCCTGCGCGCGCTCGCGGGAGAGCGGACCGAGCGGCCGCCGATATGGCTGATGCGGCAGGCGGGACGGTACCTGCCCGAGTATCACCGGGTCCGTGAGGCTGCCGGGGGCATGGTGGGGCTCTGTAATTCGCCCGAGCACGCCGTCGAGGTCACCCTGCAGCCGATCCGCCGCTTCCCGCTCGACGCCGCCATCGTCTTCGCGGACCTTCCGCAGGTCGCCGCCGCACTGGGCCAGACCCTGGACTACCGGCCCGGCGACGGGCCGGTTCTGACGCCCCCTGTCCGCTCGGTAGCGGACATAGCCGGCTTCCTGAGCGTCTCCCGCCTCCACCAGGAACTGGCCCCGGTCTATGAGACGGTCAGGCAGCTGACCCGCGCTCTGCCCCCCGAAGTGGCCCTGATCGGCTATGCCGGCGCACCGTGGACCATCGCCACCTACATGGTCGAAGGACGCGGCGGCGGCACGTCGGAGCACTCCGTCGTCAAGCAGTGGGCGCTGAGCGACCCCGATGGCTTCCAGCCCCTGATCGACCTGCTCACGACCGCTATCATCCAGTTCCTCGGCCGCCAGATCGAGGCGGGCGCCGAAGCAGTCCAGTTGTTCGACACCTGGGCCGGGATACTCCCGGACGCCTTCTTCGAGCGCTGGTGCGTCAAGCCGGTCGCGACCATCATCGCGGCGCTGAAGGCCAAGCACCCGGACGTTCCCGTCATCGCCTTCCCCCGGGGCGCCGGGCTCGCCTACGACGGCTTCGCCGAGGCGACCGGCGCGGACTGTGTCGGCCTGGACGCCACGGTTCCCCTCGAATGGGCCGCGCAGAACCTACAGCGCGGCCTGGGGCGCTGCGTGCAGGGCAACCTCGATCCCCAGCTCCTGGTCGCCGGCGGTCCTGCGCTCTACGCCGAGACAGAGCGCATCCTGCGCGCCCTGAGCGGGGGGCCGTTCGTGTTCAACCTGGGACACGGCATCGTCAAGACCACGCCCCCGGAGCATGTCACTGCCCTGGCCGAGCAGGTGCGCGCATGGACCACGCCCGCGCCACCAAACCGGCTGGAATAGTCACACGGAAACACCGGCCGCTCAGCGAGCGCACGGTTTTCCTGTGGATAACCGTCGGCCGCCTCCCCCAACAAAAAACGCATCCCGGGATGTTCGACACCCGATCCTGTGGATAACTCTGTGGACAACCGCCGCTACCGCGTGTCCGTCACCAGCCGCACTCCCAGGCCGACGAGCACCACACCGGACACCTGCTCCATCCGCCGCCGCACCCGTGGGCTGCGCAGCACCCGGCCCGCGCGTCCCGCCAGCCAGATCACCCCGAGATACCACGCCACATCGACCAGCGCCCACACCACCGCCAGGAGCGCCAGCATGGGCAGCACCGGCGCCCCGTGCGGCACGAACTGCGGCAGGAACGACACCGCGAACACCCCCGCCTTCGGGTTGGCGGCGTTGGTCAACAGCCCCAGCCGGAACAACCGACGATGCGACACGGCCGCCCCCGGAGCCTCCTCCTCAGCCTCCGCGCGACCCCGGCGCGCCTGCCACAGCGCCCGGACCCCCATCACGATCAGGAACACCGCGCCGGCGATCCGCATCACGTCATAGGCGATCCGCGAGGCCAGCAGCAGCGCCGACAGGCCGAACACCGCCGCCATCCCCCACAGCAGCACCCCGGCCTCATTGCCCAGCATCACCGCCACGCCCGCGCGACGCCCCGACCGCACTGACTCCCGCACGATCACCGCCGTGCTGGGCCCGGGCACCATCGCCACCACGAACGCCGCCCCGACGAACAAGATCAGACTCTGCAGCATGACGTCATCCTCGCCCCCACGGCCGGGACGGGCAATCTCTTTTCCCTGCTTACCCGCCCAAACAGGTCAGCCGCGCGGGCCCCGGCCACCCAGCGGACCGGCCGGGTTCGCGGTGTCCTGCCCACCGCCGCTCGGCGTCGGCCGCGGCGTCCGCGGCGTGGACCGGCCCGGCGACGGCGAAGGCCGCGGCGTCGCCGTCGACCGCGAAGGCGACGGCTCCGGACTGGCCGGCGTCGACGAGGGCGTCTCGGTCGGCTGCGGCGGGGTCGGCTGCGACGGCTCACACGAGAACAGCAAGAACACCAGCAGCGCCAGCAACGCCAGCAGCGCCGCCAGCGACAGCACCGCCGTCGCCAGGCCCTTCGAATCCGCCAGCGCCGCCGCCCCACCGGAGACCGGCGGCCCCTCCACACCCACCGCCGGGCCCGCCGGACCCGACATCCAATACGCCTGGAACTGCGGACCGCGCCGCGCCCGGCCCGTCCACCCCCGCCGCAGCAGCACCGGTTCCAAGAACCGCTCCGCGCCCTGACGGCCCTCCTCGTACGTCGTGGCGACCCACGGCGCCCCGCCCTCGGTCAGCGCCGCCACCACCGGAGCCGGCTCACCCGGCCCGGGCTCCGGCAGAACCCGCGGCACCGGATCCGGCGGCGGCGTCTCCCGCGCGATCGCCGCGCGGAACCGGTCACGCGCCGCCGCGTCCCCGGCCGCGGCCGTCGTCAGCAACGCCACCGTCACCAGGCGGCCCGACGGATCGGACCCCAGGTAGACGATGCCGGCCGCCGACTCGTGCAACCGGGACTCCAGCCGGAACGGCCCCAGCTCACCCGGGTCGCCGGCCTGCAGCGGCTTGGGCATCCACACCCCTCCCCCCGGCTACAGCCTGTCGCGCGCGACACCCTAACAGGAAGGGGATCAGACGCCTTTTCCCCTGAATCGCATAGGGTCGTGCACGTCGGAGCACGACCCTGACCCGAGGGACCAGATGACGATCGCCGTAGGAGACATCGAAGAGGCGGCAGCCCTGCTGCAGCAGAGCGTGGCGGAGGTCAAGAAAGTCATCGTCGGCCAAGAGCACATGGTCGAACGCATGGTCATCGCGCTGCTCGCCCGCGGCCACTGCCTCCTCGAAGGAGTGCCCGGCGTCGCCAAGACCCTCGCCGTCGGCACCCTGGCCACCGTCACCGGCGGAGCCTTCGCACGCCTGCAGTTCACCCCCGACCTCGTCCCCTCCGACATCGTCGGAACCCGCATCTATCACCCCTCCACCGAGCAGTTCGACGTCGAACTCGGGCCCGTCTTCGTCAACTTCGTCCTCGCCGACGAGATCAACCGCGCCCCCGCCAAGGTCCAGTCCGCCCTCCTGGAGGTCATGGCCGAACGCCAGGTCTCCCTCGGCGGCAAGACCCACCCCCTGCCCAACCCGTTCATCGTCATCGCCACCCAGAACCCCATCGAGTCCGAAGGCGTCTACCCCCTCCCCGAAGCCCAGCGCGACCGGTTCCTCATGAAGGTCAACGTCGCCTACCCCGGCGCCAGCGAGGAGATGCAGATCCTGCAGCGCATGAGCGTCGACCCGCCCGACGCCGCCCCGATCCTCGAACCCGACGGCCTCATCGCCCTGCAGCACGCCGCCGACGAGGTCGCCGTCCACGAGCTCGTCGCCGACTACATCGTCCGGCTCGTCATGGCCACCCGCGAACCCGAGCAGTACCGCCTGCCCGACCTCAAAGGCGTCATCGAGATCGGCGCCAGCCCCCGCGCCACCCTCGGCCTCGTCGCCTCCGCCCGCGCCCTGGCCCTCCTGCGCGGTCGCGACTACGTCCTGCCCGACGACGTCCGCGCCGTCGCCGTCGACGTCATGTCCCACCGCATCCTGCTGTCCTTCGACGCCGTCGCCGACGGAGTCGACCCCGCCGCCATCGTCGAACGGATCCTGGCCACCGTCCCGCCCCCGCGGGTCGTCTGGAACCACCAGCACGTGTCATGACCCGCTCGCAGAAACTCACCCGGCTCGTCCCCGAGCGATCGCTCAAACGACTGGAGCTGAAGGTCACCCGCCGCCTCGACGGGCTTCTGCACGGCGAGCACCTCGGCCTGCTGCCCGGCCCCGGCAGCGACCTGGCCGAAGCCCGCCTGTACCAGCCCGGCGAGGACGACGTCCGCCACATGGACTGGTCCGTCACCGCCCGCACCACCACCCCGCACGTCCGCGACCTGATCGCCGACCACGAGCTGGAGACCTGGGCGCTGGTCGACCTGTCCCCCAGCATGGACTTCGGCACCGCCCGCATGGAGAAACGCGACCTCGCCGTCGCCGCCCTGGCCGCCATCGGATTCCTCACCGCCCGCCTCGGCGACCGTCTCGGCGCCCACATCGTGCACGGCGGGCAGATCCGCCGCTGGCCCGCCCGCACCGGCCGCGTCGCCACCTACACCCTCCTGCAGGCACTGCTGGACGCCCCCCGCGGCACCGCCGGCCCCGGCGGGCCCCGGCTCGGCGACGCCATCTCCGGCCTGGCCCGAAGCCAGGTCAAACGGGGCCTGCGCGTCGTCATCTCCGACTTCCTCGACCGGCAGGAGACCTCCGGCGGGGAACTGTCCTGGGAACGCCCCATGCGCCAGCTCGCCGTCCGCAACCAGGTCATCGCCGTCGAGATCGTCGACCCTCGCGAACTCGACCTGCCGGACGTCGGACCGGTCATGATGACCGACCCGGAGACCGGCGACACCCGCGAGATCATCCTGTCGGCGAAGGTCCGCGCGGCCTACGCCGCCGCCGCGACCGCCCAGCGAGCCCGCATCCGCGATGCGCTCCGCGGCTGCGGCGCCGGCCACCTGACGCTGCGCACCGACCGTGACTGGATCAACGACGTCGCCCGCTTCGCGCTGCAGCAGCGCCGCGTCGCCGGGCGCCCGCAGCCGCGAGGAGGCCGCTCATGACCTTCCTTTCCCCCGGCCGCCTGTGGCTGCTGGCCCTCGTC
The DNA here is from genome assembly GCF_040655075.1 of Actinoallomurus sp. NPDC050550. NCBI lineage: Bacteria > Bacillati > Actinomycetota > Actinomycetes > Streptosporangiales > Thermomonosporaceae > Actinoallomurus > Actinoallomurus sp. NPDC050550. The sequence goes on along the minus strand of NZ_JBFAJC010000031.1, from coordinate 87,708 downwards.
CCGCTGCTGATCGGCGCGTACCTGCTCATGCAGGCCCGCCGGCGGCAGGCCGCCGTCCGCTTCACCAACCTGACGCTGCTGTCCCAGGTCGCGCCCCGCCGCCCCGGATGGCGCCGCCACGTGGCCGCCACCCTGTTCCTGCTGTCGATCATCTTGATGACCGTCGGGTTCGCCCGGCCCGCCAAACCCGTCAAAGTACCGCGTGAACGCGCCACCATCATCGTGGCCATCGACGTGTCCCTGTCGATGAAGTCCACCGACGTGTCCCCCACCCGCCTCGACGCCGCCAAGAGCGCGGCCAAGAAGTTCGTGCAGGACCTGCCGATCCGCTTCAACGTCGGCCTCGTCAGCTTCTCCGGCAGCGCCTCCGCCATCGTCGCCCCCACCTTCGACCGCGACGCGGTCGGCCACGCCATCGACGGGCTGCAACTGGGCAAGGGCACCGCGATCGGGGAGGCGGTGTTCACCTCCCTGCAGTCGATCCGCTCCTTCGACGCCCGCGCCAACCAGGACCCGCCGCCCTCGCACATCGTCCTGCTGTCCGACGGCGACAACCAGAGCGGCCGGTCCGTCACCGAGGCCTCCGCCGCGGCCCGCGCCGCCAAGGTGCCCGTCTCCACGATCGCGTTCGGCACCCCGTACGGCACCGTCGACATCGACGGCGAGACCGTGCCGGTGCAGGTCAACAAGACCACCCTGAAGAACCTCGCGAACGACACCTCCGGCAAGGCCTACGAGGCACAGGCCGGCGGCGAACTTTCAGACGTCTACAAGCACATCGGCAGTTCCCTCGGGTACCGCATCGAACGCCAGGAGGCGGCCTCCCAGTACATCTTCATCGCGCTGCTGCTCGCCCTGGCCGCCGGCGGCCTGTCCCTGCTCTGGTTCCAGCGACTGCCCTGACCCGCAAGGCCCAGGTCAGACGCCACCGTCTGCGGCGCGCCCAATTTCGGTTGACGGTGGGAACCGCCTCTGTGACCCTGATCGTGATGTACCGAGCGTAGAAGCACCTCGATCACTGGCAGGGGATGGTCCCGGAGCCAACGGCCCGGTTGAGACCGTCGCCCTGCCGATGCCGCCTGTCCCGGCAGCGGCTCGATTCGCCCGACGCTGCCGACCCATGAGAGCGACGAGGGTTCCGGCAATACGGAACCCTTCTGTGATCGATGCGGGCGTCGAGGACGCCAGAAGGACTGACCGTGAAACTTCACGAGTACGCGCGGTACGACGCGATCGGGCTTCGGAATCTGATCAGGTCGGGAGAGGTCACCGCCGCAGAGGTGGAAACCGTGGCGCGCGAGGCCCTGGCCGTGGCGAACGCCGAGGTGAACGGCCTGGCGCTGCCATTGTTCACCCCGGCGCTCGACCATGCCGAGACCGGGCCCTTCTCCGGGGTCCCGTTCCTCATCAAGGACCACGGGCCGATGGCTCAGGGGATCCCGTTCACCATCGGGAGCCGGGCCCTGCAGGGCGTCGTCGCTGGGCATGACAGCGATCTGATGGCCCGCTTCCGGGCCGCCGGCCTGGTCACCCTCGGCCTCACCACCGCGCCGGAGATGGCGATCAGCTTCTCCACCGAATCGGTCAGGTACGGACCGACACGCAATCCGTGGGATCCGGAACGAGGCGTCGGCGGGTCGAGCGGCGGTGCGGCGGCTCTTGTCGCGGCCGGTGCCGTTCCTGTCGCCCATGGCGGCGACGGAGCCGGATCCATCCGCATTCCGGCCGCCTGCTGCGGTCTCGTCGGCCTCAAACCAAGCCGAGGCCGCGTCCCGTGCGGGCCCGACATGGGAGAGCCGATGCTCGGGATGGCCTATGAGTTCGCCTTGACGCGGACCGTCCGTGACGCCGCTCACCTGCTGGACGCCGTTCAGGGACCGGGCGTCGGCGACAAGTACACCGCGCCGCCGCCACGGGGCAGGTACGCCGACGACCTGGGAGCCGGGCCAGGACCGTTGCGGGTGGCGGTGACCACGGCGGCGTGGTCGGGAGCGAGGGTGGATCCTCACGTGGCGGCGACGACGGTCCGGGTGGGCCGGACTCTGGAGCAGATGGGGCACAACGTCACCGAGGCCCGCCCGGTCCTCGACTGGGACGACGTCATGCAATGCACGACGGCGACAGCCGTCGCGATCGCCTCCACACTGCTCCTGGCCCCCAGACGACCCGACCCGGCCAAGCTGGAAGCGGTCTCCAGGCGGCTTCTGGGAGCCGCGAAGGACTACAGCGCGCTGGACATGATGGCCGCCTTCGGCGCGCAGAACCGCGTGACCCGGTCAGTGGGCGCGTTCTTCACCGAATACGACCTGCTCATCACACCCACCCTGGGCCGGCTCCCGGCTCCTCACGGCACCCTGCGCTACGACGACCCCGACCACACCCTGACGAGCTGGCTACGGTCGATCTTCGACTACGGCCCGTTCACCATGGTCTTCAACATCTCCGGTCAACCGGCGATCAGTCTGCCGCTCGGCCAGAGCGACGGCGCACTGCCGATCGGAGTGCAGATCATCGCACCCTACGGCCGCGAAGACCTGCTGTTCCAAATCGCGGACCAGCTGGAACAGGCGATGCCCTGGAATCATCGAACCCCTCCATTCGCCATCGGAAGGCGCTGAAAGGCCGTCGGCCGTGGGACCGTCCGGCCTCCCGGCGCTCAGCCGCGCCGGGAGGCCGGGCGTACGCCGCGCGCGACGTACCCGATGACCCCGAGCAGGACCAGGACGCCGAGCCCGTCCGACAGTCCCTCCCAGAGGCTGCCGAACAGCCCCTGCGCCGACAGGAACAGGTAGGTCGCGAACACCGTGACCGCCGTGCCGACGGCCGGGACCGCGGCGTACGACCACGGGTGCTGCTGCGCCCACGCCCGCGCGCGGTCATGGCCGCGGCGCAGTAGCGCGCCGCCGGCGCCGATCAGGAAGAACACCGAGAGGCCCAGGGCCAGCGGGCCGGCCAGGGTCGGATGCCAGCCCAGCAGGTGCAGGGCGAAGTCGGCCAGGCCCACCGCCGTTCCCCCCGCCAGCGCGGCCACCCAGGGGCCCTCGGAGGCCGCCGACATGGCGATCCAGGTCGACTCCGAGCGGCGCGGTACATCCGGTTCATACGTCATATCGTGATGATGCGCTCCAGTGGCGGCGAAAGCCATCAGGGATTCCCCCGAGCCGTCCCTGAGGCCGCCCCCACCCCGGACGCTGGTACGGTCAGCCGACGTGGGGGAGCACTATTTCGCGCGACAGCCGCAGACCGAGAGCAGACCGGGCACCGTCGACCTCGTCCTGCCCGACCTTCACCTGCGGCTCGCCACCGACCGGGGGATGTTCTCCCCCGACCGCGTCGACCCGGGGACCCGCGTCCTGTTGGAGACCGTCCCGCCTCCCCCGCCCCGCGGTGACCTGCTCGACCTCGGATGCGGATACGGCCCGATCGCGCTGACCCTGGCCAGCCGATCGCCGCAGGCGATGGTCTGGGGCGTTGACGTGAACGAGCGCGCCCTGACCGTCGCGGAGCGGAACGCTCACGCCGCCGGCCTTGACAATGTAAGGTTCGGCTTGGCCGATCGGATCGACCCCGCGCTCCAGTTCGCCGCGATCTGGTCGAACCCGCCGATCCGCATCGGCAAGCAGGCCCTGCACGCATTGCTGCAGACCTGGCTGGCGCGGCTCGCCCCCGGCGGCCGCGCCCACCTGGTCGTGCAGAAGAACCTCGGCTCCGACTCCCTCCAGCGCTGGCTGACCGATCAGGGCCACCCCACCGAACGCATCGCCTCCCGCGCCGGGTACCGCGTCCTGGCCGTCGACCCGAAGGACCCAACGTGAACACCGACGCGCGCCGGCAGCTGCGCCCCACCGACGTCAAGCGCCTCAACCGCACGTGGCGGCGGCGCACCGAGGACCGCCTCGGGCTGCTCGTCGAGTCGGTGACCCAGCCGTTCAACATCGGCTCGATCACGCGGTCCGCGGCGGCGTTCGGCGTGGACCACGTGTGGCTGGCCGGCAACGCCACTCCCCCGACCCACCCCAACGCCCGCAAGACCGCGCTCGGCACCGAACGCCTCATCACCTGGGAGCCGCCCGTCCCGGTCGCCGACGCCGCGCGCGCCGCCCACAAGGCCGGCTACCGGATCGTCGCGATCGAGCTGACCGGTGACGCGGTGCCCCTGCACGAGGCGCCCCTCGGCGGCGACGTGTGCCTGGCCGTCGGCGGCGAGGACCACGGCTGCTCCCCTGCCCTGCTAGCCGCCGCCGACGCGGTCGCCTACATCCCCCAGATCGGCCGGGTCGGATCCCTCAACGTCGCCGTCGCCACCGCCATCGCCCTGGCCGAGGCCCGCCGCCGCGAATGGGCCCGCTGACCCGTACGCCATGGCCTTACGCCCGCCCCCGCTCGGCGGGCGAGGGCCGCACCGACCGGGCCGTGACACAGCGGGGTGCGGCGGCACGCGTCCGTTCGGCGCGGACGACGACGACCGCGGCCAGGGCGGTCGCCAGGCCGATCGCGGTCCGCACGCCGAACGGCTCACCGAACATCAGAGCGCCCCACACGGCCGTGACCGGCGCGATCAGGAACATCAGCGTGTTGACCTCCGTCACGCCCGAGCGCCGCAGCATGACCCAGTACAGACCGTAGCCGCCGAACGTCGGCAGGGCGACCAGCCAGGCGACCGCACCCCAGAACTCCGGCGCGGCCGGGGGAACGACGGCCCCGGTGCTCAGGGCGAGGGTCGTGAAGAGCAGGGCGCTGACGGTGCAGTGGACGGTCAGGGAGACCTCCGGGGGGACCTCCGCCCGGGAACGGCCCTGGACGAACGTCGCCGTCACCAGGGACAGCATGCCGGCGAACGGCACCAGGTAGGCCCACCACACCACGCCGGTACGGGCGGCGGCGTCGGCCGCGGTGACGATGGCGACGCCGGTCACGCCGAGGCACAGGCCGAGCCACTGCCGCCGCGCGACGGGGCGGCCGAGCAGCGGACCGGAGAGCACCGCGACGATCAGCGGCTGGGTGCCGTCGATCAGCGCCGTGGTGCCGCTGGAGACCCCGAGCCGGATCGCCTCGTAGACGGTGAGGAGGTACCCGCTCTGGGACAGGGCGCCGATCAGTGCCTGGCGGGCCAGCTCGTGGGCCGTCAGGCCGCGCCAGGCACGGCGCGCGGCGGCGACGGCGAGCAGGACCACGGCCAGAGGGATGAAACGCCAGGTGAGGATCGTGACCGCCGAGGCGGTCCCGGTGCCGAGCTTGGCGCCGATGAACCCCGAACTCCAGCACAGCACGAATCCGGCCGACAGGAGGATGTTCACGGCAGGCCTCCGGTATACAGATCGGTTTACCGCACACCGCGTCACTATACCGATCTGTGTACTCTGGGCAATATGCGCACGACACCGGAGCGGATCACGATGACACCCGGAGCGCGCCGGCTCCTGGAGGCCGCCGCCCGACTGTTCTACGAGCGCGGCATCCACGCCGTCGGGGTCGATCTGATCGCCGCCGAGGCGGGAGTGACGAAGAAGACGCTCTATGACCGGTTCGGGTCCAAGGATCAGATCGTCGTGGAGTACCTCGCCGATCGCGACGAGCGCTGGCGGGCCTTCCTCGGCGACCGTCTTGGCGCGACCCGGCCTGCCGGTCGTCTCACGGCGGTGTTCGACGCCTCGAAGGAGTGGATGGAGGACACCAGCCCCCGGGGATGCAGCATGGTCAACGCCCATGCCGAGATCACCGACCCGGCCCATCCGGCGTCGGCCGTCATCGCGGGGCAGAAACAGTGGATGCTGGAGCTGTTCACCGGCCTGGCCCGGGAGGCGGGCGCGGACGACCCCGATCGGACCGGCCGTACGCTCATGCTGCTGCACGAAGGCGCACTCGTCGCCCACGGCCTGAGCGTCTTCCCCGACCCCATCACGCACGCCCGGGATCAGGCCCTCGCCCTGCTACCCGCCTGACATCGCGGCGGGCCCGTTACGGGCGCTCCGCTCGCGAGCGGAGCGCCGGGAACCGTGAAGGGCCCGCCGAGCGGGCGGGCCCGGCCACGGTCAGCCCTGCGACATGTAGGCGGCGAACTCCTCGAGGGAGATCTCGCCGTCGCCGTCGGAGTCCATCCGGCGGACGACCTCGGCGGCCGCCTCATCGGTGATCTCCTCCCCCAGGGCCTTCATCAGCAGCTTCAGCTCCGGCGCGGAGACGCGCCCATCCTTGTTCACATCGACGATCTCGAAGGTCGCCGCGTAGGCGCTGGTGTCCGGCACGATCACGAGCCTTCCCGGGTCGGAGGTACGGCGGCTCCCCTGAGCCACGCCGGACACACAACTTAGTGGAAGAGATGCCCGGCTTGCGGCGAATCGCCGGTCGGCGGTGTTCACGTCGGTGGATTCGGCCCGTAACCAGGCGGAGAGATCATTGGTTGATCGAGCGCCCGCCTTTACGTAGTAAGGTAACTACGGTGGAAGGTGGCCTCACCGCGACGATCCGACAGGTGCTCCGTGTACGAATATCTCGACCACCCCGGCCCGATCCCGTTCGCCCACCGCGGCGGCTCCCCCGACGGCCGGGAGAACTCCATGGCGGCGTTCGAGCGCGCGATCGGCCTGGGCTACCGCTACCTCGAGACGGACGTGCGCGCCACCGCCGACGGCGTCCTGGTCGCGTTCCACGACGCCACCCTCGACCGGGTGACCGACCGCACCGGCCCGATCGCCCGGCGCGGCTTCTCCGAGGTCGCCAAGGCGCGGATCGCCGGCCGCGAGCCGATCCCCCGCCTGGAGGAGATCCTCACCGCCTGGCCCGCCGCCCGCCTCAACATCGACGTCAAGGCCGAGGACGCCATCGGCCCGCTCACCGAGGTCCTGCATCGCGCCCGCGCCTGGGACCGGGTGTGCGTCACCTCCTTCTCCTACCGGCGGCTCCGGCACACCCGCGCCCGCATGCGCCTGCTGTCCGGCCGCGACGTGTGCACGGCCCTGAGCCCGCTGGGCGTGGCGACGCTGCGCGCCCGGTCCGTGAGCGGGCCGCTGGGCCGGCTGGTGCGCCTGGCCGAGCTCGGCGTGCCGTGCGCCCAGGTCCCCCAGCGCGTCGGGCGCACCCCGCTGGTCACCGAGGCGTTCCTCGCGACCGCGCACTCGCTCGGCCTGCAGGTGCACGTCTGGACGGTCAACGACCCCGCCGAGATGGAACGCCTCCTCGACCTCGGCGTTGATGGCATCATCACCGATGAGATCAAGGCCCTCCGCGACGTCATGACCGCCCGCGCGCAGTGGGCCACGGCCACCGCGTAGGGCCGGAGACCGCGGGCGGCCGAGGAGGAAGCGTGGGCCTGGCCCCCGTCGGCGCCCCCGCCGACACCATCGCCCGGGACCGGCGGCGCGAGCAGCGCGGCTGGTACTTCTACGACTGGGCCAACTCCGCCTTCTACACCACCGTCGTGTCGGTCTTCCTCGGGCCGTACCTCAGCGACGTGGCCAAGGCGGCCGCCGACGCCGGCGGGTTCGTCCATCCTCTGGGCGCCGACATCCGGGCCAAGGCGGTCTATCCCCTCGCCGTCACCCTGTCGGTGATCCTCCAGGTCCTCGTCCTGCCCCTGGCCGGCGCGCTGGCCGACCACACGGGACGCAAACGCGAGCTGCTGGGCGCGTTCGCCTACGTCGGCGCGTTCGCCACCATGGGCCTGTACTTCGTGAGCGGCGGCCGGTATCTCCTCGGCGCGGTGCTGTTCGTCGTGGCCAACCTCGCGCTGGGCGCCTCGAGTGTCGTCTACAACTCCTTCCTGCCCGACATCGCCGAACCCGACGAACGCGACGCGGTGTCCTCGCGCGGCTGGGGCCTGGGTTACCTCGGCGGCGGGCTGCTGCTCGTGCTCAACCTCGTGCTGTTCCTGCTGCACGACGACTTCGGGCTGTCCAAGTCGGCAGCGGTGCGCATCAGCATGGCCTCGGCCGGTGTCTGGTGGGCGGCGTTCACCCTCATCCCGCTGCGCACGCTGCACAACCGGCGCCGCGTGCGCTCGGCCGAGTCGCTGCCCGCCGCCGTACGCGCCGGGTTCACCCAGCTGGCCACCACCCTGCGCGACGTGCGCAACCGGCCCGTCACCCTGCTGTTCCTGCTCGCCTTCCTGGTCTACAACGACGGCGTGCAGACGGTCATCACGATGTCGGCGACATTCGCGACGGAGGAGCTGAAACTGGGCCAGACGAACGTGATCGCGGCGGTGCTCCTCGTCCAGTTCGTCGCGTTCGGCGGGGCGCTGCTGCTGGGCCGCCTCGCCCAGCGGTACGGCACCAAGCGGGTCGTGCTGGCCTCCCTCCTCGTCTGGGTGGTCGTCGTGCTGGCGAGCTACGCGCTGCAGCGCCGGTCGCCGGCGGAGTTCCTCGCCCTGGCCGCCGCCATCGGGATCGTCCTGGGCGGCACGCAGGCGCTGTCGCGGTCGCTGTTCTCCCATCTGCTGCCCCGCGACCGTGAGGCGGAGTACTTCGGCTTCTACGAGATCAGCGACAAGGGCACGAGCTGGCTGGGGCCGCTGGTGTTCGCCGCCGCCCTGCAGTGGACCGACAGCTACCGCAACGCCATCGCCTCACTGATCGTCTTCTTCATCGTCGGCTTCGGGCTGCTGCTGACCGTGAACGTCCCGCGCGGCGTCCGCGAGGCCGGCAACCCCCTCCCCCGCCGCCTCTGAGGGCCGGCCCCGGTGTTCGCGGATCCTCGGTCCTCGGGACGTCGGACCCGCAGTCGCCAGGAAGGATCATCGCGGCGAGCGCGGCTCCGCGGCCTCGCCGCCCGTGGCGGTCCCCGCCAGGTGACGTACGGCCAGCTGTGCCGTGACGATGTCCTCGGTCGCCCCGGCCACACCGGTGAGCGGCGGTACGCCCTCGGTGACCATGGCGTGGAAGGCGAGCAGTTCGTTCTCGAACGACGGTGTCACATCGGTGTACTCCGCGCGCCGTTCGGCCCCGCCGTCGCCCTCGACGATGGTGAGCCGTGTCGGTGCGCCGAGCAGGTACGGCGTCGGGAAGACCAGCTCGGCCGATCCGGTGGCGTGGTGGATCGCCACCGTCTCCCGGTAGGCCGGGTAGTCCGCCAGGAAGTGCCAGTGGATCGTGTACCGGCCGCCCGTGCCCAGCGTCCCGGCCAGCTCGATGGACCGCCCGGCGGCGGCCGGTCGTTCGCGGTGGTCGGGCCAGAGCGCGACGTGGTCGATGGTGGCGACCCCGCCGGCCAGCAGGCGCAGGAGCGACAAGTCGTGGCTGATGCTGTTCAGCGTCGTCGTGTAGAGCCTGCGCGCCGCCGCCGGAACGTCGCCGACGGCGGCCCGTAGCAGGTCGTCGTCGGCGGTTCGCAGGGCGGCGAGCGTGTCCGCGGGCACGTCCTGCGGCGGTGCGGGCAGCCGGGCGAACGCCAGCTGCGCGCCGTCGCTCGGATGCAGCACGGTCACCTGGATCGCCTGCGCACCGGCGGCGGCGTTCGCCGCGACGACACGCGCGACCGCCGGATCGTACTGCTTCATGTAGCCGACCATCAGCTTCGGCGCCGGCCCGCTGTCGAGCGCGGCGAGCTCCGCGGCCTCGGCCCGGGTGTAGGCCAGTGGCTTCTCGCACAGCACGAAGTAGCCGTGCCGGAGCGCGGAGGCGGCGGCCGGGCCGTGCGAGCCGGAGGTGAGCAGCGCGACCGCGTCGAACCCGCCCGCCGCCAGCATCGTCTCGATGTCGGTGTACCGGCCGGGCACACCGTACCGGTCGGCCGTCCGTTCGGTGAGCGAGGGCGACAGGTCGCAGACCGCGGTCAGTTCGAACCGGTCGCGGAGCCGCTCCAGCAGCGGCAGGTGCACGGTCTGCGCGATGACGCCGAGACCCGCGACGGCGATCCTGACCCTCACAGCCCGGCCTTCCGCAGCAGCTCCCGGTTGGCCCGCTGGTCGGCGAGGATGGTGTCCAGGTCCTGGCCGGTGGCGGGCGCGTCCTGTTCGATGACGACCCAGCCGGTGTACCCGGCGTCCTTGAGGGCACGGACGAACGCGGGCACGTCGAGGTCGCCCTCGCCCAGCGCGCAGAAGCCGCCGCGGCGCACCAGCTCCGTCAGGTCCGCCTCATCCTCGCGGGCCTGCTCGTGCAGGTCGTGGCGGGCGTCCTTGACGTGCACCTGGGTGATCCGGCCCGCCCACGCGTGCAGCGCCTGGAACGGGTCCCCGCCGGCCAGCATGAGGTGGCCGGTGTCGAGGCAGATCCCCACGTCGGTGAGCTCGAGCAGGCGCTCGACCTCCTCGTAGGTCTCCACATCGGTGCCGAGGTGCTGGTGGAAGGCGGGCTCGAGGCCGGCGGCCCGGCAGGCGTCGGCGGCGCGCTGCACACGTGCCGCGAACGCCGGCCACATCGCGTCGGGCACGCCGGGCCGTACGGGGGTGCCGGGGTGGGCGAACCGCTCCGGGTTACTCGGGCAGGCCAGCGTCGGGCGCGGCGCGAACCACGGGTCGTCCACCGGCGCGGAACGGAACCACTCCAGGGCGTGGCGGAGCTTGCCGAGGTCCTCGTCGAAGCCGTCGGCGTCGCCGTACCGCAGGTCGACCCAGCCGCCGGCCAGCGCGAGCCCGTGCCGGGCGAGCCGGTCGCCCAGCCCCGGCCCGGCGCCGAGGTAGCCGATCGGGCCGGAGTCGGTGCCGTCGTAGCCGTGGTCGGCCATGCTCGCCAGGAGTTCTTCCGGGCCGAGGGTGGTGTTCGACCGGTAGATGCCGAAGTTCACGGGGGCGCTGGCCACCCGGATGGTTCGGTTCGCCGTCACGTCGTCTCCAGAGTCCAGGACCATCGGTGGGTGCCCGGTCCCACCAGGAAGGCGGGCAGGGTGTCGGGACCGCAGGACGCCGTGCCGAGGCCGCGGTGCGCGGCGTCGACGTGCACGACGCACTCCGGCCGTGGCACGAGCTCGTCGTGGTGGGAGGCCGCCGCGAGGTCGGCCGCGCGGTACCGGGTGAGACTCACCTGACGTGGCCCGTCGAGCCGTACCCGCAGCGTGTGCGCCGGTCCGGTGAGCTCGAACCGGCGGACTCCGTGCCGGCCGCCGCTCTCCTGCGGCCGCAGGTACGGAGTGAACAGGTCGTCGATCGCGGCCTGATGGGAGCCGACCGGGCCGCCGGCGCACCGGTCAGGGTAGGTCTCCCAGGGCCCCTGCCCGTACCACGAGACGCGCTCGAACCCGGCGACGGTCTCGAAGACCGTGCCGACCCGCGCGACGTCGGTCAGCGCGTCGCCGAGCACGGCGGTCTCCTCGACCAGGATCCCGTCCGCGATCGGCGTGAACGACTGCTCGTGGACGACCAGTCCGCCGAGGTAGCGCGCGTGAACGGTGACCCGGTCGCCGTCACGTACCACGTCGACCGGCACCCGGACGGGTTCCGGCAGCCCCTGATCCGCCCAGCGGGCGCCGAGCCCGGCGAGCCGGTCGTTGTCCGTGGGCGCCCGCCACAGGCTGAGCGTCGGTGGCGCGGCGAGCAGCGGGTGGACCAGCAGCCCGTCGTGGTCGACCTCGATCGGAGGGCCGCCCACCCTGCCGCTCGCCCGAAGCGGCAGGTCCCGCCGTTCGGTGCGCAGACGAATCTGCGGCAGGCACATCGTGGTGCCGGCCGCCGCCCACGGCTGGTCGTCGCGCACCGTCACCCGCAGGGTGAGCCAGAGTTCGCCGTCACCGGGCAGGTGGCCGATGAGCGCTGCGGGCGGCGTGAGGAGCGCCGATCCGCCGGGCCGGATGTCCGGCAGCTCGGCGGGCGCCGTCCGGACGGCCGCTCCGTCGGCGTCGAGGAGCCACTCGGCGGTCAGCCAGGACAGGTCGCGGAAATGCTGGCGATTGTGCACCCGGATCACGCCGGCGTCGTCCGTCAGGCGGACCGGGGCGGCGAGCTCGCGGTGCTCGTACATCGCCGGTTTCGGTGTGCGGTCGGGGAAGACGACGCCGTCGGCGCAGAAGTTCCCGTCGTTCGGCTCGTCGCCGAAGTCACCGCCGTACGCCCACCGGTACCCCGGCCCGGCGACACCCGCGGCGTACGTCCCCTCCGGGGCGGGCAGGCCGTCGTCGAGGCGCTGCAGCAGGCCGTGGTCCCAGAACTCCCAGATGAAGCCGCCCTGCAGGCCGGGCGTGGACTCGATGGCCGCCCAGTAGTCGGCGAGGGTGCCGTTGCTGTTGCCCATCGCGTGGGAGTACTCGCACAGGATCAGCGGCCGGTCCTGCCGTCCGGAGCGGGCGTAGGCGGTGATCTCCTCGATGGAGGCGTACATCGGGCAGACGATGTCGCTGATCGGGCCGCCGTCGAAGTCGTACTTGATGGCGCCCTCGTACTGGACGGGCCGCGTCGGGTCGAAGGCCCGCAGCCAGCCGGCGGCGGCGTCGTGGTTGACGCCGTAGTCGCTCTCGTTGCCGAGCGACCAGATGATGACGCTGGGGTGGTTCACGTCCCGCCGTGCCATCCGCGACACGCGGTCGACGAACGCGGACAGGTAGGCCGGGTCGTCGCAGATCTCCCGCGCGTACGCGTGGCTCTCGACGTTCGCCTCGTCCACCACGTACAGGCCGAGCTCGTCGGCGAGGTCGAGCAGCACCGGGTCGTTCGGGTAGTGCGAGGTGCGGATCGCGTTGAACCCGAAGCGCTTCATGGTCATCAGGTCGGCGCGCATGTCCTCCGGGGACACCACGCGGCCGGTCCGCGGGTGGAAGTCGTGCCGGTTGACGCCGCGGATGTAGACGCGTTCGCCGTTGACGAGCAGGTCACGGCCGCTGACCTCGACGTCGCGGAAGCCGACGCGCAGCGTGGTCTCGTCGGTGACGGTCCCGTCCGCGTCGTGCACCCGCACGACCAGGTCGTACAGCGTGGGAAGCTCGGCCGACCAGGGGCGGACGCCCGGGATGGTCCTGCGCAACCGGACCCGTCCCTCCCAGGCGGAGATCTGGTCGCGCTCGGCGAGCAGGGCGCCGTACGCCGTGTCCACGCCCAGGTCGATCCCGCCCAGGGTCGCGGAGACCCGCCATCCACCGGGCAGCCGGCCGTGCATCGACCGTACGTCGGCGTCCACCCGCAGGTGCCCGCCGCGGTGGGCGGTGACCCGCACGTCGGCGAGGTACAGCGGGTCGGTGGAGTAGAGGAGGACCGGGCGGGTGATGCCGCCGTGCCACCACTGGTCCTGGTCCTCGATGAAGGTCGCGTCGGACCACTTCACGACGGTGAGCCGGACGGTGGTGGTCTCCCCCGGCCGGACCAGGTCGGTGACGTCGAACTCGGTTGCCAGGTGCGAGTCCTTGCCGATCCCGGCGGTGACCCCGCCGATCTGGGCGATGAGGACGCTCTCGGCCGCTCCGACGTGCAGGATGATCCGTCGCCCGGCCCAGTCGGCGGGAACGGCGACCTCGCGTTCGTACACGCCGGTCGGGTTGGCCGCCGGCGGGTGTGGTGGCAGGTCCGGCCACGGCATCCGGAAGTTGGTGTACTGCGGCAGGTCGCCGCTGTCCTGCATCGTCCAGCAGCCCGGGACGTCGGCCTCCTCCCAGGCGGCCGTCACCTCCGCCTCGGGCGAGGGCAGCAGCTGAAACCGCCAGCGCCCGTCCAGCGGTACGGCGGCGGGCCTCCGCAGGGAGTGCATCGGCAGCCGCCGCCATCCGGTGAGTTCCGGTGAGGCCCAGGGGCGCTCAACCACGCAGGGCCCCCTTCATGACATCGCGGATGAACTGCCGGGCGAACAGGATGAACACCACGACGAGCGGCAGGACTGCGAGGAACGTCCCGGCCATCACCATGCTGTAGTCGGTGTGGTGGGCGGTGTTGAGCTGGGCGAGTGCCACCTGCAGCGTGACCTTCTTCGGATTGATCATCGCGATCAGCGGCCAGGCGTAGTCGTTCCAGGCCTGGATGAACGTGTAGATGCCGAGGAAGGCCAGGGCGGGCCGGACGGCGGGCAGCGCGACGTGCCAGTACTGCCGCAGGAACCCGCAGCCGTCGAGGCGGGCGGCCTGGAGCAGCTCGTCCGGTACGGCGCTCTGGATGTACTGGCGCATCCAGAAAATGCCGAAGGCGTTGGCCACCCCAGGGAAGATCAGCGAGTTCAGCGTCCCCGCCCAGTGCAGCTGCACCATGAGCACGAAGCGCGGGATGAGGGAGAGCTGGGCCGGCAGCATGAGCGTCAGCAGCAGGAGCCGAAACAGTATCCGGTTCCCCGGGAACTCGAACTTCGCGAACGTGAACGCCGCCAGCGAGTCGATAAAGAGCACCAGAGCGGTCGTCGCGACGGCCACGATGACCGTGTTGAGCAGCGAGCCGAAGAAGTCGATTGTCTGGAAGACCCGCTGGATGTTGTGCCACAGGTGCGTCCCGGGGACCAGCGCCGGCGGGTTGCGGTACATGTCCTCCGTGGTGTTGGTGGCCATCACCGCCGTCCAGTAGAACGGGAACATCGACACCAGCACGCCGACGATCAGCATCAGGTGCAGGGCGGCTCTCTTGACCCGCCGTGCCGCCCCGGCCCGCTGGTTCGCCCGGCGTGCCAGGTCCGAGGTCCCGACCACGGGGACGCTCTTGTCTCTCACGGCATGGCTCACGGTGTTCTCCTTCGGGCCACCACGCGCCAGTTGATCGCGGTGAACAGCAGGATGACGAGGAACAGCGCCCAGGCGATCGCGGCACCGTACCCGTACTGGTTGAAGTCGAACGCCTCGCGGTACAGGTACAGAACCGTGGTCAGGCCGGCGTGGCCGGGACCGCCGGTGTCGGGGTTGGTCGCGTCGGTGCTGCCGAACAGCACCTGCGGCTCGGTGAAGGTCTGCATGCTGCCGATGGCCGACATGATGACCGTGAACAGGATGATCGGCCGCAGCTGCGGGATGGTGATGCGCCGGAAGCACTGCACCGCGCCGGCGCCGTCGATGCGGGCGGCCTCGTACAGCTCGGAGTCGATCGCCTGCATGCCGGCCAGATAGATGATCGCGTTGTAGCCCGTCCACTGCCAGGTGATCAGCGACGCGATGACCAGCTTGATCGTGAAGCTGCCGGTCAGCCAGCCGACGGGCGAGATGTGCAGCCATCGGAGGACGTCGTTGATCAGGCCGACCTGGTTGGCGAACACGGAGCCAAAGAAGATCGCGACGGCCACGAGCGAGGTCACGTTGGGAATGAAGTACGCGATCCGGTAGAAGCCGCCGAGCCGCACCGCCGAGTTCAGCATGGCCGCGAGGATCAGCGCCAGTATCAGCATCGGTACGGTCGACAGGAACCAGATGGCGAACGTGTTGGTCAGCGACTGCCAGAAGAGGCTGTCCTTGACCAGGAACCGGAAGTTCTGCAGCCCGACGAACTGCATGGGCCCCAGGCCGTTCCACTTCTGGAACGCCAGGTAGAGCGAGAACAGCACGGGGCCCAGCATGAACACGGCGAACAGCACGTAGAACGGCGAGATCGCGAGGTACTGCGGCCAGAAGGTCCGCAGCGCCCCCTTCTTCCCCGGTCCCTTGGTGACGGCCCGCGTAGCGGCCATCTAGTTCACGCCCTGGCGCTGGGCGACCTGCTTCGCGGTACTCACCGCGTCCGACCAGGCCTTCTCCGGGTCCTTGTGCTTGGCCCAGACGTTCTTCAGCTCGGACTGGAACGGGTCGGAGACCGCGGCGTCGGACGGCGCCTCATACTGGGCCTGGATCTTCTGTGCGGCTGGCGCGAAGATCTCGATCGCCTTCTGGCCGCCGAAGAACGGGACGGGCGCGGTCATCGTGGGCAGCGTGTAGCTTCCCGTGTTGGCCGGGAAGTTGCCGTTGTCGACCCAGGTCTGCGCCTCGTTCTGCGGGTTGAGCAGCCAGGTGATGACCTCGAAGGCCAGCTTGTGGTCGCCGCCCTGCGCGGGGATGGTCAGGAACGAACCGCCGAAGTTGGCCGGCCCGCCCGGCATGCTCGCCACCCGCCACTTGCCCGAGGTCTTGGGAGCGGCCTGCACCAGGTCGAGGTAGTGCCAGGCGGCGCCGACCGAGCTGGCGGCCGTACCGTTGTTGTAGGCCGCGTTCGAGTCGGTGCTGCCCGGATCGGCGAAGGGCTGCACGATGCCGAGCTGCATGGCCTTGATCGACCGGTCCCAGGCCGTGCGGATATGGTCCTGGTCGCCGATGAAGTGGTTGTTCTCGTCGATGAACCGCTTCGTGCCCTGCTGGACCGTGTAGGTGAACGGCGAGGTGCCGTCGTCGATCATGAAGGACTTCGGGTTGGCCTTCTTGAGCTTCACCCCGAGCGCGAAGTAGTCGTCCCAGGTGGACGCGGCGGCGAACACGTCCTTGGGGTCGGTCGGCAGCCCCGCCTTGGCGAAGACGTCCTGCCGGTAGAACAGGGCGCAGGGGCCGATGTCGATGGGCAGGCCGAGCAGCTTGCCGTCCTTGGTCGTGGCCTGCTTCAGCTTCCACCCCACGTACTGCGAGGTGACCTTGCCGGCGCCGAGGGTGTTGAGGTCGACGAACTGGTCGGCGTAGTTGCCCTTGAACGACGCGATGTCCTCGCCCTTGACCCCGGTGATCGACGGCAGGAACGCGCGGCTGGTCATCGTGGTGACCAGCTTCTGCTTGAAATCCCCTCCGATGACGGACGGGGTCACCTTGGTCTGGGTGAAGTGGGCGACGGCCTGCTTGAGGACGTTCGGGCTGATGCAGCCGTCCCAGACCCAGACGGCCATCTTCTTGCCGGCCAGGCTGGCCGAGCCGGCACCGGAGCCGCTGCCACAGGCGCTCGCGGCGAGTCCCGCGCCGGTGAGCAGGCCGGCCTGGAGCAGTCTTCTGCGTGTCAGTTCCATCTTCATGGCCCTTCGAGGGGTGGGATGACGTCGGAGAGGAACGCGTAGTCACGGAGGATCCGCGGGTCGCCGGACGAGGAGCGGACGGAACGCCACCAGGCGGCGATGCCGGTCCAGCCGGGCGCGGACAGGGAGCCGCCGGGCCGCCGGAGCGACAGCGCGGCGGACAGGTTGGCGAAACGCAGCCGGTCGGCGAGCGGCCAGCCGGCGAGCGTGGCGGCGACGAGGCTCGCGCCGAACACGTCGCCGGCCCCGGTCGGGTCCACCGCGTCGACGGGGAGCCCGGTCACCGACGCGGTCTCGCCCGTGGACCCGTCGATGGCGATCACACCGTCGGCGCCGCGGGTGACGACGGCGAGCGGGACGAACTCGGCCAGCCGTACGACGGCGGCCTCGGGGTTGTCGGTGCGGGTGTAGGCCATCGCCTCCCATTCGTTGGGCAGGAAGGCGTGGTAGCGGGCGAGCCGGACCAGGACGTCGGGGGCCCACTGCCCGGACGGGTCCCAGCCGAGGTCGGCGAAGACCAGCCCCAGGTCGGCGCCGTCGAGCCAGGGGATCGGCTCGGGCCCGACGTGCAGTACGGTCGCGCGGGCCGGCGGCGGGGCGACCGGCAGGTCCGGCGGTGTCGTGCCGTGGCTGACGAGAGCGCGATCGCCGTCGTAGGCGAGCGAGACCGTCACGGGCGTGGTCCAGTCGGCGAATCGCCGGGACCAGGACAGGTCGACCCCTTCGGCCTCGAGGGTCTCCCAGCAGTCCCGGCCGTACCGGTCGTCGCCGAACGCCGCCGCCATCCCGACGCGCAGGCCGAGACGAGCGAGCGTGACCGCGAAGTTGGCGATGCCGCCGGGGCCCGTGCCCATGCCGGTGGTCCACGTCTCCGTGCCCGGCTTGGGCGGCCGGTCCAGGCCGGTCAGCACCAGGTCGTGGAACAGCAGCCCGGAGACGAAGACGTCGACACCGTCCGCGGGGAGGGCGGTGTTCGTTTGCGCGGCACGATCCGTTCGCGCGATGCCGGAGTCACCCATCGAAATGACCTTGAGGTGGGGGTACGGGGTTGCGAATACGCAGCATCGTGGCGAACTGCGCACAAACGCGCAAGAGTTTGAATGAAAATTTTCACTTTTGCGCGAGTACGCACTACAGTGCTCTCATGCTTAGGGATCAACGGCACGAGCTGATCCTGCGCATCCTGCGCACAGACGGCGCCGCCACCGTCGAGGATCTCGCCGCCCGGCTGGATACCAGCCAGGCCACCATCCGCCGTGACCTGGTCCAACTGGACGAGGACGGCCTGCTGAGGCGTGTCCACGGCGGCGCGGTGCCCACCGACGACCGCGACGATCCGTTCCTCGACGTGGCCGCCGTTCACGCCGGAGAGAAGGACGCGGTCGCGAGACGCTGCGCAGAACTGATCAAGGACGGTGAGACCGTCCTGATCGACATCGGCACCACCGCGCACCGGGTCGCCCGTCAGCTGCGCGGCCGGTCCCTCACCGTCATCACCAGCAGCCTCGCCGTCGCCGAAGAGCTGGAGGACGAGCCGGACATCCAGCTGATGCTGCTCGGCGGCATGCTCCGGCGGGAGTACCGGTCGCTGGTGGGATTCATGACCGAGGACAACATCCGGCAACTCCATGCCGACCGGCTCATCCTGGGCGCCAGCGGCGTACGCCCGACCGGTCACGTCATGGACACCACCGTGATCGAGGTCCCGGTGAAGCGCGCCATGCTCTCGGTGAGCGATCAGGTCATCCTGGTCGCCGACGTCGGCAAGTTCCCCGGCAAGGGCATGGCCAAGGTCTGCGGACCCGCGGACCTCGACATCGTGGTGACGAACGCCCCCGCCGATCCGGCGACGGCCGCCGTCCTGCGCGAAGCCGACGTTGAGGTGATCGAAATATGAGACTGACCATTCTCGGCGGCGGCGGGTTCCGCGTGCCGCTGGTCTACCGGGCGCTGCTGGCCGATGAGGGGAAGGGACGCGTCACCGACGTCGTCCTGCACGACCTCGACCCGTCGCGCACCGCGGTGATCGGCCGGGTGCTCGCCGAACAGGCCGCCGGCTTCTCCGACCCGCCGCGCGTCACCGCCACCACCGACCTCGACGAGGCCCTGACCGGTGCGGACTTCGTGTTCTCCGCCATCCGCGTCGGCGGGCTCTCGGGCCGGGCCGCCGACGAACGGCTGGCGCTCGAGGAGGGCGTGCTCGGCCAGGAGACCGTCGGCGCGGGCGGCATCGCGTACGGCCTGCGCACGATTCCGGTCGCGGTCGACATCGCCCGCCGCGTCGCCGAACGCGCACCCGACGCCTGGGTCATCAACTTCACCAACCCGGCCGGCACCGTCACCGAGGCGATGTCCCGCCACCTCGGCGACCGCGTCATCGGCATCTGCGACTCACCGGTCGGGCTCGGCCGCCGCGTCGCCGCCGCGCTCGGCGTCGAGCCGGAGAGCGTCTGGTTCGACTACGCGGGCCTGAACCACCTGGGCTGGCTGCGCGCGGTCCGCGTCGGCGGCCGCGACGTGCTCCCGAGTCTCCTGGCCGACGACGCCGCGCTGGCCTCCTTCGAGGAGGGGCGGCTGTTCGGCGGGGAGTGGCTGCGCGCGATCGGCGCCGTCCCCAACGAGTACCTGCACTATTACTACTTCGACCGGGACGCCGTCGCCGCGGCCCGCGAGGCGCCCAAGACCCGTGGCGCCCTCGTCCTGCACCAGCAGCGCGACTTCTACGCCCGCACCGCGGACACCCCCGGCTCCGCGCTGGAGGCCTGGGAGACCACCCGGATGGCCCGCGAGACCACCTACATGGCCGAGAACCGCGAGGCGGCGGGCGCGGGCGAGCGCGAGTCGTGCGACCTGGAGTCCGGCGGGTACGAGAACGTCGCGCTCGCGCTGATGCGCGCCATCGCGCAGGACGAGCGCACCACGCTCATCCTCAACGTCCGTGGTCGCGGGGCCCTCCCCGGCCTCGACGACGACGCCGTGGTCGAGGTGCCCTGCCTCGTCGACGCCAACGGCGCCCGCCCCGTCGCCTGCGCGCCCCTCGCCGACCACCAGCTCGGCCTGGTCACCTCGGTGAAGGCGGTCGAACGCGCGATGCTGGAGGCCGCGACCACCGGGTCGCGCTCGGCCGCGCTGCGCGCCCTGGCGACCCACCCGCTCGTCGACTCCGTCGCCGTCGCCCGCCGGCTGCTGGAGCGCTACGAAGCCCACTTCCCGCAACTCGCCTACCTGCGCTCGACGGGAGCCCGCTGATGCACGACGACCGCCGGCAGGTCGAGGACCGGATCGACCGCGTCCTCCGCGAACGCATCGTCCCCGCCACGTACGCCGCCCGGCTGCCGATGACGCTGGAGATCTGGCACGTCCCGGACGAGCCGGTGCCGGTCGCCGAGGCCCTCACCGCGACGTACGCTCCGTTCCAGGCCGGCACCCGGTGGGGCCGGCCCTGGTCCACCAGCTGGCTGCGCGCCACCGGCACCGTGCCGCCCGAATGGGCGGGGCGCCGCGTGGAGGCGGTCTTCGACCTCGGGTTCGTCGGCGACTGGCCCGGCAACCAGGCCGAGGCGCTGGTGTACGACCTGACGGGCCGGCCGATCAAGGGCCTCGAGCCGATGAACCAGTACGTCCCGGTCGCCGCCTCGGCGTCCGACGGCGAGCAGGCCGGTCTCCTGCTGGAGATGGCCGCCAACCCCGACATCCTGGCGAACGGCTTCACCCCCACGCCGCTGGGCGACAAGGCCACCGCCGGGACCGATCCGCTCTACCGGTTCACCGCCGCCGACCTGGCCGTCCTCGACGAGGACGTCTGGCACCTGCGGATCGACACCGAGGTCCTGGCCGGGCTCATGCGCGAACTGTCCACCGACGACCCGCGCCGCCACGAGATCCTGCGCGCCCTCGAGCGGATGCTGGACGAACTCGACATCCACGACGTCGCCGGCACGGCGGCCCGCGCCCGTACCCACCTGGCGGACGCGCTGGCCCGGCCCGCGCACGCGAGCGCGCACACCGTCTCGGGGACCGGGCACGCGCACATCGACAGCGCGTGGCTGTGGCCGATCCGGGAGACCCGGCGCAAGACCGGCCGGACCTTCGCCAACGTCACCGCGCTGGCGCGTGACTACCCGGAGTTCGTGTTCTCCTGCTCCCAGGCCCAGCAGTACGCCTGGGTCAAGGAGCACCACCCGGAGGTCTTCCAGCGCATCCGGGAGGCGATCAAGGCCGGCCAGTGGGTGCCGGTCGGCGGCATGTGGGTCGAGGCCGACGGCAATCTGCCCGGCGGTGAGGCCCTGGCCCGCCAGCTGATCCACGGCAAGCGGTTCTTCCTCGAGGAGTTCGGCGTGGAGACCCGGGGCGTGTGGCTGCCCGACTCGTTCGGCTACACCGCGGCGTACCCGCAGCTGTCCGTGCTCGCCGGCAACGAGTGGTTCCTCACCCAGAAGATCTCCTGGAACCAGACCAACAAGTTCCCGCACCACACGTTCTGGTGGGAGGGCATCGACGGCACCCGGATCTTCACCCACTTCCCGCCCGCCGATACGTACAACGGCACGTTCGAGGCCAAGGAGCTGGCGCACGCCGTGCGCAACTACGCCGACAAGGGCGGCGGCACGCGGTCGCTGCTGCCCTTCGGGCACGGCGACGGCGGGGGCGGCCCGACCCGGGAGATGCTGGAGAAGGCCAGGCGGCTGCGCGACCTCGAAGGCTCTCCGAAGGTCGTGATCGAGGACCCGAACGACTTCTTCGCCGCCGCCCGCGCCGAGTACCCCGACGCGCCCGTCTGGTCCGGCGAGCTGTACCTGGAACTGCACCGCGCCACGTACACCAGCCAGGCCCGGACCAAGGCCGGCAACCGGCGCAGCGAGCACCTGCTCCGGGAGGCGGAGCTGTGGTCGGCGACCGCCGCGATCATCGCCGGGTCGCCCTACCCGTACGACGAGCTCGACCGGCTGTGGAAGATCGTGCTGCTGAACCAGTTCCACGACATCCTGCCGGGCAGCTCGATCGCCTGGGTGCACCGCGAGGCGGAGGCCACGTACGCGCGGGTCCGCGCCGACCTCGAAACGATCATCCAGGACGCCGTGGCAGCCGTGGCCAGAGAGGAACCGTCCGACGGCGAGTTGGGCGGATGGGTGTTCAACACGAGCCCGCGCGACCGCGCCGAGGTGGTGACCGTTCCGGCCGCCCTCGCCACCGGCCCGGACGCGCAGGTCCTGGCCGATGGGTCGGCGGCCGTCTTCACCGCGGTCCCGGCCTCGGGCATCGCGCGGGTCGGCGCCGTATCGGCGCCCGCGCCGGTCACGGTGTCCGCCTCCGGCGGCGGGCACGTGCTCGACAACGGCCTGATCAGGGTGGCGATCGACGAGGACGGCCTGCTCACCTCGGTGTACGACCTGACGGCCGACCGCGAGGTGCTCGCTCCCGGCGCCCGCGGCAACCTGCTGCAACTGCACACCGACCTGCCGAACCACTGGGACGCCTGGGACATCGACCGCCACTACCGGCGGCGGCACACCGACCTGACCGGCGCGGACGCCGTCATGGTCGTGGAGCGGGGACCACTGGTCGCCGCCGTACGGGTCACGCGGAGCTTCGGCACGTCGGCGGTGACGCAGACCGTCACCGTCACCGCGGGAAGCCCTGACGTGCGGATCGACACCGAGATCGACTGGCACGAGCGGGAGAAGATCCTCAAGGCGGCGTTCCCGCTCGACGTGCACGCGGACCGCTCCGCCGCCGAGATCCAGTTCGGGCACGTGTTCCGGCCCACGCACACCAACACCAGCTGGGACGCCGCACGGTTCGAGGTCGCCGGGCACCGCTGGCTCCACGTCGCCGAATCCGGGTACGGCGTCGCGTTGCTGAACGACTCCACGTACGGACACGACGTCACCCGCGCCACCCGGCCCGACGGCGGCACGACCACGACCGCCCGGCTCAGCCTCGTCCGCGCGCCGCGCTGCCCCGACCCCGACGCCGACCAGGGACGGCACCGGATGACGTACACGCTGCTGCCCGGCGCGACCGTGGCCGACGCCGTGAGCGGCGGGTACGCCCTGAACCTGCCGCTGCGCGTCACCACCGGCACCGGCGCTCCCCCGGAGCCGCTCGTGCGGGTCGACGGGGACGCCGTCGCGGTCGAGGCGGTCAAGCTCGCCGACGACCGGTCCGGCGACGTGGTCGTCCGGCTGTACGAGTCGCTGGGCGGCCGGGCGAGCACTCACCTGCGCGCGTCGTTCCCGGTCGCCGGCGTGGCGGTCACCGACCTGCTGGAGCGGCCGCTCCCCGGCTCGGTCACGACCGCCGAGGACGGCGCGATTCCGCTCACGCTCCGCCCGTTCCAGGTGCTCACCCTGCGGCTGCGCAGGCCGGTGGGCCCGGCCCCCTCCCTTGGAGAGTGAAAGATGACCGAACGCAGGCGTAACGCGAGCAGGGGTCTGATCTGCCTCGTCGCGGCCGTCGTCATGGCGCTGACCGTGACCCTGCCCGCCCGGGCCTCGACGGGCGGAACGTCGACGGCGCGCTCCCGGGCCACCGCGGCCGTGTCCGCGATGATGGGCTTCTACGACGCGTCCACCGGCCGCTGGGACTCCGACGCGCCGTGGTGGCAGTCGGGCAACGCGCTGCAGGCGCTTCTCGACTACATGGTGAAGACGCGCTCGACGCAGTACATGCCGCAGGTGCTGAACACCGTCGAACTCCAGCGCAAGCCCCTGCCCTGGTGGCCTCAGGGCGGCGGGGAGTTCCGCGCGGACTCCACCGACGACACCGGCTGGTGGGCGCTGGCCATGGTCCGCATGTACGACCTCACCCACGACCGACGGTACCTCGACATCGCCAAGACCGATGAGGCGTACATGCGCCAGTACTGGGACGGCACCTGCGGCGGCGGCATCTGGTGGGACCTTCCCGGCAAGACCTACAAGAACGCCATCAGCAACGAGCTGTACCTCCAGCTCACCGCGTCCCTGCACAACCGCATCCCCGGCGACCGGACCTACCTGTCCCACGCGCTCCAGGAATGGCGCTGGTTCGCCCAGACCGGGATGATCAACAGCGGGCACCTCGTCAACGACGGCCTGCAGACCCAGAGCGGGAGCTGCGCCAGTAACGGCGGCACCACCTGGACGTACAACCAGGGCGTCGTCCTCGGCGGTCTCACCGAGCTGTACCGCGCCACCCATGACGCGAACCTGCTCACCGCCGCCGGCCGGATCGCCCACGCCGTCATCACCAGCCCCGACCTGTCCCCGGGCGGCATCCTGACGGAGCCCTGCGAGCCGGCCGGCACCTGCAACTCCGACCAGTCCGCGTTCAAGGGCGTCTTCGCCCGCGACCTCGCCGAACTCAACAAGGTCACGCCGGCCCACCCCTACCGCGGCTACCTGCTCACCCAGGCCCGGTCGGCGTACGACCACGACCGGAACGGCTCCGAACAGTACGGGCTGTACTGGGCCGGGCCGTTCGACCAGGCGAGCATCGCCCGTCAGGAGTCGGCCGTGAGCCTGCTCACCGCCGTCCTGTAAGACGACTCTGCCCGGAGGCGGATCCGGCTGATCACGGTCGGGGCGCCCACGGCCCGCGGAGTGCCTATCGGATGAGCGGCGCGTGGGTGAACTCGCGGATGGTCTGTGCGAGTCTCGCCGGCTGGTCGAGGGGGATGAGGGTGTAGCCGTCCGCCACCTCGACCAGCCGTCCCCGAGGGAGGACTCCGGCGAGGCGGCGGCCGTGCTCGGACGGCATCACACGGTCCTCGCTCGCCCAGACCACCAGGGCAGGGCGAGCGAAGTCCGGCAGCCGGTCGGCCGCGGCGAGCAGGAATCCGGTATCCGCCGCGGCCGCCCGCAGGACCCGAACGGTGTCGCGACACGCCGGGCTCGTCACCCGCCGCACCTTCTCCGGCCCGCCCCTGTCCAGCTCCTATGAGGTAACCCCGGCCGGACAACTGGTCGGCGCCCACCTGAACGGCATGCTCGATGCGATCCTCGCCGACCTGCACAGGTAACAGCCGACCGGCGAACGAACCGGCCCCGTGCTCCGGAGGACCGAACGAGATCGCACTAACCCCAGCCCAACGAGAATGAGGATCTGCGACCAGGGAACTGAACTTCAGGTCCGCTGCAGCGAGGAGAGACCCCACAGTTCCGCGATGCGCCCGTTGCGCATCCGGAACATCTCCAGCATGGTCGGCTCCTGTCCGGGAACGCCGCGCACGCTCGTGCGGACGGCGACCGTGTCGCCCTCGACGACCATGTCCTCGACGACGACCTGGGCGTCGGGGAACGCCTCGTGGAACCGTTGCCACGACCGGGTGACGCTTTCCGGCCCGGTGATGCCTAGGGGGTGGCTGTAGAAGTCCGCCGTGAAGATGTCTTTCGTTGCACCGTGGTCATAGGCGTTGAACGCCGCATACAAACGCCTGACTGTGGCGCGCACGTCATCCGTCATGGTCTCTCCTGTTCGGTCACGTTCGCGCGGACACGTCGTAGGACACGTCGCACGATCTCTTGCTCGTGTGCGGTGACACCGTCGAGCAGCCGTTCCTGGTACGCCTGGTGCAATCGCTCCAAGTCGCCCGCGACCCGCTCGCCGGCGGGGGTCAGCGCGGCCAGGGTGTAACGGTTGTCCGCGGGGTCGAGGCGACGGCCGGCCAGCCCTTCGGCCTCCAGCTCCTTGACCAGCCGGGTGACGCTCGCACCGTCGATCCCCAGCACCTGACGCAGGTCGCTGTGGCTGGTCTCACCTGCACGCCACAGCCGGACGAGCATCTGCACCCGGTGGGCGCTCATTCCCACATGCCGCGCGAACGCCTGCCGCAGCTCGGCGCAGGCGCCACCAAGCTCACGGAAGAACCTGTCCTCGGCCGTCTCCTCACGCACGGTTCACTTTATATCCTCAACTCTTGATGACTTCAAGAGATTCGAGGATGGCCGCGTGATGGCCCGAATTCCGGTGGGTGTGCGCCTCTGGCGGAGGATCGCCGTCGGCGCCACGCTGTTGGGCCTCGGGTGCGCGCTCGTGTCGCTGTTTCTCCCATGGGCGTACGCGCAGGCCGCCCTCGGTTCGCCGTTCGAGGGGGGGCATGACTCTCGAGAGGCAATCCGACGAGCTCTCCCGGCTGGGCGACTCGGTGCTGATCTACGTCGCCTTCGGCGTCCTGGTCGCCCTGGGCCTCGTGATGGTCACGCGCCGACCGCGGCTGTGGTATGCCGCCGGGATCGCGGCGCTGGTGGCAGGCGTTTTCGGCGTGGTCGCGTCGCTGTACGCCGCCAGAACGGTGGTGCTCAAAGACATGGAGACGAACCACCCGTTCCACGCCGGGGACGGCCTGTCGATCACGTACGCGTCCGGCGTCTGGGGGGTGACGGCGATGCTGCTGCTCTCCGCCGGCGTCGTCGCCCTGGGATGCGTCGACCGGGCTCCGGTCAGGCTGGAGGACGACGCGTCCCGGCTCTCTCGCGTCTCCGGCTATTGAGGTTGACGGTCTCTCCCCCGGTGCCGGCGCGCCGGCTCAGCCGAGGTGGCCGGCTGCTCCACGCTGCGGAACACCGATAACGGCGCCGCGCCCTCCAACGGACGGCACTGGCGTTGCCCAGCCACCCGCAGGCACCACTCCCGGGATCCGCTCGGCCCACTCAGCCTCGCTGATCGGCGGGCCGCCCGGGAGCCGAGGTTCCGGTGAGCCCTGCTAGAGCACGTCCGTGGCGAGGGCAACGATCGGATGACATCGAGCCTTCTCGTTCACTTATAATCTGAGATCCATATGATATGTTTCTCGTGCGTCATGGCAGAAGGGAACGCAGATGCGCCTACGCGCAGCAGTTGTCAGTGTCGGGATCGCCGCCGGTGCGGCTGTCGGGATGAGCGCGCCGGCCCATGCGGCCATTCCGCAGAGGGGCGCGGCCGCACAGGTCTCATGGACCTACGTCGAGTACTGGGATCGCCAATCGGACTGCATCGACGCCGGCCAGGAATATGAGCGGGAGGGCTGGAGGTACAAGTGCACGTACGAGTACAACGGTCACGTCGATGCCTTCGGCTACGACCTTTACATCCTCGAGTAGCCTGGCCGCGCAGGAGGCCTCCAAGGAGGTGACCGGCAGTGACGTGTCGACCGGTGATATCCGCTATCTGAGGCGCTACGAAAGGGTGTAGCTCGTTTTCAGGGGTGCGCAGAGCCGAGGCGGTCGCCGATTAGATGGCGGCAGGCGCCTTCGATGATGCCGGTGCGATCGGCCATCCGTTGTTCAGAGCCCGGGCCGGCTGCTCCGAGCCTTCCCCCGGAACCCGGCGCATTACCTCTTTGGAGACACAATGACACAGAACGATCAGGCACTGGAAGCTCATGCACCAGTCGCGTCACATGCCGTTCGAGTCATCGGACAGGTGACGCTCCTCGCTATCTTCGTCCAGTTCATCCTGGCAGGGCTCGGTACCTTTGACACCGCCCATGGCGGGACGTTCAAGGACTCGAACTTCACGCTGCACGATAGGTTCGCGCTGGTGATCGTCGCTTTGACGGTGCTCATGTTGATCGTCGCGCTGGTAACCCGGTCCGGTCGAATGGTCGTCGGGGAGTCGCTCCTGCTCGCCCTCCTCGTAGGGCCCGTCCAGCATGCGCTCGCCACGACGGGGACGGACCATGCCCCATGGGTGGGCTCGCTTCACGTGCTCACCGGTGTGCTGATCCTCATACTGGACGCCCACGTCGCCTTTCCCGGGCGGCGGCGCCGTCCGCAGGCGTCCAAGTCAGGCGCGATCTGACCGCGGCACAGGAGCAAGTCACCCGCCGTCCGCGTGAGAGCGCAGGCTAGCGCTCGACCGGTACGTTGAGGAACAGAACCCAGCGCCAGGAGAACCCTCGATGATGGCGCCGCCGAGGACGAGCCCGGCCGAGAAGACGCTCATCGCACGGTTCCGCTCGCGGCTCTCTGGGGGAAATTGGTGGCGATGAGAGCCAGTCCGCTCGGCGCGCCGAGGGCGGCGCCCGTACCCTGCACGGCACCGGCTGCCAGCAACGAGGCAGCCGAGATCGCGCATCCGCCGAGCAGCGAGCCGAGGATGAACAGCGCGATGCCCCTATGAAGGTGCGGCATCGTCTGATGAGGTCGTCGAACTCAACACGGCCGACGCGGTGGCGCGACGGATGAGAGCGGTCGCGCGTCGGATTTCCGCACCGGGCCGCGATGGCGTGACGCATAGCCGAGTCAACGGGAATACCGGTCCGTGCGCGAGCGTCCCGCAATAAGAGATGAGGTGGCGCAGGAGCATCATCGCCACCTCATCTTCCGTCGGCGGGTCGTCTCACCTGCAACTCACCGCCGCCTTATCGGCACCCGATCACACGGGGAACCAGATCGCGGACTCACGCATACGACTCGCCCCCTCTCGCTATGAGATCCATAATTTATATATTCCATAGTATGTCGTCAAGTGCGCCCGTTCGACCTCGGATTTGCGAACACTCGGACTCGTCTTTCGACGGCTCTTCTCATTGTCTTTTCCGCCTTCGGCTTCCCGGCCGGTCGGTGCCTGCGATCTCAGCACCGTGACCATGCTCCGGGCGCACGTGTTCGCCGAGATCCCCGGCGCGGATTCGGCTGATCACGGTTGGCCCATGGCGCACATCCGGCCACGCCCCCGCGAGCCGAACACCGCCGCGCCGCCCCGACGGAGTACGAAGATCACCTCGACATCCCGGACCTGGCCGAGGATGCCTGCGGCTGCGTGACGTGGCTCCTTGGTCACCGCACCGCCCGCACCCATGATCACGCAGGCGCCGTTGGTTCCCGGATAGTGCCAGGCGGCGCACTCGACGCCGCCGCTGACGAAACGGGCCTTCTCCAACTGCGCTGAAACCCGCACCCCGACCGACGATGGACTGAGTTGCCGGACTTAAGTGAACCAAATGGTTCACATTGCGTCCACGGGCACCGGCGTCCGGGCGGGCCGCGGCTATCCGGCGGCCGCCTCTTCCCGTTCCAGCATGCGGATCAACGCCTCGAACCCCGCGGCGTCCCCGGTGGTCAACCGCTCCAGCAGGAAGCCGCGGAGCGTCGCGAGGATCATCTGGGAGACCTCTCGCCTGCGCCGATCGGGCCAGCGCTCCGGACAGAGCGACTCCAGCACGGGCAGATACTGCCGCGACGCTTCCCGGGCCAGTTCCGAGTGGCGGTCGGGGTCGTACATCGCCAGGCCGATGGCCTGATCGAGCACCCGCCGCAGGCGTGACTCCTCTTCCACCAGGGTGAGCCATACGGTCCGGATCCGGGCCGCCAGGGTCGCCTGGCCCGAGGCCTCGCGGGCCGCATCCATCGCGTTCTCGATTTGCCTCTCGCGCAACCTGAACACCGTCTGCCTGAGCAGGTCCTCGGCGCCTTCGAAGTGGTAGAGCAGCACCTTGTGCGTCGTGCCGGCCGCCCGTGCCGCGCGCCGCAGCGAGAAGTCCACGAGCCCGTTGACGGCGACGTCCTCGGTGACCCGGTCGAGCAGGTCCCGGCGTCTGGCCTCGCCGCGCGGCGACCCCGCCGACCGCCGATAGCCCGCCTTTCGTGAAGCCTCATCAGCAGCGAATCCCATGACCACAGCTTCCACCGGCCAGAAACTACGAGTTTCATATGATATGAAATCCATGTATGTTGGTCGTTGGGAAGCCGCGCCCGGCATACGCCGGAAGCACGGCCGAGGCGTGAGCACGTCGCGGCCGTGGCTGGACGACCCCCGCGAACAGGCACAAGGAGCTCCGATGACCAGTAACGACACCGGGCGTCGACGCCCACGGCAAGGCGAGGTCGATTTCACCTTCATGTACGCCGGCCACGACGCGTTCACCCGCGACCTGCGCCGTCTGTCCACTGCGATCCGGGCCGGCCGAGCCGGTGACCCGGCGGTGCGCACCGGGTGGGAGACCTTCAAGCACCAACTGCACATCCACCACACCGTCGAGGACGAGGCGCTCTGGCCGCCGCTGCGCGCCCGGGTGCGCCGGCCGGCCGAGGTCGAGTTGCTGGACGCGATGGAGGCGGAGCACGCCCTCATTGACCCGCTGCTCTCCCAGGTCGACGCCGCGCTGGCCGCCGATGAGCCGACGGCCGGCGCCGACGAGCTCGCCTCGACGCTGGCCGCGCACATGGAGCACGAGGAGGCCGAGGCCCTGCCGCTCGTCGAGACGTATCTCGGGGCCGAGGGCTGGCAGGCGTTCGGGGCCGCGATCAGGAAGCGGCAGGGCCTGAAAGGCGCCGCCGAGTTCCTCCCCTGGTTGCTCGACGACGCGTCGGCCGAGCTCACCCGGCGAGTACTCGGCGAACTTCCCATGCCCGCCCGGCTGCTCTACCGGGCGAGGTGGCGGCCGGTCTACGCCCGCACACCACGGTGGAACGCGGCGACGGCCTGACCTCCGACCCACGTCCTCTCACAGAAGGGTCCGATCATGATCCTGGTAACCGGAGCGACCGGCACCATCGGCCGCCCCCTGCTCGAGCTGCTCGCCGGCGCGGGCGCCAAGGTCCGCGCCGTCACCCGCGATCCGGAGGTCGCCGGTCTCCCCGCCGGCGTCGAGGTCGTCACGGGCGACCCGTCGCGGCCCGACACGATCGCCGCGTTCCTGGACGGCGTCACCGCCGTGTTCCTGCACCCGCGGGCCGCCGGGCAGACCGCCGGAGACCTGCTGGCGCTCGCCCGGGAGCGAGGCGTCGAACGGGTGGTGGCGCTCTCGGCCATCAACGTCGACGACGACCCGGCCGAACAGCCGTCCCGCTTCCAGGGTGACCGGAACAAGGAGGCCGAGGACGCAGCCGTCGCGAGCGGACTGGAGTGGGTCAGCCTGCGGCCCGCCTCCTTCGCCGTCAACACGCTCCGCACCTGGGCGCCTCAGATCCGCGCGGGCGACGTCGTCCGAGGCCCGTACGCGGGCTTCGCCGAACCGCTCATCCACGAACGGGACGTCGCGGCGGTCGGCGCCCGCGCGCTGCTGGACGGCGGCCTGGCGGGCCGGAGACTGCGGCTCACCGGCCCGCAGTCCCTGTCCCATGAGCAGCTCGTGACCGTCATCGGCGAGGTGATCGGCAGGCCGTTGCGCTACGAAGAGGTCCCCGCGGAGGCGTTCGCGCGGAACCTGTCCCAGCGCGGCCTCCCGAAACCCTTCGTCGAGGCGCTGATGGCCCGGTACGCCCGAGGCTCCGGGCCGACCGAGGTCGTCACCGACGAGGTGGAGAAGATCCTCGGCCGCCCCGCACGGACCTACGCCGAGTGGGTCGCCGACCATGCCGCCGCCTTCCGAGGCTGACGGCGCCCCGGCGACCGGAGATATGAAGGAGAACACGATGGCGGGCACCGACACTCACGACGGCGCGTCCACGCGCCCCGCCCCGGTCGAAGGCATGACCGTACTGCGTACCCCGGAGGAGCGGTTTCAGGACCTGTCCGACTACCCGTTCACGCCGCACTACGTCGAGATCGACGCCGGCGACGGCGCCGGTACCCGGCTACGCGTCCACTACATCGACGAACGGCCGGCCGACCCGGCGAAGGCGTCCGGTGAGACGGTCCTGCTGCTGCACGGCGAACCGTCGTGGAGCTACCTCTACCGGCACGTCATCCCGCCGCTGGTCGCGGCCGGGCACCGCTGCGTCGCCCCCGACCTCGTCGGATTCGGCAGGTCCGACAAGCCCGCCGACCGGTTCGCCTACACCTACCAGAGACACGTCGACTGGCTGCGGGAGACGGTGTTCGACCGCCTCGGCCTGCGCGACGTGACCATGGTCTGCCACGACTGGGGCGGCCTCCTGGGGCTGCGCCTACTGGCCACGAGCCCGGACCGGTTCCGCCGTGTCGTGGCGACCAACACCTCCTTTCCCACCGGGGACCAGAATCTCGGCGGCGCGTTCGCCACGTGGCTGCAGCTCAGCCAGCGCGCGAACCCGTTCGACCCCGGAGAGGTCGTCGACCGGGGCACCGTGAGCGAACTCGACCCGGCGGTACGCGCGGCGTACGTCGCGCCGTTCCCCGACGAGTCCTACCTTCAGGGCGCCCGGCAGTTCCCGCTGCTCGTCCCCATCGTTCCCTTCGACGAGGCGGCACCGGCGAACCGCACGGCATGGACCGTGCTCGAAACCCTGAAGACCCCGTTCATGTGCGCCTTCAGCGACAACGACTACGGCGTCGGAGACGGCAACCGGATCTTCCGCTCGCGCATCCCCGGCGCGGCGGGACAGGCGCACACCACCATCACGAACGCCGGCCACTTCGTCCAGGAGGACCAGGGCCCACACCTCGCCGCCGTCATCGACGGCTTCATCGACTCGACGCGCTGAACGAAGACAGCGGGCCGGCGGGTCAGGGCAGGGCGCGAAGGGCGTCTTCGCCCCCTGCCGGCCTCCGCATGGGGCCCGCCGGGTGCCGACCTCACCAACTGATCCATTCGAGCCAGAAGAAGGCGAGCGCAGCCAGAGCACCGGGGGCGCCTGCCCCGAAGGCGACCACCATGGCCTGGCCGATGGCCAGCGGTCATGACTGATCCGTAGCGGCCCGTGCGGACTGTCGGCCATACGGTGATGCGAGAGCCGGACCTTCCGGCGCTTGGCGAAGATGGACATTGGTCGCTCCGGATCGGTCAGTTGGCGATGGCGATGGACTTCCCGATGGTCTCGGGCCGTTCGATCGCGCGGAGCATGAAATGCGCGGCGTCGGCGCGGGTGATGCGGTTGCCACCGCGAACGCTCTGCCCGTAAGCCGTCCGGTAGGTGCCGGTCGGCGGCTTGTCGGTCAGGAGCGGTACTCCTACGGCGGTCCAGTCCAATCCGCTGTCGCGCAGGAGATCCTCCATCAGTGCGACGTCGGCATAGTGCCGTCCGAGTCTCGCCTTCGCCATCGGACTGAGCACGTTCCGCATGAACCAGCCCATTCCCGGGTCGCGCTTGGGGGGATTCGGACGGCCGGGTGTCGGGATCGTCGAGATGCCCGCGACGCTGATGACGACGATGCGGCGTACGTCCGTCGCCTTCATCGCCTCGATGATCGCCTCGGTGCCCCGAGACGCGATACCGAATTCGCCCTTACCTCGGGGGCCGAGGCCGGATAGCACGGCGTCGGTTCCGCGGACGGCGGACCTGAGCGCCGCCGGGTCGGGTGACGCCAGGTCGGCGGTGACTTTACGTACGTCCGCGGTCAGCGCCTGCGGGTTCCGTACGACCGCGGTGACGTCGTGCCCGGCCGCGACCGCCTGTCTGACGAGTTGGCGGCCGATACCGCCGGTCGCCGCGAAGATCGTGAGTCTCACCGGCGGCTCCGAAAACAATATGGAATACATGCATTATCGTTTCCATACTATATTACGCCAAGCCGCCTTCCCACCTGCGACGACGCTCCCGGCGGGTCAGTCGCCGGCCAGTTGCTCGGTCGCGTGCTGCCCGGCGTCGATCGTGCGCCGCAGAAAGTCGGCGAGCGTCTGGAGCTCGCCGTCGCCGTACTCCGCACAGATCCCGTCCATCGAGGCACTCATCCCGGAGTAGAGCTCATACAACTCGGAGTTACGGTCGCGCAGGGGGTACACGGTGACGGCACGTCGGTCGACGGCATCCGGGTCACGCTGACGAACGGCCCAGCCGCCACGCTGAAGACGATCCAGAATGCCGGTCATCGTGGCCGGATGCAGGCCGGCGCGGCGAGCAAGGACGCTGGGACTCATCGGCCCGTGCCGGTTGAGCAGATCGACACAGTACAGATCGACGTCCTTCAAATCGACGTGGTCGCAGATCTGGTGGTTGAGCAACGACAGCTGAACGACCAACTCACGCAGAGACTCCTTGATCGCGGCAGTCGTACGCCGCCGATCCCGCGCAGACCCGGCGTCCTGACGCGTCGTCGACGCCATGGCCATACGCTCCTAACCAGATACAATACGTGACACGTATTTGATGGACTCCCGACAATGGTAGCGCCGCGTCACAGACCGAGCCACCTCGACGCGTTCATGCGTGCCTCCTGGCGAAGAGGCGGGCGCCGAGCGCCAGGAAACCCGCGGCGGCAACCCCGGTGCCCAAGAGGTCATCGAGGCGCCGGGTTCCGACGGGTCAGTCCGCTTCCCTTGGCTCCCAGATGACGGCGTACAGGCGCACCTCGGCCGGGCGACCGGAGGCGTCTCGCGTGACGGCGGCGATCCGGCAGAGCACGTAGCGGCGAGTGTCCGTGATGAGGCAGAAAAAGGTGCCGGGCCGGTCCAGGGCGGGGGTGACCGGTTCGCTGTAGTTCTGCTGTGCTCCGCATTCCGCGCGCGTGCCGTGGCTGCCGGGCGGCAGGATGGTGATGTCGTCGCTGCCGATGCTGTCGAGCGTGCGCTTGTCCGAGGTGAACTCAAGGTCGTACGGGTTGCCCCTGGACGCCTCGGCGGTCGGCCATGACCGGTCGTCGAAGTCGATGATCTGGTTCGTACGCAGCGTCACGACGCCTTCGCGGAGTACGGGGCGCGGGCGGCCCTTATTGTCGTCGTCCCGCGCGTCGGCCGCGGCCATTGTCCGTGCGGGGGACGCGGCGGGCCGACGCGCCGCGTGCGCGGCGAGCCGATGCGCCGGGTGCGCCGCAGTCGATGCGGCCGGTAGCAGGGCTGCGGCCGCGCCGCCGGTGGCGGCGAGCCCGATCACGACGGCCGCAGCGACCCACAGCCGTCGCCTACCGCGAGCGCGGTCAAGAGCGGACGCCGGCCCGGAATCGGGGGCGAGCCGGGAGGGGGAAGCGGACAAAGAAGCGGGAACGGGATCGGCGGCGGATGCCGGTGGCGCTTCGGTCAGCTCACGTGCTTCGGCCTCCGCCGCCTCGCCCCTCAACTCCGCGCGTACAGCGTGCCAGCGGTCCTTCCACGCCCGGGTGTCCCCGCCGCACGCGGCCACGAAGGCGAGGGTGACCTCGAGTGACGGCAACGCCTTTCCGGAGGCCGCCCGGGAGAGCGCGGTGGCGGAGAAGTGGGCCTCGGCGGCCATTTGCCGATAGTTCGGTGTCCCCGCCTTATGCCGGAGGGCGCGTAGGTCGTGGGCGAAGTCGGCCAGCGGTCCCTGCGTCGGGTCCAGCGGCCGCTCGGGTCTTCCCATCGGGGCGATGACCCTCCAAACCTGCACGGG
Source organism: Actinoallomurus sp. NPDC050550 (assembly GCF_040655075.1). Lineage (NCBI taxonomy): Bacteria > Bacillati > Actinomycetota > Actinomycetes > Streptosporangiales > Thermomonosporaceae > Actinoallomurus > Actinoallomurus sp. NPDC050550. Next base: position 52,817 of record NZ_JBFAJC010000031.1, on the reverse strand, counting down.
CTATTGATGCCATATGTCCCGGATTGATTGTTAACCGCGGGCATCGCTTGGTCATCAACCTATGGCCGTCTTCTCTGGTGTCGCAAGACGTCACCGCGCGACCGACGCGGCGGTGACACGGATTCCTTGGCGGCTCGGCCGGTCCTCTTCGGGCCCCGAAGCCGTCGGCCTGACCGAGGGCAGGGATTTCCGGCCATTGCTGCGGAACTGGGGTGGGTGTGCTCATGGCTGACAAGGATTCGAAGGTGCTGCCTGACCGACCGTGTGCGTTGCCGGGGTGCACGGAACCGGTCATACCGGCCGAGGACGGGGTGACGCGGCTGTACTGCTCTCGTGCCCACCGGCATGCGGCACGTCGATTGCGTCGGGCCTCCGCTGTCTCCGCACCTCAGGCGGCGATCAGCCGAAAATCGGATGACATGGAGCAAAAAGTCACCCGGCAAGGGCGGCGCGCCCCGCTGGGGGCGGCGCTGGTCGGCGGAGTCGTGTTCATCTCCGGATCCGCAGTTGGAGTCGCCCGTTTTACCGGCCAACACTCCACTACGCCCATCGCGCGTCCCAGCGTGAGCCCCCAGCCCGTACGCGCCGGCGTCGATGTGACCGGTGGCGCCGGTTCGAAGATCCCGGCGGTCAAGCCGGTGGCGGACACCTCTCTCGTCGTCACGCTGAAGCAACTGTCACGCGTCCAGTCGTCGCTTCGGGAATTGTTCGCGCTGCCGCCTGGCAAGCGGACTCCCAAAGTGCTGCTGGCCATCCACGCACTCGAACAACGTGAGGCCGGTCTGCTGCAGCGTGCACGCTCCCTAATGAAGGGCACCGGCGCCAAGTCCGCGAAGCGCCAGCTCGCCGCCGCGATCGCCGCAACCGGTAAACAGTTGAAGGCGACGAACGCGGCGGACGCCGCGCTGCATCATGTCGCCGATGGCGGTCGGTCGCCGGGTCTCGTCGCCGCCGCCCGGGAGCTCGATACGCAGAAGGGCTCCCTGGCCGACCAGAAAGACACCCTTCAGAGGGCCATCGATCTCCTGTCCTCCCCGCTTGTCCCGGTCGCCGAGCCGCCGGGCGACGTTCCGAGAGCTCCCGAGGAGCGTCCCGGACACGGCCGACCTCATTGGCCTGTGAGGAGCCCGGGCAGGCACGACCTACCCGGTGACCCGCCCAAGGCGGTGGACTCATCGAGAAGTCGCCATGACGACGCGCCTGCCAAGGGGTCACCCACTGAACGTCCGCCGATACTGGGCCGCCCTCCAAGATCGGCGGCTGTTCATCTGGTCTACCCGGTCGGATCTGCTCTCGCCGCCCCGACCGGGCAGGGACAGTCGAGCCCGAGTTCCCAGAGCCCGGCGACCAGCCCCACAACGATGCCAGGAGCCGATTCGAACACCCCGAACGCTGCTCCGCGGACATCCGCGCCGAGCAGCAACAACGGCGGTTCCTCCCACGACCACTCGGGCTCCAGCGACGACCACGGCTCCAGCCACGACCACTCGCATTCCAGCGACGACCACAACTCCGACCACGAGCACTCGGACCACGAGCACTCGAACTCGAACGACCACCACGGCTCCAGCCACGACCACTCGGACCACGACCACCACAACTCCGACCACGACCACCACGACGACTGACATTTCTTCGGGTCGATGATGTGACGTGAACGCTGGTCGATAACCGGACCGGAAAAAGCTCGGCAGGCGATGAGACGGCGTCGCCGCCCCATCGCCTGCCATTGATCATCACGGAAGGACGCCGATGCGTCTGGCCGCGATCACCGCATCCATCCGGCTGTGCGCGCCGAGCTTGTGCATCGCGTTGCTCAGATAGCTCTTGACCGTCTCCGGCCGCAGGCCCAAGCGCCGGGCGGCCTCGGCGTTGCCGCAGCCCACCGCGACCAGGGCCAGCACGTCCAGTTCGCGGGGCGACAACGGATTCTCGAGGGCCTGCCGGTCGGTGGATCGGGTCAGACGGTCGCAAACCCGCTGGATGCGCTCGCGCAGGACCGGGTCGGTGATCTCCTGGGCGATCGAGCGCAGCTCTGCGTGCGCCTCCCGGACCTGTTCCCACTTCGGCGCGGACGGCGCGGCGCGGGCGGCCCGAGTGATCGTGGCCGTCTCGATCTCCACCAGCCGCCGTTCCACCTGCGCTTCGACGGCAAGCTGGACGCCCACACGCCGGGCGGTCTGGTCCATCGTCTCCAGAACCCGGTTGCCCAGTGACAGCGACTCACGGATACCGCTGTACAGGACCCCGAACACCGACTCGCCGACCATCACGGGCACCGCCGCGATCGCCCGCAGGCCTTCCGCGGTCACCGCCGTGTCGTACTCGTGGCTGATCTTCGAGTCGGCGGCATAGTCGTTGACGCTGCCCGGCCTGGCAGTGACCAGCACCCGTCCGCCCAAGCCGTTGCCGGCGCCGATGACCAGGCCGGAAAGCGCGTCGGTGCGGATCCCGACGAACTCGGTGAGCGGCATGCTCCGTCCTCCGGGCAAGACCACGCCACCGAAGGTGACGGGCAGCCCGGTCGCCCGGCACATCCTCTTCAGGGCGGCGCGCAGCAGCGCTCCCCGCTGCACCGTCGCGGTACTCATCGGAGGCCTTGCCACAGCCATGCCGTCAGAATGGCATCGCCCGGGAGCTGCGACCACCCCCGAACGGGGGTGCCCCCTCCCCCGTACTGGGGCGATGCTTCGGGATATGGGTGACTCACTGCTCTCCTACGCGTCCGGCGTCTCCTCCGCGCCGTTGGTGGGCGAGACGATCGGAGAGAACCTCGAGCGCGCCGCGGCCAGGTACGCAGACCGCGAGATGCTGGTCGACATGGCCGGCGGCAGGCGCTGGACCTACGCCGAATTCAACGCAGCCGTGGACGAGGTGGCCCTCGGGTTGCTGGCCATGGGCATCGCCAAGGGCGACCGAGTCGGCATCTGGGCGCCCAACTGCGCGGAATGGGTGCTGACCCAGTACGCCACCGCGAAGATCGGCGCCATCCTGGTCAACGTCAACCCGGCCTACCGCGCCCATGAGCTGGACTACGTGGTCCACCAGTCCGGCATGCGACTGCTGATCAGCGCCGTCGCGTACCGCACCAGCGACTATCGGGCCATGCTCGCCGAGGTCGGCTTCGAACGCGCGGTGTTCATCGGCGAGCCCGGCTGGGACGACCTGATCGCCGCCGGGCACGGCACCGACCCCGCCGCACTGCGCGAACGGATGGCTGCGCTGGCATTCGACGACCCGATCAACATTCAGTACACCTCGGGCACCACCGGATTCCCCAAGGGCGCCACGCTGTCCCACCACAACATCCTCAACAATGGATACTTCGTCGCCGAAGGTGTCCGCTACACCGCAGACGATCGGATCTGCCTGCCCGTGCCGCTGTACCACTGCTTCGGCATGGTGATGGGCAACCTCGCGGCCACCTCACATGGCGCCTGCGTGGTGCTCCCGGCACCCGGCTTCGATCCCGAGGCCACGCTGGCGGCGGTGCAGGCCGAGCGATGCACCTCCCTATACGGCGTGCCGACCATGTTCATCGCCGAACTGGACCACCCGCGGTTCGGCGAGTTCGACCTGTCCGACCTGCGCACTGGAATCATGGCCGGATCGCCCTGTCCGGTCGAGGTGATGAAGCGCGTCGTCAGCGAGATGCACATGAGCGAGGTAGCGATCTGCTACGGCATGACCGAGACCTCCCCCGTCTCCACGATGACCCGCCACGACGACGGCCTGGCCCGCCGCACCCAGACGGTCGGCCGGGTCATGCCACACCTCGAGGTGAAAATCGTCCACCCGGACACCGGCCTGGTCGTACGCCGGGGTGAGCCCGGCGAGCTGTGCACCCGCGGCTACTCGGTGATGCTCGGCTACTGGGACCAGCCGGACAGGACCGCCGAGGCCATCGACCAGGCCCGCTGGATGCACACCGGCGACCTGGCCACCATGGACGACGAGGGCTACCTCAACATCGTCGGCCGCCTCAAGGACATGGTCATCCGCGGCGGCGAGAACATCTACCCTCGCGAGATCGAGGAATACCTCTACACCCACCCCGACATCGCCGACGTCCAGGTCATCGGCGTCCCCGACCCCAAATACGGCGAAGAGCTCATGGCCTGGATCATCATGCGCCCAGGCGCCGAACCGCTCACCGCCGAACGCGTCCGAGACCACTGCACGGGTCGGCTCGCCCACTACAAGATCCCCCGCTACATCCACATCGTCGACGAATTCCCCATGACCGTCACTGGCAAGATCCGCAAAGGCGAGATGCGCGAACGCGCCATCGACCTGCTGGACCTGCACAACGCCGCGAACAGAAAGAATGCGTGACGATCGCCACCGACGTGGTGCGCACGCACAGCCATGACCGCGCTGCTCACCGTTCGCGCGACAGCCGCCTCGCGACTGCCGGGATGATGATCGCACCGGCGATCAGGTGTGCGGCGGCGAGCGTGAGCTTCGTCGAGATCACCGTGTCCGCTGCTGTGAGCGGCGCGGCGAGGGAGAGTGCGAGCAGTGGCAGTGCCGTGCGGAGGTAGGTGCGCTTGGGATTCTTCGCGAAGCGGGCCATGAGGATGACGGCGAACGTGAACCAGAACGTGACGACCATCGTCCCCATCGCGAACATGCCGACGGTGATCGGCGTCGCGTGGTGCGAGCCGAGGCCGGCGGCCCTCATCGGCACGCCGGCGGCTCGGGTGGCCAGTCCCCATGCCTCGACGGCGACGCCGGCGGCGAGGCCGGACAGGTAGCCGACCTGCCAGACGGGGCGGCGCGCCAGGAACGACGCCGACGGTGCGGACGACGCGGCGGACGTGGGCGTGGAGGCGGGCGTGGTGGACATGATGTTCCTCCGGGATTCTCCGATGGTGCCTTCTCAGGGAGAACGGGGCGGATCTGCGTTTCTCGACACGGACCCCGGCGGATCGGTAGGAAGAAGTCCGGCAGGGGCATGTCGAGAACGTGGACGCAGCTTCGTTCCTCCGGTGAGAGCGCGTTGGCCCGGCGTGCTTACGGTGGCCCGCCGGGCTGTGATCCATCGGAGAGAGGAACCGCGATGAAGTACCTGCTCATGATCTACGGCAAACAGGAGAAGTGGTCCAGCATCCCCGCGGAGGACTGGCCGCGCGAGATCGCCAAGCAGGACGCCTACAACAAGAAGTACACGGCGACCGGGGAACTGCTCGGCGGGTACGGGCTGGCCGACGCCGCCGCCGCGAAGCTGGTGACGCGCAAGGACGGGGTCCCGGCCGTCAGCGACGGCCCCTACCTGGAGACGAAGGAGTACATGGCCTCCTTCTACCTCGTCGACGTCGAGAGTGAGGAGCGGGCTCACGAGCTCGCCGCGGCGATGCCGTGGGCGGACCAGAACCCGACCGAGGTCTGGCCGATCCTGCACGAGTCCGCGAGTGACGCCTGAGGCCAGGGCCGAACCGGTGACGGACGCAGTCCGGCGACGCGTCGAGGACCTGCTGCGCGAACTGGCGCCGCAGGTCCTCGGCACGCTCATCGGCCGCTACGGCCAGTTCGGCGCCTGTGAGGACGCCACGCAGGAGGCGCTGCTCAAGGCCGTGCGGCACTGGCCCGAGGACGGGATCCCGCAGAGCCCGCGCGGCTGGCTGCTGACGGTCGCGTCCCGCGTCCTGATCGACGAGTCCCGCAGCGACAGTTCACGGCGCCGGCGCGAGGACGCGATTTTCGCCGCGACGCCGCAGTCTGAGCTGCTCGCCCGTCCCGTGGATTCGATCGCGGACCCCGGCGAGGCGGCAGCCGACCGCGAGGATTCGCTGAAACTGCTGTTCCTGTGCTGCCACCCGTCGCTGTCCGTGCCCAGCCAGATCGCTCTGACGCTGCGCGCCGTGGGCGGACTGACGACGGCGCAGATCGCCGCGGCCTTCCTTGTCCCCGAGGCGACGATGGCGCAGCGCATCAGCCGCGCGAAGGCGACGATCAAGTCCCGCGGGATACGGTTCGAGATGCCGCAGGGCGAGGCCCGCGAACGCCTGGGCGCGATGCGGCACGTCCTCTACCTGATCTTCAATGAGGGGTACACCGCCTCCTCGGGCGAGGACCTGACCGCACCGAGCATGTCGGACGAGGCCATCCGCCTCACACGCCTACTGCGCCGGCTGCTGCCCGAGGACGGCGAGACGGCCGGCCTCCTGGCCCTGATGCTGCTGACCGACGCTCGGCGCCCCGCCCGCACACTGCCCGACGGCACCCTGGTCCCGCTGGCCGAGCAGGACCGGACACGCTGGACACGGGCCTCGGTCGCCGAGGGCGTCGCATTGATCTCCGAGGTGCTGCCCCGCGGCGCGGTCGGGCCTTACCAGCTGCAGGCGGCGATCGCGGCGGTGCACGATGAGGCGCCCACGATGGACGACACCGACTGGCCACAGATCCTCGGCCTGTACGACCTGCTGGAGAAGACCGCCCCGAATCCGATGACGACGCTGAACCGGGCCGTCGCGGTCGCGATGGTGCACGGACCGAGGGCAGGGCTGGAGCTGGTCGCCTCCCTGGAGTCCGACAGCCGGATGGCGCGCAACCATCGGCTCCTGGCCACCCGGGCACATCTCAGGGAACTCGCCGGCGATCACGACGGCGCCGCGTCCGACTACCTGGATGCCGCACGGCGCACGGCCAGCATCCCCGAACGGCGGTACCTCGCCGACCGCGCCCTCGCCCAGCGCGAACACCCGGCAACGGACCAATGAGCTGCTCAGTGAGGGGCTCCGTGCCGATTGCGGCAGCAGCGGCCGGCCCGCCGCGACCTCGTGGCCTGACGCCCATCAGGTGTGTCAGTCCGAACGCGACCGTGTCCACTGGCCAGCACGTCTGACCAGGACGAATCAGTCTCGGCTGCCGTCCGCCTATTGTCCATCGAGACGCTGGACGAGGCGCTCCCCGAACGCCTGCCGGTCGTTGCTTCGAGGGAATGGTTCCTCGGGGACGGGAACGCCGAGGAACTCACAGAGAGGTTCCCAGCCTTGCCCGATCTCCATGACCAAGAGCCGGGAGGCTGGGATCTCCCGGCGGACCGCCTCATTGTGCTCGTTGAAGATCCTGATGACATGCTCGGCGTCCTCGAACCGACCGCCGAACTCGCCGTCCCACACCACCCGGCGGACGACCTCTTGCATCTCGGCGACGAGCGGGGCTGTCGCTGAGGCCGAGACCATACGGTAGATGCTCCCTTCGACGCTCTCGTACCACTGCCGCGGATCACGGACAGTGAGGATCACCTTCGCGTCGGAGAAGTGTCCGGTGAGCTGCCGCCAGAACCGCGTTCCCGGCCAGTCGACCGTCGCCCGGTAACCGCGGAAGACGGCGTCCCAGTCCGCGGTCCCGTCCTGGGCGATCTTCGCCCACAGCTTTCTCTGGTCGGAGCTCTGGGCGAGTTCGTCCATGTGGTGGCAGGGGCCGAATCCAAGCAGCTCCAGCGCGACTTTGAGGGAGAGCGTGCCGGTACGTCCGAACCCGGTACCAATGACATCAAGCACGAGCGCGTCCTCTCGTGAATGCGAAACCTCGGAGGCGAGAAAATATGGTCAGAACGGGTAGAACCCGACGACGTCCCGGCCGGCGTCTTTTGGCTCGGCAGCGATCTGACCCCCATGTGGAGGCCACGGCGCGGGCGGACGCGGGGCCGTAGTAGTAGGTGCTCTGCCGCTGCGTCTGCAGACGATATCAGACTCGTATGATATCGATCAAGTAGCTTACTGACGAGGCCGCCCCCAGCGGTCGGGGGAACCGCCCGCATGGGCGAATCGGATCGCGCGACGACGCCTGCGGCCCCACGCCTCCACTCGCCGACCACTCCTGGACGGCCGACGTGTCACTCGGCTTCGGCAAAACTATGTAACTCATATAATATGGTGTCGAGATACGGTTGAAGTCGGAGAAGACCTTGATCATGAAAGAGAGGCGTGAACGATGAAGCTCACGATCTTCGCTGCGACCGGCGGTATCGGCCGCCAACTCCTCGAGCAGGCCCTCGCCGCAGGACATGACGTCACCGCGGTCGCACGTAATCCCCGGAGTCTGGGCACGAAGGCGCGCACCATCACCGCCGACCTCACGGCGGCGGACCCGGCCGTGCTCGCCTCGGCGGTCGCGGGGAGCGACGCCGTACTGTCTGGGCTCGGGCCGCGTAACCCGCGGTCCGAGGCGGGAATCGCCTCGCGGGGCACGAAGGCCATCGTGACCGCGATGAAGGCGACCGGCGCACGGCGCCTCGTCGTCGTCAGCGCCGCGCCGATCGGCACGGTTCCCTCACCCGGCCACCCGAATCCGCCGAAACACGACCCAGGCGATGGGTTCTTCATGCGACATCTGGGAAGCCGGTTCGCGGGAGCCATGTTCCGCGAGCACTACGCCGACCTCGCATTGATGGAGGACATCGTCCGTGACAGCGGTCTGGACTGGACCATCAGCCGGCCGCCGCAGCTCAAGGACAAGCCGCTGACCGGCACCTACCGAACCGCCCGCGGGCAGAACGTGCGAGGCGGCGTGTCCGTCTCGCGCGCGAACGTCGCCCATCACATGCTCGCCGTGCTCGAGCAACCAGCGACGATCCACCAGATCTTCGGCATCGCCGACTGATGACCTCGGCAGAGGACCACGGCTCGCGCGACCGGGTCGATCAGACTTCGGCGCGCTGACGCGCGGAGCCGCTCCGGCCGGTGCGGAGGAAGACCGCGAGGGCCGCCAGGCAGAGGAACCCGGCCGCGCCGAGGCTCGCCAGGACGGAGGGGGTCAACAACGCGCCGAAGACGCCCTGCAGGGCCCGCGCGGTGAACAGCATCGCCGGGTCCACAGCGGCCCCGCCGAGGGCGGAGGCCAGGCCGAAGCCGGTGAGCCCGATCATCAAGCCGCGCCTGCGGCCGACAAGGTCGGACAGCCGGCCGCCCACGAGCAACAGGCCGCCATAGCCGAGCGCGTAGATGGTGATCACCCACTGCCGGCCCGGATCGGACAGATGAAGTGATCTCTGCAAGGACGGCAGCGCGATGTCATGATCGTCATATCAATCCCGATCATGAGCTGGGCCGTCGCGACCGCGGCCAGCGCTCACCAGCGCCGGGGATCGGGAGGCGCGGAGCCGTCAGCGGAAAGTCAGCTGGAACGGACTTCTGTCGACATCACATACCTCATACGGGAGGGAATTTGCTTATTCGGCGTTCGCCTGGCCGGTCAGGAATATGCGGCAGATGCGGGCCGTCGGTCCCGCTGGATCCATGCCGGCCGGTTCACGGTGATGCGACCCTCGCGGCGGGCGGCGGGCGGCGCGGCCATTGCCGTAGCCGCGCCGCCCGCCGGGGAGTCGGTCGACGGTGGGCGTCCTCGAGCTAGAAGATGCCGTTCTCGTTTGCGGCTTCCTCCGGGAGGTCCTGCATGACGTCCCAGTGCTCGATGAGCCTTCCGTTCTCGTCGAGCCGGAAGATGTCGACGATGGCCGTGCCGCGTTCTCCGGGCACACGAACTCCGTGGACGTGCCCGATGACGAAATCGCCCTCCGCGAAGATGTTCTTGATCTCGGCCCGCAGTTCAGGAAAGGCCTTCTTCATGAATTCGATGCGGCGCTCGAGGCCCTCGGCGCCATCGGCGATCGAGGGGTTGTGCTGTACGTAGCGGTCGCCGATGAGCCGCGACGCGGCGGCGAAATCCTTGTCGTTGATGGCGACCTCGTAGAAGGCCAGGACGTTCCGCTTGTTCCGTTCAAGCTTCGTATCCACAGAGCCGCCCGATCCGCTCGTACGGACTGCAGAGGTGATGTCCATGATCGATTCCTTCTATGAAAACAGCTGTTGCCCTACGACTGTAGCGATACCGCTGTTCGAATACAATCCGTCTCCATGGACTCGACTACCTCCGGTCGGCGCGGCGCCCGCGGCCGCAACCCCCGAGGACAGGGCGAACGGCTTCGCGAGGACATCATTTCCGCGGCACTCCGGATGCTCGACGAACTCGGCGACGACCAGGCACTGTCACTGCGCGCCGTCGCGCGCGAGGTCGGCATCGCCGCGACATCCGTCTACATCCACTTCGAGGACCGGGACGCGCTCGTCCTCGCCGCCCTGGAGCGCTTTCACCAGGACCTCATCCAGGCCGTCGACCAGGCCGAGTCCACCTCCACAGATCCGGTGGCCAAACTGCGCGCCCGGATCCACCTGCTCGGCACCTGGGTACAGCGTCACCCCGGCCTGTACAAGGTGCTCCACGAGAGCACCCTCAACCAGCGGCAGGCCATGGACTTCAAACAGGAACTGACCGAGCGCACCACCGCCGCGGTTCAGCAATGCATGGACGCCGGGCTCGCTCCGGACGGCGACGCCGCGATGGTGGCACTCGATCTGAGGGCCGCCGTCCATGGCGCCGTATCGATGCGCGTCAACCAGCCCGACCTGCCATGGCCACCGCTGGAGGAACAGCTCGACCGCTTCCTCATCAAGCTCGTCGCCGTCCCGTCCACGGCCTTCTGACGACAGACCCGATCGTCCCTGAGTTCACCGGGCAGCCGGCGCATCGCGGAGATGCCGCGTTTCCGGGACCGTTCCCGACCCCGCGCCGAGCGAAGGAGTCCAAGACCCACTCGGCCATAGGAACACCTGAACGCTCGTTGATGCGGACGTCCGCTCGTCGTGACGGTTACGGTAGGCACCATCCCTCACTCACCGCCGCGGACGACGCCAGGAGACGACTGTGATCGATCCGGGTCGGCTCAGGAGGTGGCCGTGATGACCAGTGCGGCGCGGTCGTCGTCGCTGTCGCCGCAGCCCTTAGTGAATGCGCGGAGCCCGTCGGTGATGGTGTCCAGGGCGTCCTGCGCGGTGAGCTCGCCGGATCCGCGGGCGGTGAGAGCGGCGACGAGGCGGTCGTCATCGAAGAGGTCGCCGTCGGGAGAGCGGGCCTCGGTGATCCCGTCTGTGACCATGACCAGGCTCTCACCGGGCTCGAGGATGAGCTTGTGGGGCTCGATGTCGGGGTCGGGACCGGCGCCCAGGAGCATGCCGGGGATGTGCAGAGCCTTGACCGTACCGTCGGCACGCCGGTGCAACGGGGGCAGGTGGCCGGCGCGGATGAGTTCCACGTTCAGCCGTCCGGCGGAGGGGCGCAGTTCGCCGTAGACCAGGGTGACGAAGCTCAGGTCGTACTGGGCTGCGCGTTCGAGGAGTGCGGTGTTGACCGCGTCGGCGATGGCGACCAGGTCGCACCGCAGGCGGGCGACGGCGCGGACAGTGTGGCGGACCAGGCCGGTCATCGTGGCGGCCACCGCACCGCGACCGCAGACGTCGCCGATCATGAACGCCCAGCGGTCGTCGTCCAGCCGGAACAGATCGTAGAAGTCCCCGCCGATCTCCAGCCCCTCGCCGGCGGGCTCGTAGAAGGAGGCGACGGTCGCGCCGGGCGGCTCGGGCAGATCCGGCAGCAGAAGGCCCGCCTGCAGGTCATGAGCCAGTTGGACGCGCTGGGTGTACTGGTACGCGTTCGTGGCGGTCGCGGCCGCCCGGCGGGCCAGTTCCTGAGCCAAAGCCACGCTCCGGCTGTTGAGGGGCCGTTCGGCGGTGGCCAGCAGGGTGAGGGCGCCGAGGACGCGGCCGCGGTCGGCGAGCGGCACGCACAGGTGGCCGGTCACGCCGAGCCGACGCCAGGGGCCGGGGACGGTGGGAGGGCTCTGGATCACCTCGGTGGTCCCGCGGGCCAGCAGGCGAGCCATCGTCTTCTCCTCCACGGGACTCCAGGCGGCCAGGAGGTCTTCCTGGGCCTTCGTCCCTGCGGCGGTGGCCGCCCTGAGGATCCGCCCGGTACATATCACGTCGACGACGCACATCGGAGCCAGGGCGGGTACCGCCAGCCGGGCCAGGTGCTGCAAGGTCTCGTCGACGTCCAGGTCACGGGCCAGCTCGGTGCTCGCCTCCAGGATGAAGGCGAGATCGTGGCGGGCGGCCCGTTCCTTGGCCTCGGCCGCGGCGCGCGCCTGCTGCACGTGGTGACGTTCGATCGCCAGCGCGGCGGTGCGGGTGAAGGCCGCGCTCAGTGCCAGGTCGACGTCCTGCGGGAGGCAGGGGCGCCGGTGGTACATCGCGAAGGTGCCCAGAAGCCTGCCGTCGGTCCCGAGAATGGGGGTGGACCAGCACGCGGCCAGGCCGGCAGCCTCCGCCACGTCCCGGAAGTCCCGCCAGTGGGGGTCGGTGCTGATGTCGATGGCGATCACCGGCTCCCGGCGGTAGGCCGCGGTGCCGCACGAACCGACGCCTTCGCCGACGCGGATGCCGTCGATGGCCTCGTTGTAGAAGTCTGGAAGGCTCGGCCCGGCGCCATGGAGCAGGTGCGCGCCCTCAGGATCGGCCAGCAGCACCGAGACGATCAGATCGGGCGACTGCTCCTCGAGGATGAGGGCCATCCCTTCGAGAGTCCGTTCGAGCGGCTGGTCGCGGGCGATCTGTTCCAGCAGGGCATGGTGCTCGGCGGCCAGCCGCTGGGCGTTCTTGCCCTGGGTGGTCTCCACCCCGACCACGGTGATGCCGACGATCTCCCCGGCGTCGTCCCGCTGGGGCTCGCAGGTGAAGTCGAAGAACGCCTCACGGGGCGGGTCGCCGACGGCCGGAATGATGCGGGTGTCGGCGGCGGTGTAAGCCCGGCCCGTACGGTAGATGTCGTCCATCAGCGCGATGAAGCCCTGCTCGGCGAGCTCCGGCATCACCTCGGCGATCGGCATGCCCGTCCGGGCGCAGTCGGACCCGATCGCCGCGAAGAACGCCGGGTTGGCCGCCTCAAGCACGTGCTCCGGGCCGGAAAGTCTGCAGAACACTGCGGCCGACCGGCCGAACATGGACATCAGGTCGTCCCAGCGCCCTGATCCCGCAGCCGGCGACGCCGACCACTTCAGCGCTTTATGCGACGCCGTCACCACCCCGTCTCCCCCTGACCTGGGTGTTCGTCTCATCACGGTATCCGACGAACCAAGCGATGCCATAGCGACGCACGTTTTCGCCATGGTGCAAGCCATCCGGGCACGCCGAGCCGGGGGCCGAGCATCTCGAACAACCTGTTCAGCAGGCCCGCGAAGACCGGCGCCACCTCCTCGCGCCAGGCCCGCAACGGCGCCCTAGCCTGTCCCTTGGATCTTGGTGGGTTGAGGGTGTAAGAACTCTGCGTGGATGACGAGCGGCTGCGGCGGCATGACCTCACCGACGCGGAGTGGGATCGGTTGGCGCCGCTTCTGCCAGCCGATCCGCCGCGTGGCGGGCGGTGGCTTGATCACCGCATGGTGATCAACGGCGTGGTCCACCGGACCCGGGCTGGGTGTGCCTGGCGGGATCTGCCGCCGTGGTACGGGAGCTGGAAGACGGTCTACAACCGGCATCGGCGCTGGTCGCTGGACGGTACGTGGGAGAAGATCCTCGACGGCCTGCGGGTCGGGTGTGACGAGGCCGAGCGTGAGGATTGGACGGTGGGCGTGGACTCCCCTGTGGTGCGCGCCCACCAGCACGCCGCCGGTGCCCGGCGCACCCAGCCCAGCGATCTGCCGTCCGGGGGGACTGTGCAGATCACGGTTCGAACACCGAGGCGCTCGGTCGCTCGCGGGGCGGGCTCTCGACGAAGATCCACGTGGTCGCCGATCGTCGCTGCCGTCCGATCGCCCGCCTGACCAGCCCCGGCCAGCACGGTGATAGCCCGAGGTTTATCCCGCTGCTGCGCGCCATCCGCATCGCGAGGCGCGGGCTCGGCCGACCGCGTACCCACCCGGGGGCTGCGATGGCGGACAAGGCCTATTCCTCGGCGGCGAACCGCGCCTACCTGCGCTCGCGCCAGATCACCGCGGTCATCCCGGTCAAGGCGGACCAGGTGGCCAACCGCCGCAAGAAGGGATCATGCGGCGGCCGGCCACCGTCCTTCGACACAGAGCGCTATAAGGAGCGCAACACCGTCGAGCGGTGCTTCAACAAGCTGCGTCAGCATCGCGCCGTGGCCACGCGGTACGAAAAGAGAGACCCCATCTACCAGGGCACCGTCGACGTCGCGTCCATACGGATCTGGCTCCGCGATCCCCCCTTTGCCGCACGCATAGATCCTTGATCCGGTTCACCGGCAACTTCCTCCGCCTGGCTGAACGAAATCGAGAGGCACGCGATGGGAATGTGTGTGTCGGCGAAGTGCCTGAGTGTCGTCGGATGGCTCTATGCTCCCCGTGCATGACGGCATTTGAGAATCAACCAGACTTCGCGCTGCTGCTGACCGACGGCGCTCAGCAGACGACAGACTCGACCCGTGTCACCATCACTCGCGAAGACGGTCCTGGTCTGACGTTGCCGACCGGGCGGTTGGCCGTCAGTGGTTTCGGGAGCGGCGAACCGTTTATCGAGACGGTCCCGCCCGGAACGTACGCCACCGCGGTGTTCACGGAGAACATCGCCCAACTTGAGGACGACGGGGTCACGGAGATGTTCGACTTCGATGAGTTTGGGGCGTTGCAGGTCACGATTGCCGATGCCCCGGTCGAGTCCTGGGAGCCGGCGATGGTGGACTACGCCGACCGGGCTGGTTCCGAGACCAACGCGTTCTTCGTCGATGGAGGGATCGGCATCGCGTGTGACGCGGCCCTTGCCGAGATGTTCCTTGAGATGCGCGATGTCATGGCGCCGTTTGAGAAGACCGAGTGCTCGATGCTGTTGGCCGGCGTGGTCGATGTCGAGTCCGGCGCCAACGCGTTGTGCATGATGTACGGCGGCGACGGCGTGCACGAGTCGTGGATAGGTCGAGCGGCCGACGGCTCGGTCGCGTGTTTCGTCGTCGTGTAGTACCGCAGGTCCCAGAAAGTCTCTTTCTGATCGGCGGGCGGACCGGAGGAAGATGCCGACGATGTGAAGCGGGGCCAGATAGATGGTCTTGCCCAGAGCCTAGCCGCCGCCACCGGCTACACCTGGGCGTTTTACGCCCTAACCCGCTGACCCGGCGCCAGGGCCCATCCGGTGATTCAGCCACCGCCCGCTACGCAGTGGATCGGCCGGCAACAGCGGCGCCAGCCGATCCCACTCCGCATCGCTCAGGTCGTACCGCTGAAACCGCTCGTCATCCAGGCAGAGTTCTTACACCCTCAACCCACCAAGATCTAAGGGACAGGCCCTAGCGGCACGGCGAACGGGAAGCCGCGTCCGCGGGGCGGCTTCGGGCGCGCCCGTCTATCCGGAGCTACTCGAGGTCGGCGAGGAGGTCATCGAGGGCCTGGGTGAGGGCTTCGGAGTTGGCGGGGGTGAACCAGGTGGTGCGGATGCGCTCGTTGTTACCCTTCGGGGTCTCGTGGTCGGCCGCGAGCTGCTGCAGGGTGCGGGTCTGGTCGCTCAGGGCACGACCGACCTCCTGGAAGAGGCCGCGGACGTAGCGGTCCGCGTCGCCGGAGGCGACGCCGTGGCCGACGGCCCACGAGGTGAGCGTGGCGAGGTACCGGTAGTGGGTGGTCAGCGTCCCCGTCACCGCGGAGAAGACGTTGAAGGCCGTCTCGTCCGCGACCGGGAGCGCCCCGCCCAGGTGCTCGAAGAGGGAGTCCACCACCGGGTGGGACGGGTACGTCACCGTGACGGAGCGGCGTTCGCGTATGGCGGGCAGGGGGATGGCCCGTACGAGCGGGGCATCGGTGGCCAGTGTCTTGCGCAGGTCGTCGTTGCCGACGGACGATGGCCCCGCCGATCTCGCCTACCCCGATGATGCCGATGCGCTTCACCGCGTCTTCCTCCATGGTGCGTGGTGGTCGTGACCCGTGTTGGTCGGGGTCAGTGATGTTGAGTTGGTATCGGTCCGCGTGTTTCCGGGGCGGGGCTGTCGTTCAGGTCGGTGTCGGGAGCGCTGCCGCCCGCCCATCGCCTGCGGAGTCGGCCGGAGCCGGCGTCATACCGGTCGCGGTCGTCTCCACAACAACGCGACCGCCAGGAGTCCTGCCAGGCAGGGAGCCATCCCGGCCCAGCCCAGCGCCGGCGGCAGGCCGGTGTCGCCGGAGGTGTCCTTGGTGAGCAGCCCGGTCAGCCCGACGCTTGTGCCGAGCACGAACATCACCATCGCCGCGGGGCGGGCCCACCGCTTGCCCGCCCTGACCGCCCACGTCGTCCAGAGCCAGGCGATGACGCCGAACCCTCCGATGACCGACAACAGGACCAGATAGGCGGTGACGGCCGAGTCGACACGCGCCTGGCCGTAGGCGGGATAGCCGGCCCGGATGTGATCGGCCAGCAGATGGGTGGTGGCACGGTCGACGTACGGGACGATCGTCACGAGGGCAGTGAGCCCAAGGCCCGTGTACATCGCTGCGATGGCCGATCGCTCACCAGGTGTCTTCGTCATCAGAGTCCTTTCCCTTCTGAAACCTACGTCGTAGATTTCCCTGACAAGATAGATTCTACGATGTAGGTTTGACAAGGAGGAGGAGCAGACGTGACCAGGCGCACACGGGGCACCTCAGCGGGGCTCGACCGCATACGCATCGCGGCCGCCGCCGTCGCGCTGGTCGACCGCGACGGCCTGGACCGCTTCGGGGTACGGCGGCTCGCCGACGACCTCGGAGTCGACCCGATGTCGATCTACCACCACATCAAGGGCAAAGCGGCACTCCTGGACGCCATCTCCGAAGCCGTGATCGCCGAAATGGACACCGGCACGAAGGAAGCACCCCACGATTGGGAACAGGTCGCCCGCCAGACAGCGCACAACTACCGGAAAATGGCCTACCGGCACCCCCGGGTGTTCCCACTGCTGGCCACCCGCCCCCAGAACTCCCCAGCGGCCCTGGCCGCTCTGGAACATCTCATCGCCGCAATGCGCCAGGCCGGCCTGCCCGACCAAATAACCGCCGACGCGCCGATGGCACTGTTCGGCTTCCTCAACGGCTACCTGCTGGCAGTCCTCAGCGGCAGCCCCGACCGACCCGCGATCGACGCAACCGCGTACCCGACAATGGCCGCCCTCGCACCTCTCCAAGCCGACTTCGGCTCCGCAGCGGAGTTCGACCGACTGCTCGACACCGTGCTGAGCGGGATCCGGGACCGGGCCACACGGCAGGCAACCCACTGAGACGCGTCCTGCCGCGAACACCCCGAGCCTGCGCCTGCAGAGATCGTCCAGGAGCAGGACGGCGCCCGTGGGACGCTGCGCCCCTGGTGGACGTCCTAGATGGGGTGGATCAAGGGTCGCGTGGATCGTCGACCACGGCCGCCGGTGAGTCGTCGAGGCCATCGTCGACCACCGGATCCATCCGATCCGGGGCAGCCGGGAGACCAAAGTGCCGTACGGCGCGGTGTTCAACCGCCATCCGTCCTCGGCCGCGACCGCGCCGGCGAAGAGTTCGCCGCTGGGACGCGAGACGAAGTCTCGCCAGAGAGTGGCGGCCGTGGATGGCGTCTCGGCGTGCGGGCCAGGAAGGCCGGCTTGCCGGCACGCGCGCAGACCGATGAGTTTCTCGGCGAGTTCAAGTCATCATCAGGACGGCACATAACACGGAGGCATGATGGGTCGGCTTGTGTCGCTGCTTCACCAGCGTCGGTTGGCTGAGCATGCCTCATTGACCTAAGGACGTGACATGTTCGACAGTGAACCGGATGCTGTGCTGGGGCCGTTCTCGTCTCCAGGCGCGCAAGCGACGCGGTGGGCGTCGGCGTTGGCGGTCCTCGGTGAGGCGGAGGTGTTCTGGCTTTCTACGGTGCGGCCTGACGGGCGACCGCACGTGACGCCGCTGTTGGCGGCTTGGAGTCTGGGTGGCGTGTGCTTCACCACGGGGGGTCAGGAGCGCAAGGCACGGAATCTTGAGCACAATCCCCACTGTGTGCTGACGACTGGCACGAATGCCTTGACCGGTATGGATGTCGTCGTCGAGGGTGTCGCATCCGTGGTGGACGAGCGCTCCGAGCGTGAACAGGCCGCCGCGGACTTCGAGCGGAAGTACGGCGCGCATCTGACCAGCCCCGAGGGCGTCTGGTATCGGTTGGGCGAGGCCATCATCGCTGGCGACACCAGGCTGTATCGAGTCGCGCCGACTGTCGGATTCGCTTTCGGCAAGCTACCGACGTCCAGCCAGACTCGCTACACGTGGCCGAGCCGGTGACGATGATGCCGTTACTGCAGCAAAAGGTCCAAAGCGTCCTCGACGAACTCGTTGATACCGGAGCCGAAACCGGCTTGCAGGTTGCCGTTTACCACCACGGTGTTCTTGTCGTCGACGCCGTCGCCGGCGTCGCCGACGGCCAGACCGGGCGCAGGGCGACCCCCGAGACCCCGTTCTTCAGCTTCTCCGCTGGCAAGGTCATGACGTCGCTGATCGCTCACCTGCTCGTCAGGACCGGTGCTGTCGGATACGACACACCAGTGGTCGACCTGTGGCCGGAGTTCGGTACCCACGACAAGGCGACTGCGACTCTTCGACACGTGCTCACACACTCGGTCGGCGTGCCGGCGATACCTCGTGGCATCGGCCCGGCCGACCTGACCGACTGGTCGCGAGTCTGCGCCGCGATCGCCGAGGCCGAACCGCGGTGGCGACCCGGGACCGAGACGGGATACCACTCGTTCACCTTCGGCTTCCTCGTCGGCGAGGTCGCACGCCGGGCCACAGGCAAACCGATGCGGCAACTCCTACACGAGTGGGTCACCGTGCCCCTGGGCATCGACGATGACCTGTACTTCGGTGTGCCCCGAACCGACCTGGCCCGGCTGGCACGACTCGAAGATGCCGCACCGCACCCGGTCGCCCCACCTGACGGCGATGCCATTCTTGCGCCCTGGGAACTGCGACCGACCGCGGCAATGGGCAACAGCCACGAGATCCTGCAAGCGGACATCCCGTCGGTCGGCACCTTCACCGCGCGGGGAATCGCTGCCATGAATGCCGCGGTCCTCGACGGTCGGCTCATCGATTCACACCAGCTCGAGGAGTTGACGGCGGTGGCCTTCGAGGGCACCGACCAGGTCTTCGGTAACCATGCGCGGATGGCCCTGGGCTATCCGCTCGGCCGCATCGGTACTCGGCCGGACGAGGCACCTACCACGTTCGGCTGGGTCGGTGGTGGCGGCAGCTACGTCTATGCGGACACTGCCACCGGCACCTCCTTCGCCATGACCAAGACCCGTCTCACCCCCCACTTCAACACCGCACAACGACTCGCAGACCTGACCACAGCCGAGATCAACCCACATGCTTGAGCATCGGCCGGTCCGCGGCCGCACCGCCCAGATCTCCGGACGTAGTCGGCCGCGCATTCGCGAGACGTGAAGGGTGGTTCCCCGGGACCTGTTTCGCGGCTGCGATGGGCGCCCCGACCGACCCGACGGAGCGAGGCCCAGCCGCTCGGTGCCGTGCTACCGTCGTGCCGGAGGCTCGTACGTGCCTGCCCCGGACGAGATGTGCGCCGTACCCGGCCCGCCAAGACGACGCACTCGAGGAGACGTCATGGGTGCCCGCACCTCCCCGATCGACTTCACCGGAGCGACTCCCCGGCCTCGTGGGCTGGATGTCCGATGGATTCACGGCTCGCCGTCGGCCAAGCACAACACCGACCCGGACATCCAGGTCCACGCCTACGACGAGCACACGTTCATCCTCCGACAGAACATGGCGATCGACTACGAGGCACCGTTCTTGTTCCTGCTCTTCGGCAACGCCCGGGCGGTGCTGATCGACACCGGAGCCACCGCATCCGCCGAGTTCTTCCCCCTTCGCCGGGTGGTCGACGAGCTCATTGAGTCCTGGCTCGCCCGTCACCCCCGGCACGGGTACCACCTGCTGGTGCTCCACACCCATCCGCACGGTGACCACATCGCGGGCGACGGCCAGTTCACCGATCGTCCCGACACCACGGTGGTCGGCGCGGAGCAGGACACCGCCTGGCCGTACTTCGGATTCGCCGACCACTCCGATGCCGTGACGCAGGTCGACCTGGGAGGCCGGGTGCTGGAGTGCCTGGCCACCCCGGGCCACCACGAAGCGGCGGTCACGTTCTACGATCCGTGGACCGGGTTCCTCCTCACCGGCGACACGGTCTACCCCGGCCGGCTCTACATCAAGGACTGGCGGGCATTCACCCGGACGATCGATCGCTTGATCGACTTCTGCGGCCACCGGACGGTCACCCACGTGCTCGGCTGCCACATCGAAATGACTCGGCAACCGGGCGTGGAATATCCGATCCGCACCGTCTACCAGCCCGACGAACCCCCACTGCAAATGACCACAGGCCACCTGCGCGAGATCCGCGCGGCGCTGAAGGAGATCGGCGACCGACCCAGCCTCCGTGCCTTCCCGCTCTTCGTACTGTGCCCCAGCGCATGAGCGGCACGAACAGACCAGGTCCCGTCCCCGTTCTGCCGTGATTGAGAACGGCGATCCCGACGGTCCAACGCTGCCGGCGCAGCTGGACACCACCGCCGAGCAGGCCGATGCATGGACCGGCTGCCGGTTGAACCGGTGTCCACGGGAACCTACATCAGGTTCGCGGGCCGGCCCGGCACGGGGGGCCGGGTTTTGATCAAGCCGATTTCGATGTCGCGGAGCAGGGTGATGGCCGCGTCGAGGTCGCCGGTGGTTTGAGCAGCGGCGGCGGAGACGGCGCTGGCCCACTCCTGCCGGGTGAGTGCGTGGTTGCGCATGCCGCGTTCGGTCGGGTGGATGGTGGCCCCGCGCCCGTCGTCGGCGCTGGCGCGGCGTTCGGCGAGGCCTTTGCGCTCGAGGCCGCGCAGCACGGTGGACAGGTTGGTGCGCTGCAGTCCGGTGCCGGCGGCGATCTGGCTGGGCGCGGCCCCCGGGTGCTCGTGCAGGTAGCGCATGACCATGCCTTCGGTCTGGGTGAGCGGGACCGCGTCGGGGTCGCGGTAGCCGCGGAACTGGATCTCCCGGGCGACGATCAGGATGAGGTCGGCCAGGTCAGCCCATCGCGGATCGTGGTCCGCGGCCGTCGGGTCCGGGCCGTCGCGCTGAGGCACTGTCACGTCTCCAAGAATATGTCAGAGGTCATAGTTATCGATCCATAGTTATCGACATATAGTGATGTAGTCATAACTACTTCGGGAGCCATCGTGACCTCTACCGTCCATCCAGCCCAGGCCGGCCCCGCGCGGGGCTCGGCCCGGGCGATCGCGCTGGCCGGCGGGCTGCACCCGTTCGGGGTGTTCATCCTGCTGGCCGGAGCCTTCATGCCGATCATGGATTTCTTCATCACGAACGTCGCGCTGCCCAGCATCGACGCGTCACTGCATGCCTCGCCGCCGGAACTGGAACTGGTGATCGCCGGGTACGGGGTCGCGTACGCTGCACTGCTGGTCCTCGGGGGCAGGCTGGGCGACCGGTACGGGCGGCATCGGGTCTTCCTCGGCGCGCTCCTCGGGTTCACGCTGGCGTCGCTGGCCTGCGGGCTGGCGTCGTCGGCGGGCTGCCTCATCGGGGCCCGGGTCATGCAGGGTGCCACCGCGGCGCTGCTCATCCCGCAGGTGCTGGCGACCTTCCATCACACTCTGGAAGGCGAGCGCAAGGCCCGCGCGCTGGCTCTGTACGGCGCCACCTCCGGTATCGCCGCGGTGGTCGGCCAGATCGTGGGCGGGCTGCTGGTCAGCGCGAACATCGCCGGCATCTCCTGGCGGCCGATCTTCCTGGTCAACGTCCCCGTCGGCATCATCGTGTTGCTGGTCGCCGCCCGCATCGTGCCCGCCACCCGGTCCCCGCACCCGGTCGGGATCGACCTGCCGGGCACCGTGCTGTTCGCAGTCACCCTGGTGGCTCTGCTGGCCCCGCTCACCGAGGGGCATTCCCTCGGCTGGCCGTGGTGGACCTGGCTGCTGCTCGCCATCGCGGTCGCCCTCGGCGCTATCACCTACCGAGTCGAAAAGCGGGCCGAGGCGCGCGGCGAGGTGCCGCTGCTGCCGCCGTCGCTGCTGCGGCTGCCGTCGATGTCGTGTGGCCTGGTGATGGTGCTGCTCTTCAGCATTGGGTTCGGCTCGTTCATGTTCGTCTTCGCGCTGACCGTCCAGGACGGGTTGCACAACGATGCGCTGCGAGGCGGCCTGTCGATCGTGCCGATGGCGGCGCTGTTCTTGGCCGGGTCACTGGCCGCGCCGCGCCTGATCACCCGGTTCGGTCGGGCCGCGCTCTCCGGCGGTGCCATCGTGCAGTTGGCCGGCCTGGCCTGGCTGGTCATTGTCCTGGTGACCGGCTGGCCGCACGTCGGGCTGCTGTCCATGGCGATGCCGCTGGCGCTGGTCGGGGCCGGGCAGTCGATGCTGTTCGCCGGGCTGTTCCGCAGCGTCCTGGCCGACGTGCCGACCCACTTGGGCGGCATCGGCAGCGGTGCGCTGATCACCCTGCAGCAGAGCGGCCTGGCCCTGGGTGTCGCCACCCTCGGCACCCTCTTCCTGGCCCTTCAGCCGCGCAGCTACCCGCGCGCCTTCG
This sequence comes from Actinoallomurus sp. NPDC050550, assembly GCF_040655075.1. NCBI lineage: Bacteria > Bacillati > Actinomycetota > Actinomycetes > Streptosporangiales > Thermomonosporaceae > Actinoallomurus > Actinoallomurus sp. NPDC050550. The sequence goes on along the minus strand of NZ_JBFAJC010000031.1, from coordinate 30,391 downwards.
CCACCGTCGAGTACGTCCAGATGGGCATCGTCGCGCTGCTCGCGCTCGGCGCCGCGGCCCTGCCGCGCTTCACCCGGACCGGCGTCGACAACACCCCCGTCGTTGACGCCTGACCTGTCGACCGGCTGTCAGCTTCCCGCTGAAGCGCCTGCCACACCGCCCGCCCGCCCGCCCGCACGCACGCACGCACGCACGCACGCACGCGAAGACGACCACGCCATTCTCAGTTGTAGTAGGCCTCCAGTTCGGCGATCGAGGTGAAGGTCCGCGAACCGCCCGGTGTCCCGATCACGCGGACTCCGTCACCCCACGTCGGCGGGAAGGAGATCGTGTAGGACCTGTACGCGCCGGCCGAGGCGTCGTACGGGTAGGCGGGCGTTACGGTCGCGCCGCCGACGTCGGTCCAGTCGGCGCCGCGCCGGACCTGCACCCGTAGGTTCCCGGCGAACCAGCCGCCGTCGGGGAACATCTGGCCGGTGGTGTAGACGACCTTGTCCAGGTTGTAGCTCCTCGGCCAGGTGTAGCCCCACCAGCTCGCGGTCTTCGCCTCGTCGTTCCAGTCGTCCTCCGACAGGTCCTTGCGGCCGTCGTTGTAGTAGGTGTTGTTGCCGTAGTGGGCGACCTGTTCGATCGGCACGGTCCCCGGAGCGACGGCGAGGTTCGTACCGCCCCTCGTGTTGACCGGCCGGCTCGGGACGCGCGGCTCGAGCGTCATGCGGCGGAGCGAGAAGTGGTAGACCGAGGCGCCTCCGCCGCCGCACGGGCAAACATTCGACTGCACCCACATCGACCGGCCGTCGGGGCTGATGAACTTGGACGGGATCGTCGTCGCGTAGCCGCCGTGCTTGGATGACGTCCACGGATAGCCGCCGAAGTCCTTGGTCATGAAGTGCTTCCACGGCCCCCACGGTGTCGGCGACTCGTAGAACTCGAAGGTGTACTCGGTCCAGGACGTGTAGATGTACCGCCTGAGCGGTTTGTCGTACACCACACTCCCCTGGCTGATCACGCTCAGGTTGTGCACGTGCTCGGAGTAGATGGTCGGGTAGATCCGCCGGTCGTCGTGCAGCACGGACCGGCGCTGGGCGATGTCCGCCGACCACTGCGGATGTCCCACGGCGTCGGTGCCGGAGTAGAACTGCCAGGCCGACCGGTCCTGGATGCGGTCCTTGGGCACCCGTGCGAGGTAGACGTCGTCCGGGTCGGGCACGCGGTCGTTGAACGAGTCGCGCCAGTTGTAGTCCAGCCCGTACGCGTACACGTAGCCGTCGATCGCGTTCGCGTTGTTCTTGCCGTAGTCGAGGAACATGATCGTGGTGAAGGTGTGATCGTTGAACATCGGCTTCGTACGGTCCCAGGTCCACGTACGGCCGTGGTCGTCCGATCGGGCGATGGTCGCGTTATGGACGTCGTTGAAGTCCTTGGCGAGATCCTGGACGGCCAGGTAGAGCGAGCCGCCCACGCAGGCCATGCCGGTCGGCTTCCGCGTGTAGCCGGTCGGGTCGGTCCAGACCTGACCCACGCCGTCGCCCTTGGCCACGGTCGCGCCGGAGAAGCCGCTGGACGGGGTGCCGGTGATCCGGCTGACCGCGACGTCGGAGAAGTCCCCGTCGAGGCTGAAGCCCTTTCCGTCGCCGTTGGCGGCGTAGAGGTTGTCGTCGGAGGACCAGCAGGACGGCCACAGGTCGCCGTCGCTGGGGCTGCCGACCGTCTGGTGTTCCTCGATGGACGCCGTGGAGAAGGAGGTGCTCTCCGGCGGCGCACCCGCCACGGCGGTACCGGGCAGGGCGAGGGTGAGCGCCGCGGCCGCGGCGGCCCATCTGTACACACGCATGGTGCCTCCAGGGTGGGTTTACCTGCGGGGTAGGCGCGCGCCGACCGGCGGAAGGGTGAAGGGCCGGTGCGGCAACGTCTGGTACCAGTACGCGACCGAGGACAGGTCGTCCGAACGCTTGTTGGCGTGGCCGTGCTCGATCGTGACCCGGACAGAGCGGGCGAACGTCACGGGGTCTTCGATGTGGAAGCGGTAGACGGAGATCTGGCCGCTCCAGTTGGGCCCGCCGGGCAGGGTGATGCCGTGGTACGGGCCGCTGTAGGACTCCGACGGACACCAGGCCGTGTTGAAGTAGTCCTCGGTGCCGGTGCCGTGGAGCGACGGCGGGAAGGGCTCGCCGTCGATGAAGATCATGTCGTCGCCCTCGCCATACCAGTTCCACGCGTCGGTCTCGCGCAGGTTGTGCACGTTGAGGACGCAGCCGACGTAGTGGCCGCGGCCCTCCGCGTCGAGGATCACGTAGTTGCCGTCGCCGGTGAGGTTGGTGCCCTCCACCTGGAACTCGCGGTTGGACTGGTCGCCCTGCGGGATGCCGTCGGCCGGGTTCTCCCGCCGCCACTGGGCGTGGAAGTAACCGAGTTCCTCATCGATCGCGTCGAACAGCTCGTAGTCGATGTAGTAGTAGAAGAAGACCGGCTCCGCGGTGAGCTCGCTGATCAGCTCGAACCTCGCGCGCGACGCGAACGGCATATGGAACCAACTGTTGAAGCCCTTGCCGTCCTGCGGGCTCATCTGCAGCGGCGATGACACGAAGTTGACCGTGCGGCCGTGCCCGACGCCGAAGAAGTCGCCGAGCGGCACCAGCACGCTCGGGTGCTCTTGGTCGTCCCAGGTGACCTTGAGCACGAGCTTGCGCAGGAAGTCGGTCTCGGTGACATCGGGGCCGTCGCGATGCGGCAGCGCGACGGTGCACCAGATGTGGTTGACCGATCCCGGGCCCTCGATGTCGGCCAGTACGGCGCTCTCGCCGGCCTGGATCGTCAGCCGATCGTCGTTGCCGCCCGACCGGTCCCAGCTCGAGGCCCGCCGGCGCCGCGACGAGCGGAGCCGTGGGAGGTCGCGGAGGCTGCTGCCGAAGGATCCGTAGGACACGAAGGTGACTCCTTTACTTCAGGCCGGATGTCTTCATGGCGTCGACGAGCCGGCGTTGGCCGGCGAGGAACACCACCACGGTGGGGATCGCCGCGAGCAGGGCGGCCGCGAGCACGTAGTTCCACGCGGCGGCGTGCTCGCCCTGCAGGCCGGCCATGCCGAGCTGGACGACCCGCAGGTTCGGATCGCGAGTGATCGTCAGCGGCCAGAGGAAGGCGTTCCAGTTGGCGAGAAAGAACAGCACCGACAGCGACGCGAGCAGCGGCCGGCTGAGCGGCAGCACGACGTGCCAGTACGTCCGCACGTACCCGCAGCCGTCGAGCCCGGCCGCCTCCTCCAGCTCACGGGGGATGCTCAGGTAGTACTGCCGGAGCAGGAAGATGCCGTACGCGTTGAAGATGGCCGGCACGATCAGGCCCGCATACGTGTCGATCATGCCGAGCCGCTTCACGATCACGAACAGCGGGACGAGGATGACGGGCAGCGAGACCAGCATCGTCGAGACCACGCCGGAGAAGATCAGCCGCTGCCCGGGAAAGCGCAGCCGGGCCAGTGCGTACGCCGCCATCGAGTGGAACAGCAGCGCGACGACCGTGACCACGATCGAGACGAGCGCGCTGTTGAACAGGTACCGGGGGAACGGCACCTTCGTCAGCACGTACGTGATGTTGGACAGTGTGAGGCGCGAGGGCAGGCCGGTGTCGAAGGTCTCCGCGGCCGGCTTGAGCGCGCTCAGCACGAGCCAGAAGATCGGGAAGAGGGTCAGCGCGGCGAGCAGGTAGGCGACCGCCGCGCGCACGCCGAACCGGCGGCTACTCCGCATGGAACCGCCCTCCTCGGGTCGTCGCGAACAACACCGCGGTCACGACCATGAGGAACGCGACGGCCGTGGTCGTGATGGCCGCGGCGTAGCCGTAATGGCCTTCGGAGAACGCCTGCTCGTAGATGTAGTACACGACGGTCGAGGTCGAGTTGTCCGGGCCGCCCTTGCTCACCACGTACACCAGGTCGAACGCCTGCAGCCCGGTCACCGCGTTGACCAGCGAGGTCACCAGCACGAAGAAGCTGGTCGGCCGCAGCAGCGGCCACGTGACGTGCCGGAACCGCTGCCAGGGGCCGGCGCCGTCGACCCGCGCCGCGTCCTCGTACTCGCCCGGAATGTCCTTGAGCGCGGCGAGAAAGATCAACATTTGGTTGCCCATGAGGAACCACACGCTGATCAGCACGAGAGCCGGGAGGGCGAGGCTCGGGGTGCCGAGCCAGGAGACATCGCCGAGCCCGAGCGGGCGCAGCAGCCGCGGCACGACGCCCTGCTTGTCGGCGAGGAGGAACTGCCAGAGCAGGCCGGTGACGACGAGGCTGATCACGTTCGGCACGAAGAACGCCGCCCGGACGAACCCGACGCCGGGGAAGTGGTCGCGTACGAGGAGCGCGAGCGCCAGGCTGACGACGAACGCCAGCGGCACGAACATCACCACGTACGTGACGGTGACCCGCACGCTCTTCAGCAGCAGCGGGTCGTCGGCCATGGCCTTGAAGTTGTCGAGTCCGACGAAGGTGTAACCGCCGAAGCCGTCGACCTCGTACAGCGCGATCCCCAGCGCCAGCACCATCGGGAGCGCGACGAAGACGAGCAGGCCGAGCAGGTCCGGGGCGAGGAAACCGTATGCGGCGGCGGCCTCGCGCCGGCGGCGCCCGCGAGGGCCGGCGCCGCGCCGGCGCGGGGCACGGACGACCGGCCGCGATTCGGTGAGCGTGGCCATCAGAGGATCGGAGCGCCGTTGTAGCGCTTCAGGAACGTGTCGATCCGCTGGGCCGCGTCGGCCGCCGACTTGGCGGGGTCCGCGCCGTTCAGCTGGCAGGCCTGCAGCGCGTCCGAAACGGCCTTGTAGACCTCCGGTGTGTAGCGTGGCTCGGGATGGCCGCTCGGGCGGACGTCGTCGACGAACGTCTTCAGTGGGCCCTTCGCGAACGCACCGTGGGCGTCGGCGGCCTCCCGCACGGACTTGCGCACCGGGATGTTCGTCTTCACCACGGTGTTCCACTGGCGCACGCGCTCCACGCCGGGAGCGTCGGTCGAGCCGAGCGCCCAGGCGACGAACTTCGCCGCGGCCTCGGGGTTCTTGCCCTTCCGGTTGGCGACGAAGGCCCAGCCGCCCAGGTCCGTGGCCGCCTTGCCGCCGGGCGGCGTGGGCAGCGGGAAGACGCCGTACTCGAGCTGCTTCTTCTGCTGCGCCAGCTGGGCCACGGACCAGATGCCGGTCTGCTGGATGGCGCAGTAGCCTGAGCCGAGGTTGGCGGGCGCGTCGGCGGCACCGGTGCCCTTGACCTTGCGCGGCGCCACGCCCCGTTTGACGGCGTCTTGCCACAACTTCAGCGCGTTGACGGTGCCGGGGGCGTTGAACGGGCTCGTCTGGCCGGTGCTCACCGCCGAGCCGCCGCCCATCCACATGAACGGGTACCACGTGAAGTTCTGGTAGTAGCCGGGCGTCGTCTCCAGCAGCAGGCCGAACTGGTCCTTGGTGGTCAGTTTCTGGGCCACGGTGAGCAGCTGGTCCCAGGTCTTCGGGATGTCGGCGTCGGACAGGCCGGCCTTCTCGAACGCCGGCACGCTGTAGAACATCGCGAGCGGCTCGACCTCCATCGGCAGCCCGTAGATCTTGCCGCCGACCTTGCGGGTGTCGAGCGTGCCGGGCAGGAAGTCGGCGATGGCCTGCTGGGACAGGTACGGGGTCAGGTCCTCCAGTACGCGCCCGTTGTAGTACCGGAGGAAGTCGCCGGGGCTGATCAGGAAGATGTCCGGGCCTTCGCCGGAGGAGAAGGCGGTCTGGAGCTGCGTGCCGGCCGTGTAGTCGGCGACCGGCAGGAACCGGAGCTTGATCTTGACCTCGTTCTGCTTGTTCCACGTGTTGACGAGGTCGGCGAACCACTTGCTCTGCGGGTCCGGCACGGGGTTCGGGCTGTAGAAGTTCCAGAACGTGAGCTCCTTGGCGTTGCCGCTCTTCCCGCTGCCGCAGGCGGCGAGCAAGGGAGAGGCCGCGCCGAGCGTTCCGGCGACGGCCAGCGCACCGCCGGTCTGCCGGAGAAAGGCTCGCCGGCTCACCGCTCCGGGGAGCCGGTCGGTGGGACGAGATCCATGTGCAGGCATGTCTGCCTCCAGTGGCGTTGATCCGGATGCCGCGCCCCCGGCCGGCTGCGAGTCGTGCCCGTCGCAGTCGGCGCGCTTTGGAAATAACTCAAGAAATCGATTTCTGGGCACTGTATGTCCGTCGCATGAGGCAGTCAAGAGTTAGATTGCAACCGCGAGAAATCGTTTACCGGCTAGACTCGCGCCTCATCGGCTCTCGGGGCGAGAGCCGATGCCGTCGTCGATCGGTGGAGACTCCAGCGGATGACAACGATCTATGACGTGGCCCGCCGTGCCGGTGTGTCGACGGCGACGGTCTCACGGGTGCTCAACGGGCACGCGTCCGTGGACCCCGTCCTCGTCGCGCGGGTGCTCAGCGCGGTACGCGAGCTCGGCTACCGCCGCAACGCGGTCGCGCGCAACCTCCGCCGCGCGCAGACGACCCTCTGGGCGGTCATCATCTCCGACATCGGCAATCCGTTCTTCACCTCGATGGTCCGGGGCATCGAGGATGTCGCGCAGACCGCCGGCTACTCCGTCGTCCTGTGCAATAGCGACGAGGACCCCGACAAGGAGGCGACCTACATCGCGGCGGCGCTCACCGAGCAGATGGCCGGTGTGATCATCTCCTCGTCGCGGCGACCGAAGGCGGCGCAGGCCCTGGTCGAGTCCGGCACACCGGTCGTGGCGATCGATCGCGAGCTGCCCGGCGCGGACGTCGACACGGTGCTGGTCGCGAACGAGCGCGGCGCCGTGTCCGGCACCCGGCACCTGCTCGACGCGGGCTATGGTCGGGTCGCCTGCATCACCGGCCCCGAGGAGGTCAGCACCGCCCGCCAGCGGGCCGACGGATACCGCCGGGCCCTCGCCGAGAACGGCATCCCGATCGACCCGGAGCTGATCTACCACGCGGACTTCCGCGAGCACGGCGGATTCGTCGCGATGGGCGCACTGCTCGAGCTCGACAGCCGCCCGGACGCCGTGTTCGTCACCAACAACCTCATGACCGTCGGCGCGATGGAATGCCTGGTCGAACGCGGAGTCTCGGTGCCGGACGAGATGGGGATCGTCGGCTTCGACGACATCCCCTGGGCCCACCTGGTACGCCCGTCGCTGACGACGATCGCCCAGCCCACGTACGAACTCGGCCGCACCGCTGCGCGCCTGCTCCTCGACCGGATCGCCACCGTGCCGTCCAAGCCGTCCACGATCGTGCTGCCGACCGACCTGCGCATCCGCGAGAGCTCCATGCGACGCCATCGCCGAGGTCAGTCCTAGCTACTTGCCCCTGAAAAGGTCAAGGCCCGGCCGTGGTCGCGGTTGGGCAGTCAGTGGTCGCTGAAGATCGTTCGGGCTTCGCGTACCGCGTAGAAGACCAGGACGTATCCGGCCAGCGGGTCGGCCCACCACCAGCCGAGCCCGGCGTTGAGGAGCAGGCCGGCCAGGACCGTAGCGGCCAGGATCCCGTCGATGAGGGTGACGCGTCCTTCGGCGCGCAGGACCGGGTTGTGCAGGGCGGCGCCGGTGCGGGCCTTACCGGCGGCCAAGCCGAACATGGTCAACGCGGTGATCGCGGTCCAGGCGATCCCTGGCAGCGAGTGATGCGGGCGATGTCCGGTGACCAGCACCCAGGTCGATTGGATCAGCAGGTAGAGCGCCAGCGCGGCGAACGCGCCGCCGATCAACCGCAGCGCCCGACGCTGCCGGGCATCGCCGGTCCCCGACAACTCCCAGACCACCACGGTGGAGGCGCCGATCTCGATGAGCGAGTCCAGCCCGAACCCGGCGAGTGCGACCGAGCGGGCCGACCAGGCCGCGACCGCAAGCACCCCGACGCCGATCACGTTCCAGCCGAGTGTGATGTACTCCAGCGCGAAACCCCGGCGGAGCAAAGCGGCGCGGGCCGATTCGTCCAGTCTGGTCATCAGCGGATTGTCCCAGACGGAGCCGCTCACGGCCGCCCGGGCCTCGGTCATGCCGACCCTGCGGATGCTTGCCGGCGCGTGCTGACCCCAGCGGAGGACGCCCTCGATCCCGGGGAACCGGCCGATCGCCTGCTGCGCCTCTCGACGGCCACCACTACGACCTGGTCGATCCGGCGTCGGCGAGCCGTGTGTCGGACACGTCGTGGCTGGTGCGCAGGACGACCGGCTTCAACGGCCGACCTCTATCCCCTCGGCATGCCGGCGGGCGATGGCGCGCACTAGATCGACCTTGGTGCCGAAGTGATAGCTGACCGCGGCGTTGTTGCCCTGCCCGGCGGCCTCGCTGATCTGACGGTTGGCGACCGCATGCACCCCATGTTCGGCGAACAGCCGCTCCGCCGCGGTCAGGAGCGCCTCCCGCGTCGCACTGACCTGCTCATCCCGCCTCGTCCTGCCGGCCATCATCACCACCACTTCGGGACGTCACACCAGTCCGCGCGGCCCGTCCCCCAAGCCACCGCAGACCCTCGACCGGGTCGGTGAGGTCAAGCCACGAAAGCGTACGCAATAGCGACGCGGCGTACACGCATCAGCCGGGCGGCCTGCTCGAAGGCAAGATGGCCGTGATCACCGGTGTCGGTGCGGCCGAGACGATCGGCGCGGTGTTCGTCCACGAGGGCGCGCAGGTGCTCGCGGCCGACATCAGCGGCGCGGCGCATGTCGCCGCGTTCCTGGCCTCGGACCGGGCTTCGTTCGTGACCGGGGTGGTCGTTCCCGTCGACGGCGGATGGTCCGCGAGGCTCGCGTGAGGACGAAGGCGTCCGGCGGCAGGGCATGACCTTCCTGCCCTCGGGGACGCGGTCAGGAGGACCAGATGGCGCGGAACGTGGCGACCTGGAGATAGGCCGTGCTCATGAAGTCTGCTCCGGATGTTGTCAGACGGCGGCCCAGCCGTCGTCGACGGGGAGGACGGCGCCGTTGACGAAGGACGCGGCGTCGGAGGCCAGGAAGACGATGGCGGCGGCCTGCTCCTCCGCCGAACCCAGCCGGCCGATGCCGGCGCCGATCAACGCGCCGATGACGGTGGGTCCGTGGGCCTCTTCACCGGCGTCCACCCGCATGTTGGTCGCGGTGGGACCTGGGGCGACGGCGTTGGCGCGGATGCCCTGTCCCCGGTACATGACGGCCAGGTTCTTCACCAGGCCGACGATGCCGTGCTTGGAAGCGGTGTAGGCGGCGCCCGCCGCGCCGCCGCGCAGACCGGCCTCGGAGGCGGTGAAGACGATCGAGCCGCGTCCGGCGGCCAGCATGTGCGGCAGGGCCGCACGGGTCAGCAGGAACGGCGCCGTCAGATTGATCCGGATGACCCGTTCCCACTCGGCGTCGTCGGTCTCACCGAGCGCGGACATGCGGTCCATGATCCCGGCGTTGTTCACCAGGACGTCCAGACGGCCGAAGACCTCCATGGTCCACTCGACGACCACATCCACGACCTGCTGGTCGCTAAGGTCACCGACGACCGCGAGGGCGACTCCCCCGGCGGCCTCGATCTCCTTGACGGTCTCCTCGGAACCCGTCCGATCAAGGTCCGCGACCAGCACCTTCGCACCTTCCCGCGCGAACATCAGGGCCGTGGCCCTGCCGATTCCGGACGCGGCGCCGGTGACGACGACACCACGACCTTCGAGCCCCATACCGATCATGTGACGCGCCTTCTCTGTGTGAACTTCCTGCGGTTCTCGCCGACGCGGCCGGTGTACGTGGTGGTCACGCCCGCTCCTCCGCGACGAGCACCTCGTCCATGCCGCCGTCCTCACGCCAGCGCCGGAGCAGTGCGTGGAAGGCCACCGGTCCGTCGGCGTATGCCTCCCTCCGCTCCCGGGGCATGCCCTCGTTGTTGTAGTAGCCGGGGGTGCACTCGGCCTGGAACTTGTACAGGTCGGGCGCGTTATTTCGAAGTGTGGCCAGCCAGTCGTCCTGGGCCTCGGGGTTCGGCTCGACGTACCGGGCCCGGCGCGCCCGGGCCTGCGCGACCACCTCGGCGACGTGGGTGGCCTGCTCGTCGAGGACGTGGACGAAGTTCACGGCGGTCGCGCTCTGCGTCGGGCCAAGTTGGAAGAGGTTGGGGAAACCGTGGGTGTAGAACCCATGGAGCGTTCTGGGCCCCTGCGCCCAGGCCTGGAACAGATGGACACCGTGCCGTCCGTACACGGGCAGTCGTCCGGAGAGGATCCCGGAGATGCCCGCCTCGAAGCCGGTCGCGAAGATGATGCAGTCGACCTCGTACTCCCAGTCGCCGACCACGACGGCGTTCTCGGTGATCCGCTCGACGCCGTGCGTGTCGGCGGTGTCGACGAGGGTGACGTTGGGCCGGTTGAAGGTCTGCAGGTAGTCGTCGCTGAACGTGGGCCGCTTGCACATGTAGCGGTACCAGGGCTTGAGCTTCTCCGCCGTGTCCGGGTCCTGAACGATGGCGTCGATGCGGCCGCGGATCTCGTTCATCTTCTGGAAGTCGGCGAGTTCGTAGGCGCGTTCGCGCTCCTCGGCCGGAACATCCGCGTACGCGTTGGTCGGGACGAGCTTCTCCTGGAGCCGGGCACTGCTGGTCCAGGCGTCGCTCACCAGGTCCTCGTCCGTCCGGATGCCGGTGACGACCTTCAGGAAGTTCTCCATACGCTGCCGCTGCCAGCCGGGCTTCAGTGAGCCGGCCCAGTCCGGGTCGGTGGCGCGGTTGTCCCGTACGTCGACGGAGGAGGGCGTGCGCTGGAACACGTACAGGTGCTTCGCGTCCCGTCCCAGGTGGGGCACGACCTGGATGGCGGTCGCGCCGGTGCCGATCAGGGCGACGCGCTTGTCGGCCAGCTTGTGCAGGCCGCCGTTCGCGTCACCTCCGGTGTAGCCGTAGTCCCAGCGGCTGGTGTGGAAGGTATGTCCCTGGAAAGTCTCGATGCCGCGGATGCCGGGGAGTTTGGCCTGGCTGAGCGTTCCGGTGGCGACGATCACGTAGCGGGCCCGCATGCGGTCGCCGCGGTCGGTGGAGACGGTCCACTCCGACTCGGCGTCGTCCCACCGGAGTTCGGTCGCCCGGGTCTGGAAGCAGGCCTCGTCGCAGAGGTCGAAATGCCGGGCGATGGCTCGCGCGTGCTGCCGAATCTCCTCTCCCGGCGCGTACCGCCACTTGGGGACGTAGCCGACCTCCTCCAGCAGCGGCAGGTAGACGTACGACTCGATGTCGCAGTGGATGCCCGGGTAGCGGTTCCAGTACCAGGTACCGCCGAAGTCCCCACCTTCGTCGATCACCCGGATCGACTCCACGCCCGCCTGCCGCAGTCGGGCGGCGGCGAGCAGGCCGCCGAATCCGCCGCCGACGATCAGCGCCTCGACCCGGTCGCGCAGCGGCTCTCGCGTGTACGTCGGGTCTGCGTAGGGGTCTTCGGCGTAGTAGCCGAACTCGCCGCCGGTACTCCGGTATTGGGCGTTTCCGTCGGGGCGGATGCGGCGGTCGCGTTCGGCGCGGTACTTGGTCCGCAGGGCGTCGGGGTCGAAATCGAGGTCGGGGTCCGTGGAGCGGGAGGAGGTGTAGCGGGACATGCGTGTCCTTTTCCTCTCCTGATTCCTTCCAGGTTGCCGCGAAGCATCGGAGCTCAAAAATCTATCACTCAAAAAATTCGAGCCCAAAGGCGTCGACCACCGACATCGGGTTGAGACCGATCAGTCGATCGGCTTCTCCTCCTGCCCGGAACCGGCCGCAGGCGCCAGCATCCGCGTGAACGTCTCGGCGATCGCGGCGATGTCCACCGTGGGGTCGTGCATCCACTGGATCTGCAGGCCGTCCAGCACCGCCAGCACCGCCCTGGCCAGGTGGTCGGCCGGCTCGTCGGCCCGGATGATCCCGGCCCGCTGCAGTTCCTCGAGGTCCCGCGTGACCTCGGTTGCGAGGTTCCGGTAGCGCTCGGCGAAATAGCCGTGCGCGGGGCTCTCCGGGTCGGTGGCCGCCGCCGAGAGCGTGACGTACAGCTTGGCCAGCCCCGGGTGGTCGGTGGTGTGGCGCGTGCCCGCGACCATGCCGTCGATCAAGGTCTGGCCCTCCACCACTGAAGCGGCGAACGCCTTGCCCAGCACGTCCCGCCGCTCCAGAACCGCGAGAAGCAGGTCGTCGCGCGTCGGGAAGTAATACGTCAACGCCGGCTGCGTGACCCCGACCCGGTCGGCGATGTCCTGCAGGGAGGCCCGTTCTCCGTGCTCGTCGATGGCCTCATAGGCGGCCTGGAGAATCTGCTCCCGTCGTTCCGCGCTCTTGCGATACGGGCCGCGCCGTTTTCGCTGGTTCGTCACTCGTCAGACCGTACTTCAGGGTGGTGCCCGTCCTGGGCCTCGGCGCGGCCGGGCGCCGCCGTGTCAGGGCGTCGGCGCCAGGCAGGCCGTCCGCGGCTCCCTGCCGTACCGCCCTCGGTCAGGCGGTGGCGCGCTCGTCCCCGGTGCGGAGCCGCAACAGCACCACTCCGTACATCCGGTCCGCCGGGCACAGGCCCCACTGTTTTGAATCCTCCGAGCTGGGGTGGTCTCCGCGCAGCACCAGCATGCCCGGCGGCACGCGGCCGGGCCGGTCCCCTGCCACCCAGGGCGGTGTCGGGTCCCCGGTCGCCGCGACGACCCGTTTGACGTACCACCCGGCGGCTCCGGAGGGGTCGATGGGGCCGTTCCACCCCGTGTGCCGGTCGGGCCGCTGGACGACCACGAGCCGGCCGGGCCGGGCCCGGCGGCGGTGGCGCAGCACCAGCAGCACATCACCGTGGTGCAGGGTCGGGGTCATGCTGCCGCCCCGTACGGTGACGGTGGACAGCAGCAGCCGGGCCGCCAGCACGGCCCCGATCACCAGCGCCGCCGCGACGGCCCAGCCCAGGGCCTGGCTCATCCGGCGGCCACCGTGCTCGAAGCCGTCTCGCTCTCCCCGGCGCTGCCCGCCGACGACGCCGGGTCCTCTTGGTAGCCCTCCGCCTGACTGCGGAAGAGCTGGGCGTAGACGCCGTCCGGGGACGCGGTGAGGGAGGCGTGGTCGCCGCTCTCCAGGATCTGGCCGTCCTGCACGACGACGATGCGGTCGGCCCGGCGGACGGCGCTGAGCCGGTGGGAGACCAGGACGCTGGTGGAGCCCGCGCGCAGTTCCCGCAGCCGGTCGTGGACCGCCGCCTCGGCCACCGCGTCGAGGCCGGAGCTGGGCTCGTCCAGGATCATCAGGTCGCGGCCCTGACGCATCAGCCCGCGGGCCAGCGCCAGGCGCTGCCACTGTCCGCCGGAGAGATGGATGCCGCTCGTCCGCGCGGCCTCCTCCTTGTCGTCTTCCTCGTCTTCTGCGTGGAACACCCTGCTCAGCATCGTTTCGTAGCCGGCCGGCAGCCCCTCGACGATCTCGTGGACCCCGGCGCGCTCGGCGGCGGAGCGGATCCGGTCCGGGTCGTCGATCGCCTCCAGATCCCCGAGTCCGATGTTCTCGGCGGCGGTGAGGTCGTAGTCCATGTAGTCCTGGAACACCGCCCCGATCCGCTGACGCAGTTGCGCCACGGGTACGTCGCGGATGTCCACCCCGTCCCACAGCACGGCTCCGCGGTGCGGATCGTAGAACCGGCAGAGCAGCTTGACGAGTGTGCTCTTGCCGGCGCCGTTGAGCCCGACCACGGCCAGGCTGGTGCCGCACGGGATGGTCAGATTCAGCCCGCGCAGCACCCACGGGGCGTCCTCGCCGTAGCGGAACCACACGTCGCGCAGTTCGATGGAGTGCGCCAGCGGGGCGAGCTCCCGGGGCTGCGAGGGCCCGGCCAGGTCGTCCCGGGTCCCGACCACCGCCAGATAGTGGTGGAAGACCAGAGCGAACTGATGTCCCGTGGCGATGCTCTGCACCAGGGTGCCGAGCCCGGACTGGACTCCGGCCAGGGCGCCGATGAAGACCGAGACATCGCCGATGCTGATCGTCCTGGCGGCCGCGGCGTGCACGGCCCACAGCAGCCCCCCGGCCGCCAGCAGCGCCCCGAGGGCGGCGAGGAAGACCTGGACGCGCACCACGCTCCGCTCCAGCCGGTCCTCGGCGTCGTTGGCTGCGCGCAGTTCGGTGAGCATCCGGCCGTGCAGGAAGCCCCCCAGCCCGAACAGGCGGACCTCCTTGACGGCCTCCAGGTCCGTCAGCAGCATCTGGTAGAAAATCTTGCGCCGCATGCCGGGGCTGGTGCGCCACAGCAGCCCTGCCCGCTGCCGGCTGAGCGTCAGATGGGCGATCATCGCGGGTACGGCGGCCACCAGCGCGGCGCCCGCCATGATCGGGTTGATCGCCACCAGGGTGCCCAGGAACCCGGCGATGCCCAGGGTCCCCTGCAAGGTGGACAGGCCCATGTGGACCAGCCGGTCCGGGGCGCTTTCGGCGGACTGCTGGGCCAACCGCAGCCGGTCGTGGAAGCGCGGTTCCTCCAGGCGTGCCAGCCCGTTCATGCGGTTGACCGCGCCGAACAGCCGGTCCTGTGAGAGCAGGCCGATGGCGCGCCGGGCACGCCCCTCCGCATAGGTGGTGACGGCCGAAGTGGTGGCCATCGCGATGCCCAGGACACCGATGCCGGCCGCCATCCACACCAACGCCCCGGTACGGGGGTGGGAGGCGGTGAGCTCGTCGAGCGCGACCTTGGTCAGCCAGGCGATGGCCACCGGCGCCGTGCCATCGATCACCGCCATGACGAGCTGGAGGAACAGCATGCCGGGGCTGGCCTGCCAGGCGAGCGCGTAGGCCGCCTTCATCCCGCGGATGACGGAGACGCCGGACTCCGTCACGTCATCGTCGCCGCTCACGACATCGAGGGCAGCGTGGTCTCGCCCAGCCCCTGCAGGCCGACGCCGGCGGCGGTGGCGACCCCGTCAGGGCCGTAGTGGGCGAACCCGGGGTAGAAGCGGACCCCGAAGGCGGTGCCGACGGGCGCGTCGAGGAATTCGGGCAGCACGTGGTCCGCGACGCCGACGAGCCGGGCGGCCAGCTCACTGCCGGCCGCGTCGACGCCGACCACCGTGGCCAGTACCCGACCTCCCGCGTCCCGTACCCGGCGCGCGCGCTCGGCGAACTCCGGCACGCTGTCGTCGCAGCTCGAGCAGTCCAGCGACAGGAAGGCGACCAGCGCCGGCCGGCCGGCCAGGTCGTCTCTGGTGACCGTCGTGCCGTCGGCGGTGGTCGCGGTGAACTCGGGCATCCGGTCTCCGGGCGTGATGCCCAGGTCCGGGTCCCCGTCGGCGTGGTCGTGGTCGTTGTCCTGGGCGGCCTGCGGAGCGGCCAGACGGGCACGCCAGCGACGCACCACGGCCACGGTCAGCACGAGGTTCAGCGCGGTGACCACCGCGACGAGAACCAGCCCTGCGATGAGGTATTCCACGGATGTCCTTTCCGGCTCCGGCGCCTCACCGGCCCAGGTCCCCGGCCGCGACCGGGGACTGGAAGAGCGCGGCGATGTCATCGACGAAGACGGTCAAAGCGGTGAGCACGCCCGCCGAGACCACGGCCAGCGCGATCCCCGGTACCTGGCCGGGAACGCCGTCGCCGACAGATATCGCCACGTACGAGCCCAGGCCCGCCGCCGCCAGCAGCACCGCGTTGCGGGCGATGTGCCAGCCGCTCATGGGCACTTCGCTAGCGCCGAAGCAGGCACACTTCACCTTCTTCCCGCGGGCCACGACGAGGGTCGGGACGGCCGTCAGGCCGCAGCAGAACAGTGCGGCGGCGAGGAAACCAGCGGTGACGGTGGCGGGCAGGGCCAGCAGCAGCGCGATGAGCAGCTCGGCGGCCGGGACCAGCACGGCCAGCGGGCGGCGCAGCCGCGCGGGGATGAAATCGAAGCCTTTCAGAGAGGCGGCGAAGACCCCTGGTGAGCGTAGCTTGGCCACCGCCGCCAGCGTCATCACCGCCGCCAGGGTGAGGCGGCAGGCGAGCGATACGTACAGCACGGAAGCTCCTGGAAGAGATGGTGCGTGAGCGCCCCTGGCGGAGATGGGCCCATGCGTTCGGGGAGCGCCGGGGCCGGCGTGGCCGCCCTCGCCGAGGGCGGCCACGCGGCCGTCAAGCAGGTGTTACGCAGGCCGACGAAGCATCAGCAGTTGTTCTTGCTGGTGCTGTACCAGGCGCCGCAGTGAGTCACGCAGGCGCCGTTGACCGTGCAGGTGCGTTCGAAGCAGGTGCCGCCCTGCGACTTGTACTGCACATACGAGTCCGGCGGGCAGCCGGCGTCGGCGGTGGTCGTGGGAAGCAGCACCTCGATGGCGCGGGTGACACGCTGGGTCATGCTCTGGAACATGGTTCCTCCTTGTGGGGGGTGAACTGTTTCCACACACGGGCCGAGTGCCGCCGAGAAAGGGTCGAACGCGGCGGACGAGGCCCGCGGGGCTTTGGGGGGTGGCGCTCTGGCGCGCTAAGGGGCGACCAGTTCGGTCCGCAGGGCGGCGACGCCCACGCCCGCCGAGGTCACCATGCCGTTGGTGCCGTACCAGGCGTAGGTCGGGTAGTGCTTGGCTCCGTACCGCTGCGACAGCTCGGCCTTCGAGTCTTCGGCGATCACGATGTCCATCACGTCGCTGAGCATCGCGGCCAGTTCGCTGCCGGCCGAGTCGTCTCCATGGACGATCGCCAAGGATGTCCCCCCGGCGGCCCGCAGCCGCTCGGCGTGCCCGGCGAAGACGGGCACGGCCTCGACGCAGGCCTTGCACGTGAGCGAGAAGAATCCGACCAGGGTCTCCTTCCCGAGCAGGGTCCGCTCCGTCACGGCGGTGCCGTCGAGGGCACGGGCCGAGAAGTTCGGAATCCGATCGATCATCCGGACGTTGGAGACGGCTCCGGTAGTGGGGAGGCCGCCTGCGGCATCCAGCTCTCGCCACCGACGGAGCATGACCAGAAGGATCGCCAGGTTCAGCACACCGACGACGCCGACCAGCACCAGCCCCACTACAGCGAATATCACGACATGCGTCCTCTCCCAGAACCTACGGGCACCGGTAGGCCGCGGCCACTCGTCCATGATCGTCTAAAAGTGATCTTGCCGCAATGCCGGATTTACACCAGCACTTAATCCCTGGTTCCAGCGATGACACCGGGCTCTCGATGTGGCCGGCGCCGCACTCGCATCCCCGTGCCCGAGGCCGTCACGGCGTGCGGAACCCCCGGAAGGTCACGTGCTTCCGGGTCTCGAAACCGAGCCGCTCGTAGAGAGCGATGGCGCCGGTGTTCGTCTCGGCCACGTGCAGGAAGGGACGTTCGCCCCGAGCCACGATGCGCGCGACGAGCGCGCCGACCAGGCGGGCGGCGTGGCCTCGCCCGCGTGCCTCAGGAGCCGTGCAAACGGCGCTGATCTCGGTCCATCCCGGTGGCCGGAGACGTTCGCCCGCCATCGCCACCAAGGTGCCGTTGTCGCGGACGCCGAGAAAGGTGCCGAGTTCATGGGTGCGTGGCCGGAACGGCCCCGGTTGGGCCCGCGCGACGAGGTCGAGCATCTCGGGCACGCTGTCCGCGCCCAGTTCGATCACGCCGGTGTCGACCTCGGCATCGTGGGGTCGGCTGCCGCCGGTCCAGACCATCTGCCGGCCTTCGAGGACGAAGACCGGCTCCCAGTCCGACGGCGGGGTCGCCGGGCAGCTGAACATGTCGGCGAACTCCCCTGGACCGAGCAGCCGAGCCAGGTCGGCCCACTCCTCCGGATCCGGGTCGGCGGTCACCGCGGAGAAGGTCGCGACTCCCGGCAGGTAGGTGGCGGCCCTGCCGAATCGGCGGGCGAGATGTGCGTGGTGACCGCGGAGTGATTCGCCCACCGGGTCATCGAGTGCGACGGCGTCGCGGTTCCCCATCGTGCTGCACCTCTCGTGTCGTACGGGCTCTATCAGGATTCCGTACGGGCCCACGCCAGGTCGCTCTCGCCTCCTCTCAGCCGAAGTGCCGGATTCGGGTGGCCGTCGCGGGCGCGTAGGGCGGCCAGTCGTTCACCGATCCGGTCGTGACGAACTCGGCGACCGCGGTCGCGAAGCTGCGTCCCAGAGCCCGCTCGGCGTCTGTGGGCCTGCCCAGCATCGGGCTGTCCGGGTATGCGTCGAAGGTGTTGAAGAGGAAGGGCAGTTCGCCGCAGTGGGTGGCGCCCAAGGCGTACTCGTCCTCGGCCGGCTGGTAGTCGAACCGGTAGACGTAGGTCGCGTTGCCGCCTGCCGCGTGGTGGTCGGCGATCTGCAGCGAGCCGTCACGGAACAGCTCGTCGGTCTGCACCGCGGTGAAGATCTGCGCCGGTGTCGCCTGCGGAAGCCGGGCGGCATGCCGCTGGTAGACCTCGTGCGCCTGTTCGCCGATCTGACCGGTCAGGATGTCCAGCGCGCCCGCGGACGTGAGGTTCTGGATGTGCGGGTCGAAGGCGTAGAAGGCCGTCGCCTCGTCCCGGGCGGTACCGATCAGCAGCGCCTTGCCTTCCAGGGCGCCGTCGGCGAGCGCTCGCTGCCAGGCGCGGGGAACACCAGGGCCGCCGAGCACCGGATACATCGGCGGGGCGACGTTGCCCGGACGCGCGAGTCGCCCCGCGAGCCGCCCGTAGGCGGACAGTAGTTGTTCGACGGGCAGTGCGCGCAGTGCCGTTGCGGCGTCAGCGCCGGCCGGCACGCCGAGCAGCCGCAGGTATGCCTCGGCGTTCTCGGCCGCGTTCTGCGGGTCCTGCGGCGGCAGGCCGAAGGGACCGCTTTCCAGCAGCACCCGGGTGACGAGTCCCGTCGTCTGCGGATCGAGCGCCAACGACAGGGCCGAGTACGCTCCGGCCGACTGCCCGCCGACCGTCACCTCGCGCGGGTCGCCGCCGAAGGAGGCGATGTTGTCCTGCACCCAGCGCAGCACGGCGGCCTGGTCCTGGGGGCCGAGGTTGGCGGCGCCGATCTCCGGCAGGTACAGGTAGCCGAGCGGGCCCACCCGGTAGTTCGCGGTCACCACCACCATGTCGCCCAGTGCGGCCAGCGGGCCCCCGTCGTACCAGTCCCATCCGCCGGAGCCGCTGGTGAAGCCGCCCCCGTGCCACCAGACCAGGACCGGGCGGGGCGCACCGCCCTCGAACGCCCGTAGCGGACTGTGGACGTTGACGGTCAGGCTGCCGTCCTCGTTCCAGTCCGGCGCGCGGTGCCCCATCACCTGTTCCAGCCGGGAGGCCGCCTGCGGGACAGCCGGTCCGGCCTGCGCCGCCTCCCTCACCCCGGTCCATCCCGGGTGCGGCTGCGGCGGCGCGAAACGCAGCTCACCGACCGGCGACGCGGCATAAGGGATTCCCCGGAAGGAGATCACCTCGCCCTGCGCGACGCCCCTGATCTTGCCGCGGTCCGTGTCCACGATCCGGCCTTCGATGCCCGTCATCGTGCTCACCTCTCTGGTCTCGGCTGCTCTGAGTCGTTTCTATCCGGGAGCATCGATCTGAGCTAGAAAGAGAGCTCTCAGGCGCTGAAGAAGGACATACGATCTTGCGATATGGAGAAAGTCGGCCATCGGCTGAATGAGACGGACAGCCGGATCGCCGCCGCGATGCTGGCCTCCCCGCGTGCCTCGTGGCGCACGGTCGGCCGCGTCCTGGGCATCTCGGAGCGCACCGTGGTGCGTCGTGCGGCACCGCTGTTCCATGACGGAACGCTGCGGGCCACAGCCGTGCGCAACCCCGTGTGGTTCCCTGATCTGATTCCGCTGGCCCTGCGCATCCGGTGCCGGCCCAACCGGATCAGCGCCATCGCCGCCACCCTGGCCCGCCGTCCCGACACGATCTGGGTGGACGTCCTCGGCGGTGGCGACGAGATCTGCACCATCCTGTTCCTGGACGGGCCGGACGCACGCAACACACTGTTGCTGCGCGACCTGCCCGCCACACCCGCGGTCCAGTCGTGGATCTCTCATGTCCTCCTGCGGGTCTTCCCAGCCGCCTTCGACTGGAGCGGCGGCCTGCTGTCGGAAGCCGAGCTGTCCGGCCTGCGGCCGGACACATCTACCGCACCCGCCCGCTCCGCCCTCCTGCCCGTCGACCACCAGTTGATCGCCGCGCTGACCGAAGACGGACGAGCCTCCTACACCGACCTCGCCGCCCGCGCCGACACCACCCCGCTCACCGCCCGCCGCCGGCTGGAGGCACTGGTGGGCGGCCAGATCCTCAGGCTGGCGACCGAAGTCGACCTCGCCCGGCTGGGCATCCGCACCGAGGCACTCCTATGGATCACCGTCGCACCCGGCGGCCTGGAGGAGACCGGCCATCAGCTCAGCCGCCACCCGCAAGTCCGCTTCACCTCCGCCACCACCGGCCCGGCCAACCTCCTCGTGGCCGTCGCCGCGGCCGACCTCAACGCGCTCTACCACTTCCTGAGCGACACCATCGGCGCCCTCGACCACATCTCCACCGTCGAGGTCACCCCCATCCTGGCCGGGGTCAAACGGACCGGTCTGGTCCGCCCAGGAAGCCTCTGAGCTTCGGCAACGTCGCCGTCCCCACAGCGACGGACGCGCGACCGGTGGCCGGGTGACGCGATGGCGTTCTCCGGCCGAAGCATGGCCCAGCGGGCGGGTCAGAGGAACGTGGCGACGCGAGCGGCGAACTCCTCCGGAGCGACGATGTCGACACCGAGGTTTTCGGCCGTGGCCTTCTTCGACCCGGCTTTCTCGCCCGCGACGACCAGGCTGGTGCGGGCGAAGACCGATGAGGACGCCTTACCTCCGGCGCGTTCGATGAGCCATCTCGTCGACCAGGATCGTGGCGCGTTCGGGGCCGACGCCCTCGACCTGTTGGAATGCCTCGGCGTCGGCGGCTCGGATGGCGTCCATCGTCGCGAAGTGCGCATCTTCCCATCCGTGCCGAGCATCCAGCGGGCTCTGCAGAGCGTGGATGTCAGTGGCTTGACGTTTAATCGAGGCGTGGACATAGGTGAGCGCATTGCTGAGCTGACCGCTGAGGTCAAGCGGCTGAACGACCTGTATTACGGCACCGGCGACAGCCCGCTGCCAGACGCCGACTACGACGCGTTGAAGGACGAGCTGGCGGCGCTCGTCGCCGAGCACCCGGAGCTGGAGCCGGCCGACAGCCCGCTCGGCAAGGTCAACGCGCCCGCAGAGCTGACCGGCCCGACGGTGCGGCACGCGCGTCCGATGCTCTCATTGGCGAAGGCGACGGGTGAGGAGCAGATCCGTACCTTCTGTGAGCGCTTCGGCGGCCAGGTGTTCCGTGTGTCGGAGAAGCTCGACGGACTTTCGCTCAGCGTGGTCTACCTCGACGGGAGCCTGGACCATGTCGCCACGCGCGGCACGGGCACGGTCGGTGAGCTGGTGACCGAGAAGGTGCGGTACGTGATTCCCGGTCTGCCGGTCGAGATCGACGTGCCGGGGCGTGTGGAGGTCCGCGGTGAGGCGGTGATGCTGCGGTCGGTGTGGGCCGCCTACAACGAGGCGCACCCGGACCGTACGCTGACCAACCCGCGGTCGGGCGCGGCCGGGACGCTGGTGCTGAAGGACCCCGCGGCGGCCGCGGCCGCCAAACGGCTGCTGCGGTTCTTCGCGTTCGGTGCCGACCGTGACGGCGCCGCGCTGGAGATCCCGGCGGGCTTCGAGCCGGTCGCCCAGTACGTCTGCGCGAGCGTCGAGGAGGTGCTGGCGGCGATCGACGCGATCGGCGGCCGCCGCGACGGGCTGGACTACGACATCGACGGCGCGGTCGTCCGGTTGCACGAGCCGGCGGCGTTCGACGCGGCGGGCTTCAACAGCGCCGAGCCGCGCGGGGCGATCGCGTTCAAGTACCCGCCGGAGGAGAAGCTGACGAGGCTGCTGTCGGTGGAGTGGCCGGTGGGCAAGATCGGCAGGGTTCCGCCGCGCGCGAGGGTCGCGCCGGTGTTCGTCGGCGGCGTGACCGTGGAGAACGTCACCCTGCACAACCCCAGGCTGATCCGTGAGCGCGACTTGCGGATCGGGGACATGGTGGCGGTCGTACGGCGCGGCGACGTGATCCCGTTCGCGGGCCGCTCGCTGCCTGAGGAGCGCGACGGAACCGAGGTCGAGATCATCCCGCCGGCGCACTGCCCGTCGTGCGGTTCCGAGCTGGAGGTCCGCGGCACCGGTGAGGAGCGCTGGTGTGTGAACCTGCAGTGCCCGGCGCAGGCGACGCGCCGACTGATGCACTGGGCCTCGCGGCAGGCGGCCGACATGGAAGGCGTCGGCGACGTCTGGATCGAGAAGCTCGCCGAGGACGGCGTGCTCAAGCGCCGTAGCGACTTCTATGACCTGACGGCTGAGCAGTTGCTCGGCTATGAGCGGATGGGCGAGGTCAGCGCCAGGAACATGGTCGACTCGATCGCGTCCTCGAGGGGCATGGGGCTGCGGCGCGCGCTGATCGGCCTGGCGATCCCGATGGCCTCCGAGGGCACGGCCAAGCGCCTGTGCCTGGCCGGCTACGAGCGCATCGAGGACGTCGCCGCGGCGACGGCCGAGGATCTGGTGGCGATCCGCGACATCGGCCCGAGAGTCGCCGCGAGCGTCGTCGCGTTCTTCGCCCGCGTGGAGGTCAAGGAGGAGATCGCCAGGCTGCGTGAGCGCGGCGTCGACCTCGACGTGCTGGAAGAGGACCGGCCGCTCGACGCGGCGGCCGCGGGCGAGTCTCCGCTGAAGGGTAGGTCGGCCGTGATCACCGGTGCGTTCACCGACCCGCGCTCGGGCGCGAAGATCAGTCGCCCGGACGTCACGCGCCTGGTCGAGCAGGCGGCGGCGACGACCGCCTCGTCGGTCTCGGCCAACACCGACTACCTGCTCGCCGGCGACAACGTCGGAGCCGCCAAGACCGGCAAGGCCGAGAAGCTCGGCGTCACGATCGTCCGGCAGGACGAGCTGTGGCAGTGGCTGGCCAAGGCCGGCGTGCTCTAGTGCACATCGGCTCGCCACCCAGTCCGGCCAGCTTTTGGCCCCACCGCCGCGATCGCCACGCTGGCGACCGCGGCCGGTCACCGCGTCGCCATGGTGAAGCCGGCACAGGCCGGTCTCGCCCCCGGCGAGCGGCCCGACGTCGAGGAGGTCGCGCGCCTCGCCGGGTCGGTCACGCTTCGGGAACTGGCCCGCTATCCCGAACCACTCGCCCCGGCAACCGGCGCGCGCCGCAGCGGACTGCCTCCGGTCCGCCCCCGCGCGGCGGCGGAGGAGGCCGCCCGGCTCGCCGACGACCACGATCTCGTCCTGATCGAGGGCGCCGGCGGCCTTCTGGTCCGGTACGACGACGAAGGTAGGCGCTTCGCGGACGTACCGGTCGCGCTGCGCTCGCTGGGCGTCGACTCGTCCGTCCTGGTCGTCACCACCTCCGGGCTCGGCACCCTCAACACCACCGCCCTTTCCGCCGAAGCCCTGCGGGCACGTCGGCTGCCCCTACTCGGCCTGGTCATCGGCAGCTGGCCCGCCGCACCCGACCTGGCGACCCGCTGCAACCTGGCCGACCTGCCGACCGTCGCCGGCGCCCCGCTTCTGGGCGCCCTACCGGAGCGGTGCACCCGAACCGATCGGAAAGGGTTCGAGGCCGTCGCCCGCCGTTCCCTCGCGCCCAAGCTCGGCGGGACGTGGGACGCCGCGGCATTCGCCGACCGCCATGCGCCGCCGCCACCGGTCCCGAACGGGCGACCGCGCAGCTGACCCGGAGAACCCGCTCGGACAAGAGCACAGCTCGACTGCACATCGGCATCGAGGCGGGCCCGCTGAATGGTCGCGGAGAATCAGCGCTGTTTGTCCCCGTCGTCGACTACGAGTTCGGCGAGTCCTTTGAGCAGCTCAGCGGTCTTGGGGCCCTTGGCGGGGTGGATGGCGTTGGGGACGGTGTCGAGCAGGATGTATACGACGGCCGATGGTCCGGTACGGCCGGTGAGGCTCCAGTCGTCTCCGTCGGCGCGGACGATGGCCGTCTCGTCGTTCGTGAGGTAGCGGCGGACTCTGCCGTACGGCGCGACCTCGTCGGCGAGTTCGGTGAAGGCAACGGCTTCGCTCGTAGCGACATCATGCCTGGTGGGTACGGCAATTCCGGCCCTTCAACCTCGCCACCGGCACTGGAGGTGGGCGCCTGCCGTACCGAGCACCGAAGCCCTCACGTAGTGGCGTCCTTGGCGTACCGGCCGGGCGTCACGCCCATGATGTGCTTGAACGTCCGTGTCAGGTGCGCTTGGTCGTAGAAGCCGACCTCCACAGCGATTCGGGCGAGCGGCATCCCTGTCCTCAGCAACGCCTTGGCGCGCCGCACGCGTACCTGCGTCTGGTACGCGTGCGGCGTCATGCCCACGGTCTCGCGGAACACGCGGCACAGATGGAACGCGCTGAGACCCGCCCACCCCGACAACGTCCGTAGGGAGACGTTCTCCTCGGCGTGCTCTTCCAGGTATTCCCTGCTCAGCCGGACCGCTCGAGGCTCGGTGCCCGGAGAACGAGGAGTCCGCGGCGGTACGGCGTGGCGGCCGACGAGCAGGACGAACGCCTCGGTGAGGAGCACCTCCCGTTCGAGCATGCTCGATCCGGGTGATTCCGAGAGGCAGTGGAAGCGCCGCAGCCGGGCCACGAGGCCATGATCCCGGACGATCTCCGCGTGGAACTCGGGGAGCGCGGGCCCGCGTCCGGGGAACTCCGCCGCTATCTCCCGCAGCAACTCCGCACGCGGATATAGGGCCCGGTAGGTCCACGAGCCTTCGTCCGGCGGACCACCGGCGTGGTTCTCCTCAGGGTTCAGCACGATCACATCGCCCGGGGTGATGACGTGCCGGTCGCCCCGGTAGGTGGGCGTGGCGACGCCCGCCTCGGTGAGCGCGATGAAGAACTCCTCATGCGCGTGCGGGCGGAAGGTGAACTCCCTGACGGTGGCCTTGAACAACTCCAGGCTGCCAAGGTCCGCCGCGCACCACATCCGCGCGTCGGACGTCCCGGTCATGGAACCATCCTGGACGACAGCAATCCGGTACAAGAACGCGGGCCCGTCTCCTCCTAGCGTCCGGTGACATCCACGGACGCCAGGAGGAACAGGTGGACACTTCCGCGAAGACGGTGCTGGCCCGTACGGCCGAGATCGCGATCGACTGGCTGGAGACGCTGGAGCAGCGTCCGGCCGGGGAAACGGCCGGCGTGCAGGAGTTGCGCGCCCGGCTCGGCGGGCCGCTGCCGCGCGACGGCATCGGCCCGGTGACGGTGGTGGAGGAGCTGGCCCGCGCCGCCGAGCCGGGGCTGGTGGCCATCCCCTCGGGCCGCTACTTCGGATTCGTGATCGGCGGCGGGCTTCCGGCGGCCGTGGCGGCCGACTGGCTCACCTCAGTCTGGGACCAGTGCCCCGCGCTGTACGCGTGCGGCCCGGCCGCGACCGTGGCCGAGGAGGTGGCGGGCGCCTGGCTCGGGCAGTTGCTGGGACTGCCGCCGCACGCCTCGTTCGCCTTCGTGCCCGGCTGCCAGACAGCTCACCTGACCTGCCTGGCGGCGGCGCGGCATCACGTCCTGCACGCGGTGGGCTGGGATGTGGGGGAACACGGTCTGGCCGGCGCGCCGCCGATCCGCGTCCTGGTGGGCGAACGGCGGCACGCCAGCATCGACCGGACCTTCCGGTGGCTGGGCATCGGACGGGCGTCGCTGACGGTCGTCCCCGCCGACGGTTCCGCCCGGATGGATGCCACCCGGTTGCGCGCGGCGCTGTCCGGCGGCGACGGCCCGACGATCGTGTGCGCCCAGGCCGGCGAGATCAACACCGGCGCCTTCGACGACCTCGACGCGATCGCCGACGTGGCGGCCGAGGCGGGGGCGTGGCTGCACGTCGACGGGGCGTTCGGCCTGTGGGCCGCCGCCAGCCCCCGGTTCCGCCATCTGGTCCACGGCGCCGAACGCGCGGACTCTTGGGCCTTCGACGCGCACAAGTGGCTGAACGTCCCCTACGACTCCGGCATGGCCTACTGCGCTCACCCTGACGCCCACCGCGCCGCGATGAGCGTCACCGCTGACTACCTGGTTCAGGGTGGCCCCGGGCAGCCCCGCGAACCCATGGACTGGACACCCGCCTTCTCGCGCCGCGCCCGCGGGTTCGCCGTCTACGCGGCGCTGCGTTCGCTCGGGCGGCAGGGCGTCGCGGACATGGTGGAACGTGCCTGCGACCACGCCCGATCGTTCGCCGAGGGCCTGGCCACCATCCCCGGTTGCCAGGTACTTAACGACGTCGCGATCAACCAGGTGCTCTTCCGGTTCGAGGACGACGAGATCACCGATCGGGTCCTGCGCCGCGTGGTGGACGGCGGCGAGGTGTGGATGAGCGGGACGACGTTCGACGGCCATCGGGCCATTCGCATGTCCGTGTCCAACTGGCAGACCACCGACCATGACATCGCCCGCGCCCTCGACGCGTTCCGCGAGGCTGCGTCCTGTCGTGTGTGATCACCCGCATCGAGCTGTGGGACCTGTTCAACGACAAGGCGATCGGCGGCGAGGAGCAGGCCTTTCGCATCGTCATCCGCAGCTCGCCGTGGCGCGTCCCTACGGCAGAAGGGGCTGAAAGGGTCGACGATGGACGATGGCTACTGGATGGACTACGGCGACGACTGGCCGCCGCCAGAGGCCTTCGGGCTGCGCCCGCAGCCGTCGCGTCCCCGCCGGCTCCTCCGGGCTTTACGCCTGCACGGCGCTCCGATCATGGGCTGTGCCGTCTGCCTGTGGTGGTCGCTCCGTGAGCTGCTCATCGTGCTGTTGAGCTGACCGATGCGCCCCGCTCCCCTCCGAGACCGAGGAGCGGGACGCCTTGGCGACCGACGAGCGGTCTTGACAGGACGGGAAAACCTTTGCACGCTCTCAACGGCGTTTCCGTACGGTGAGGGTGGGCGTGATGGGCATTCGAACTCCCCGGGCCGCCGTCGGCCTGGCCGGCCTGACGGCGTTGATCGCGTCCCTCGTCGCGACGCCGGGAGCGGCAACGGCGGCGCGTCTCTCCCCGGGTGCGGTTCCCGGAGGGCAGGCGGCGCGGGCCACGGCGGCTCTCCCTCCTGAGCAGCGGGCGGCGCGACTCGTCGCTCAGCTGACGCTGGACGAGAAGATCTCGCAGTTGCACGGCATCCAGGACGCCGAGCACCTCCGTTATGTCCCCGGCGTCCCCCGGCTCGGCATCCCGCCCCTGCGGATCACGAACGGTCCGGCCGGCATCGGCCACAGCGACGACCGCCCGTACAAGCCCGCCACCGCGCTGCCCGCGCCGATCGGCCTCGCGGCGACCTTCGACACCCGCCTCGCCGAGGTGTACGGGACGGTGCAGGCGGACGAGACCCGCGACCTGGCGCACGGCCTGATCGAGGCACCCGACATCAACCTGACGCGCGTTCCGCAGAACGGCCGGACCTTCGAAACGTACGGCGAGGACCCGTACCTCGCCGGGCGGCTGGCGGTCGCGAACATCCGCGCCATCCAGCGGAAGGGCGTCATCGCCGAGGTCAAGCACTTCGCGGCCAACAACCAGGAGACCGGCCGGCTGACCGTCGACGAGCGGGTCGACGAGCGGACCTTGCAGGAGCTCTACCTGCCCGCCTTCGAAGCGTCGGTGAAGGAGGGGCACGTCGGATCGGTCATGTGCGCGTACCCGAAGGTGAACGGCTCCTACGCATGCGAGAACTCCTACCTGCTGGACACCGTGCTGCGCGGGCAGTGGGGTTTCAACGGGTTCGTGCAGTCCGACTTCGGCGCGACGCACAGCACGGTGCCGTCCGCGCTTGCCGGTGAGGACCTGGAGATGGCGACCGGCACGTACTTCGACACCGCGATGCGCCAGGCCGTCGAGTCGGGCCAGATCAAGGTGTCGGTGATCGACCGGATGATCGCGCGGCGGTACGCGGTCATGATCCGGGCAGGTCTCTTCGACCGGCCGCTCACTCCGGCTCCCATCCCCGCCCAGCAGGACGGCGCCATCGCCAGGAGCATCGCCGAGCAGGGCACCGTGCTGCTCAAGAACTCCGGCGCGCAGCTCCCGCTCGATCCCGCCCGGACCCGGTCGGTCGCGGTGATCGGGCCGTACGCCGGCGCGGCGCGCACCGGTGGCGGCGGCAGCTCGCAGGTGCTGCCCCTCTACACGGTGGACCCGGTCACCGGCATCAAGAACCCGCTGCCGTCCGGTTCGACCGTCTCGTACGCAGACGGCTCCAACGTGACGGCCGCCGCGACGCTCGCCCGGTCGGCGGACGTCGCGATCGTCATGGTGGGCGACGACGAGAAGGAGGGACAGGACCGAACCGGCCTGTCCCTGTCCGGCGACCAGGATCGGCTCGTCGCAGCGGTGGCGGCGGCCAACCCGCACACCGTCGTCGTCGTGAAGAGCGGCGCGCCGGTGCTCATGCCGTGGCTGGACAAGGTGCCCGCCGTCGTCGAGGCGTGGTACCCCGGAGAGGAGGACGGCAACGCGGTGAGCGCCGTCCTGTTCGGGGACGTCAACCCGTCCGGCAAGCTTCCGGTGACATTCCCGCGTGCCGATGGAGACACCCCGGCGCACACGCCGGATCGGTGGCCCGGCGTCGGAGGCACGGCGACGTACTCCGAAGGTCTGCAGATCGGCTACCGCTGGTACGACGGCCAGGACATCACGCCGCTGTTCCCGTTCGGCTTCGGCCTGTCCTACACCACCTTCCGGTACGGGCGGCTGCACGTCAGTCCGGTGCCGGCGCGCGATGGCAGGGTCACGGTCCAGGTGGACGTCACCAACACCGGGCGCCGGGCCGGCACCGACGTGGCGCAGGTGTACCTGAGCGATCCGGCCCTCGCCGGCGAACCGCCCCGCCAGTTGAAGGGCTTCCAGAAGGTGTCCCTGCGGCCGGGCCAGACGCGGCGGCTGACGTTCACCCTCGACCGACGGGCCTTCTCGGTCTGGGACACGGCCGCACACGCCTGGACGACCGTTCGCGGCTCGTACCAGGTCGCGGTCGGCGACTCGTCCCGCGACCTGCCACTTCGCGCCACGGTCCACGTCGCCGGCGCGGCGCGTTCCTGACATGAGCGAGAGTGCGGGGTCGGCCGCGGAGCGGCTTGGCCGGGTCGCGGCGAAGCTGGAGGGGCTGAGGGCTCGAAGCCGGCCGGACGTACGGATTTCGCAGCGATATGTTCTGAAGCCGGCGCTGGCCGAGGACGCGGTGATCGCGTTCGAAGAACGCCACGGAGTACGGCTGCCGGAGGAGTACCGCGCCTTCGTCACGACGCTGGGCAACGGCGGCGCCGGGCCGTACCGGGGCCTGGAACCCCTGGACCCGGATCGGCACCACGTGAGCCTGATGGAGGGTTTCCCGTTTCACCCCGAGGAATTCGTGGGTCCCGCGTGGACGCGAGGTCACGGACCCGATGCGCTGTCCTGCGGCACCTTGTGGCTGAATCGCCAGTACGACGAGGAATGGAGGTACCACGATCCCGCCGAGATCTGGACCCTGCTGGTCGTGAGCGGTCCGGGACGCGGACGGATGGTCGTGGTCGAGAAGGACAACGACTTCTTCGACCCCATCTATCATCCGGCCCGGGACTTCATCGCATGGTATGAGGATTGGCTGGACAGGGAGGTCTCCGGCGGCCGCTCCCGGCTTCGGACGAACGACTTCGAGCGGCCGGGCGATTCTCTGGGTCACTCCGATGTCGAGGAGGCGGTGTGGGCCGCGCGGACGACAGGGGTGTTGGCGCGGGTGTTGCAGCATCAGCGCCCCTCGGCGCTGCAGATCGCGAATCTCGGAGCGACCGCCGCACCGCCGCGACCGGCGCGTGTGCGCGCCGCCGCGATGTGGGCGCTGGCCACCGGATGCAGCCAAGGCGCCACCTCGGCGATCGTGCCCGCGCTGCGTGACACCGATCCCACGGTACGGCTGCAGGCGGTGAGAGCGTTGCGTGCGCAGCAGGACGCCGACGCCACCGTGGTCTTCGACGCGGTGCGCCCGCTTCTGGCCGACGTGACTCCCGCCGTCCGGCGGGCGGCGATATCTGTTCTCACGAGAATCCCGGACGCTGAATCCGCGACCGTACGGGACACGCTGCGCCCGCTTCTGACCGACTCGGATCCGGGAACCCGTGCCGCGGCGTTCGAAGAACTCGCCCACCGCGACGAATGGGCGTTCGACACTGTGCGCGACCTCGTGGGGAGCCCTGACGCCGAGATCCGCAGATCTGCGTTGGTCGCGCTGCACAACGCCCATTGGCTGGCGGTGCGGGAAGACCGCGACCATGCCGTCTCACGCGCGGCCGTCCGTGAGATCGCGCAAGGACGGCTCGCGGACACCGACGCCGCGGTCCGCGAACGCGCCGTACGCATTCTCGGAAACATCGCCGACGCGGAGTGAGTCAGCCGGTGGTGCGGGGGGGCGGGGGGGGGGGTCGGGGAATCTGGGGCGGGACACGAATTCAGGGTGGGGGGGGGTTTAGGA
>NZ_JBFAJC010000030.1:0-123650 GCF_040655075.1 Actinoallomurus sp. NPDC050550 | reverse complement strand
CGTCCTCTACCGACAACTCATCGCGGACGCACGAGCCCAGCAGGCCAACCTCGTCAAAACCGGAGAAGACAGCCCCTTGACATAGAGGGGTGCCATGAGCAGCGTTCGTGACGTCCGAACCTTTCGCCTCACCCTCCCTTTGGATCTCGGTCGGTGACTGGTCAGCTCTCCTCTAGCAGTCTGATTTGATCTCGGTTCGGCAGCGGAGGAGCATGAGCCAATGCTCAGCTGCCGAGCGTTGTTGAGTGTCGTGGTGGCCACCGTCCTGCTCGTGGCTGCGTGCGATGGATCCGGGCATGTTTCGGACAGGCTGGATGCCTCGAACGTGCGGGGCAAGTCTGCGCAGCAGATTCTGAACGATGCGGTAGGTGCGCTGGGCCGAGTGGGCTCCTACCACGTCAGGGGACTTTTGGGGCTGTCCGGTGAAGAGGGAGCGACAACAGTCGACGTCCAGATCTCCCACCACGGAGGAGTCGTGGACGGCTGGGCGGACATCGACGACCGAAATACGCCGACTCGAGGAGACCATGTTCGGCTCGATGGTGACACCCTGACCACGGTGGGCGCGAAATCCGGCCAACCGCCGTCGGACCAGCTCGCCGCGCAGCAGCGCTCCCTGCTACAGGCGGTGACTCCCCGCCAGCTTGCGGCTGGGCTGCGCCAAGCGCCGCGCTCGTACCGGAAGGTTGGACTCTCGCGGATCGGCCATACGCCGGTCGTCGAACTGGAAGTGGGCGGGGGCCCCATGAGCACCGTCTGGGTGGCCCTGGATGGCAGTGCCATGCCGATCGCGCGGTCAACGGCCGGCGACTACCCCGACGATCGCCTTACCGAACGCCCATACCTCGCGCTGAGCAACTTTCGGTTCCAGTGACATGTGCCGCTGGGCAAGTGACGTAACTGCCATCTGCCCGCAGTTTGGTGAGCTGAATCTCAGGCTGTTTCGGGGAGCCGGGGGTGGCCTTGAGCGAGTTGGATGAGGGCGTGCAGGAGCGCGATGCCGTCGTTTAGGTAATGTCTCACGCTGGCGTAGGAGATCTCGGCGCGGTGTGGGCCTGGCCGACGAGTCCGTCGGCGAGCACTGCCTCGATCACCTCGTGCAACTGCACCGAGTAGCGGCGGGAGCGGATGTCTCGACGGAGTTGTCGTGTTAGCGCCCGCGTCGTCGTGACTGTAATTATCACGGGTGCGGTCACGGCGTGCGGTTCGGGGCACGACCGGTCGGCCAAGTCCAGCGGCGTGACCGGTGTGTCTCCGGTGCCAGGTGGCGCGCCTGCCTGGCACCGGATGGCGAGACTGCCGCTTCGGGGCATCGGTGGCCTGGACGATGTGTCCGCGGCCGATGCGCATGCCGTGTTCGCCGTGGGACATACCGGGACCGGACAGGCCGGTTCGCCCAGCCATCCGTATGCGGTCCGCTGGGATGGAAGCCGCTGGACGGAGATGACCGAGGGGCTGCCCTCGTCGGTTCTGCTCAAGGACGTGGCGGCGGTATCGGCCACCGATGTCTGGGCCGCCGGAGGCGACCTGGTTCATGGCGGCAACCAGATCTTTCACTGGGATGGCAGGTCCTGGCGGCCTGTTCCGTTCGGCGCGCTGCCTGGAGCCGGCCCGGCCGATGAGTTGCGGTTGACGGCTGCCCCCGGCGGGCCTGTCTGGCTGAATTACTTCCCCGGGATAGAAATTGAGCTACCAAGGCATTCCACGCTGCTGCGCTGGGACGGCCGTCGATGGCGTCGTCAGTCGCTGCCGTGCGCACGAGGCTGCGGCGTAGACCGGATGACCGTGGGGTCGGCGTCCGACGTATGGGCCACCGGCACCGACGACCGGCGGCCGCTGGCCGCGCACTGGGACGGCCGTCGGTGGCTGCGCACGGTATTGCCCTCGGCGGGCACGGTGTTGCCCTCGGCGGACACTGTGGCCGGAGCCGTCGTTGCTTCCTCTCCCGGCAACGCGTGGCTGCCGGAATATGCGTGCGCCTCCACAGAGAAGGCGCAAATGCACGATGCCACACCTGTCTTGGTCTGCACGTCCTCGCGGCTCCAGGTGGCACACTGGAACGGCCGCCGCTGGAGCGCAAGCGCGTTCCCCGCACCCCTGCCGGGCCGGCCGGTCGAACGGCACGTGTACGCGGCCGCCGACACCGCGGGACGCCTACGACTCCTCGCGCCCATCGGGGACGCCGGCTCCGGCGACCGTTACCTCTACTTCGATCGGGAACGATGGTGCGTCGGTGTGGCGCCCAAAGACAGCGAGGACGTCACCGCGATGGCGGCCGTGCCTGGAACCTCCGCCACCATCGCGGTGGGATCGATGCCACCGGATTCTTTCAAAAGCGAGCCATTCGCCATGTTCAGCGGCCCGCTGAGGTAACGACGGGAGCGGAATCACCAGGATTTGCTCACTGATCCGCGAGTCCTACAAGCAAGCAGGCCAAGCAAGGCCCTCCTCCTCTGTAAGATCCGGATGATCACGAGCAATCGCGCGCCGCTGACGTGTTCTTGCCGGTGAGCAATGCGGTCGTGCTGGCATTCGCGTGATCATGAGCACTCGAGGGCGAGGGGCGCAGGGACCGCATGGCGGGCGGCGCCAAGCAGGTCGGCGAGCAGGCCAAGGACGCCGCCAAGGAGGCGCGCCGCACCTTCGAGCGGTGAGAGACCAACGAGCAAAGGTCGCCGCCGGATGCCCGGCGGCGACCTTTCGCGTTAGCTGCTTTACGCCTCCCTGACGCGGCTGGCCTTCGTCCGCCACAGCACGAGGTACACCAGGGCCGAGATCACGAAGCCGACCTCGAACGCGATGTCACCGACGGACTTGACGTGCTTCGGCACCGGCCCGACGTACTTCTGCTGGTTGGAGAACAGCCACACCGACAGCACCACGCCGACCACCATCGCGACGGGACCGGCCCAGTTGCGGTGCCGCCGGTCGAAGAGCAGGCCGTCCACGTCCGTACCGCGTCGCAGATACTGGTCGAGCAGGAACACGGCCAGCCAGGGGCCGATCCAGTACGAGATCACCAGAAGGAACGCCTCGTACTTCTGCCCGGCGTCGTGCAGGCCGGACAGCGCGACGACGAAGCCGATCGAGCCGAACACGACGGCGACGATGGCCCGCCGCAGAGCCATCGGCAGCTTGATGCCCAGGGCGACGAAGGACATCGCCCCCGAGTAGACGTTCAGCGCGTTGGCCGCGATGCCGCCGAGCGCGATCGCCAGCAGCGTGAGGTCGGCGACGGCCGTCGGGAGGTGGCCGGTGAAGGCCGAGGTGGGCTGGCCCAGCGCGTCGCCGCCGATCGTGACGGACGCCGCCCCGACGATCTCCAGGACAATGCAGGAGACGAACACGCCGAGCCCGGCGGACAGGCCGACGGCCTTCCGGCTGCTGTCCGCGGGGAGGTAGCGCGTGTAGTCGGCCGCGTACGGGTTCCAGCCGGCGGCGTAGCCGAACGTCGCACCGACGGTCAGCAGGAAGCCGCCCAGGCCACCGCCGTGCCCGGGGGCGCCGGGATGCGACTTCGCCAGGATGATCAGGGAGGCCACGGCGAAGATCACGGCGAGCACCGGCAGGGCGTACTTCTCGAAGGCGTGCACGAGGTTGTGCCCGAAGAAGGCCAGGACCACCATGACCACGACCACGATGACCAGGCAGAGCGCCCGCGGCCAGCCGGTCAGCGTGTTCAGCGCGAGCGCGCCGCTGACGCTGTTGACCGCGAACCAGCCGATCCCCGCGACGACGGCGTTCAGCCCGGCCGGCAGGGCGTTGCCCCAGTGGCCGAAGGAGATCCGGCTCAGCACCATCTGCGGCACCCCGTGCGCCGGGCCGCGCGCGGACAGCACACCGTGGGTGACCGAGCCGAGGACCGTGCCGACGATGATCGCCAGCACCGCCTGCCAGAAGTTCAGCCCGAACGCGGCGACCGCGAGCACACCGAGGAACACGGTGGCGAACTCCAGGTTCGGCGACGTCCAGGTCCACAGCAGCTGCCGCGGTCGGCCGTGACGCTCGGCGAGCGGGATGAACTCCGCGCCGCCGGGCTCGACCGCCGCGACCTTCTCGCCGTACGTGCCCTCCCGTACGTCCAGGGAGGGCGCAGGCTCCTTGAGCACCGTCATGGGCGTGCCTTTCGATCCAGCGGGGAGCGGTCAGCCCACCGTGATGGCGTTGAGCTTGTCGAGGAGGTAGTCGGAGGCGCGCACCGGCTCGTGGATCACCCGGCCGATCGGCGGCGCGATGGACTCGATCAGGGCGCCCGGATCGCACTCGTAGAAGTAGATGAGCGAGACGAGTTCCTCGTCCGGGGCGCTCGGATCCGGTGGCAGGACCCGGTGCCGGTTCGAGCGCCAGCGGTCACCGGTCCAGCGGGCCAGCAGGTCCCCGATGTTGATGGTGAAGGAGTCCTCGACATACGGTGCGTTCACCCAGCCGCCGTCGGCGCTGTACACCTGCAGGCCGCCGACGCCGTTCTGCCGGTCGAGGATCGTGACCGTGCCGAAGTCGGTGTGCGGGCCGATGCGGAACTGCCCCGGCCCGGCCGGCCCCACCTGGGACAACGGCGGATACCGGTTGATGTTCAGCGTGTACGACGGGTGCCCCGTCCGGGCCGTGAAGAAGCCCGGTGCGAGCCCGAGCGCCGCCGCGCACAGCGTCAGCAGCTCGTCGGCGAGCGCCCGCATCCGGCCGAGGTAGTCGGTGAGCGACGGCTCGAGCTCAGGCTCCTCGGCGGGCCAGACGTTCGGCAGGAACCACTCGGCGTCGATCTCCGCGTCGCCGGTCGGTTGGTCGGCGCCGACCGCGAACGTCTCCTTCAGGTCCGGCGGGGTCGGTGTGCCCTCGGCGTAGCCGTTGGCCTCGACGCCGGGCGGCAGCCAGCCGCGCTCGCCGACCGTGACGGCGTACGGTTCCTTCAGCGCGTCGGGGAGCGCGAAGAACCGTTTGGCCGCCGCGCGGATCCGTTCGCGCAACGGCGCCGGCACTCCGTGCCCGGTGACCACCAGGAAGCCGATCTCTCGCAGGGCCGCGTCGACGCGCGCCGCGACGTCCGCCCGGGCGCCGGCGTCGCCCTCGAACCAGGCGGTGAGGTCGATGACAGGAACGACGCCACTCGTACTCATGAGCTCTCTCCGATGTCCTCGTTCCAGATGTGGGGCTGTTCTTTGATGAAGGCGGTCATGAGCTCGGCGCACTCCAGGTCGTCGAGCACGACGACCTCGACACCGTGCCCGGCCAGCCACTCGTGGTGGCCCTCGAACGTCCGCGCCTCGCCGACGACCACCCGGGAGATGCCGAACTGCAGGATCAGCCCGCTGCAGTACCAGCACGGCGACAGCGTCGTGGCCATGGTCGTGCTGCGGTACGTGAGCTGCCGGCCGGCCGCGCGGAACGCCGCGGTCTCGCCGTGGGTCGACGGGTCGTCGTCCTGGACCCGCCGGTTGCGCCCGCGCCCGAGAAGCCGCCCGTCGGCGCCGAACAGCGCGGCCCCGACCGGGACACCGCCCTCGGCGTACCCGGCGCGCGCCTCCTCCAGCGCGACGCTCAGCATCGCAGCGTCATCGACGACATCACTGGTCATGGGCCCACTATCGCCGCGCGACCCGGGAAGGGGAATGGACAAGACGTCCGTACTATGAGCTTCTGAAGTGGACGATCCGTAATGAGCTGGTGTGATGCCCCTCACGCTCCGCGAGATTCTCGCGATCGATGTGATGCACGAGGCCCGCCCCGTGGTGCTCGCGGGCGAGCGCGCGCTCGACCGGGTCGTCCGCTGGGTGCACTCGAGCGAGATCTACGAGATCGGCCCGCTGCTGACCGGTGGCGAACTGCTGCTGACCACGGGTCTCGGCCTGGCGGG
This sequence comes from Actinoallomurus sp. NPDC050550, assembly GCF_040655075.1. Lineage (NCBI taxonomy): Bacteria > Bacillati > Actinomycetota > Actinomycetes > Streptosporangiales > Thermomonosporaceae > Actinoallomurus > Actinoallomurus sp. NPDC050550. Next base: position 117,799 of record NZ_JBFAJC010000030.1, on the reverse strand, counting down.
CACCGACGCCGGAGCGCGGCGGCACTATCTCCGCGAGATCGCCGAACGCGACGTCGCCGGCGTCGCGCTGGAGCTCGGCCGGACGTTCCCCGAGGCGCCGGGCGAACTGGTGGCCGAGGCCCGCCGGCAGGAACTGCCGTTCATCACCCTGAATGCCGTCGTCCCCTTCAGCCGGATCGCCGAGGTCGCCAACACCCGCATCGTCGACCAGGCAGGCCACCGGCTGCGGCTGGGCGATTCCATCAGCCGCGCGCTCAACGACGTCCTGATCGCGGGCATCGGCGTCCCCGGACTCCTCGCGGCAGCCGCCGGAGTGGTGGGCGGGCCGTTGATCCTGGTCGCCGAGAACGGAGCACTGGTCGCCGCGCACGGCGTCGCCGGCGACCGCGAGGCGTGGCGGGCCGCGGAGACGCCGCTGGCCGAGGCGCCGGTCACCGTGCTGGGGACGACGTGGGGACGACTGGTCGCCGGGCCGGGCTCTCCGCTGCCCACCGAGGACCTGGCGGTGGCGCTGGAGCGCACCACGGTCGCGCTGGCGCTGGCGATGCTGCGCACCGGCGACCCGCCGCGTGAGCCCGACCGGCTGGCCGCCGCCCTCCTCACCGACCTTCTGGAGGGCACCGCCGAAGGCCAGGCCGAGTCGTCGATACGGGCGGCGCTGGCGGGCTTTCGTCCAGCGGCGGATCACCTGCTGATCGGGCTCGCCGCCGACGCGCTGGAGACCGCGGCCGCGCTGGCCGTCATCGACCGCGCCGCCCGCGTCCTGCATACGCCCGCGCTGCGCGGCCGGGTGTCGCGGCTCGTCCTGGGCGTCCTCGCCGTTCCCCGCAGCGTCGGCGACGTCGTCGGCGCGGCGCAGCAGGCGCTCGACGAGGCGCTGCGTCGGCTGAGCGCGCCGCAGGTGCGGATCGCGGTCGGGCATCCGGCGACCGAGGTCGGCGAACTCGGCGGTTCGCTGCGCGACGCCCGGGCCGCCCTGGACCTGCGGCCAGGCTCCCGGATGATCAGCGCGCGCACCATCGCCCTCGACCTGGAACTCACCCGCCACGGAAAGAGCGGTCACCTCGACCACCTGGTCCGCCACACCATCGGCCCGCTCGTGGAGTGGGACGCCTCGCACCGTACGGACCTGGTGCGCACTCTGGAGACATTCCTGCTGCACGGCTGCAGCGCCACCCGCACCGCGGCAGTGCTCCACCTGCGCCGCCAGTCCTTCTACCAGCGCTTGCAGCGCATCGAGGCACTGCTCGGCCACACGGTCACCGATCCCGACGTGCACGCCGCCCTGCTCCTGGCCACCGCCGCCCACCGCGTCAGCGGCCGCTGATCCCTTGTCGGCACGAAGCGCCCTTCGGGACGCGCGGCACGCGAGGTGGCAGGCGGAGTGTGACGCGATTTCGGCGAGTAGCTACATCACGGACCTGTCGGGCGAAACGCGGCCGTTACCTTTCGGGGCGTCGGCGGAAACAGGTGATATTTAGCGTCTGACCCCATGGATTCGGACGTGTCTATAGCAGCGGCGGCGACGCCCGAACAGATATCGGAAAACCCCCCGGACACCGTCTCTGGAACGACCTCCCGCCGATACAACCGCTGGACGCAGAACTCCACGCTCGAGGACTACTCGCTTCGCTATGCGCCGAAGTCCTTCCGCCGCTGGACCCCTTATGTCGTCGCCACCACGGCGCTCGGCGGAATCGCCTACCTGGCGGACTTCGCCATCGGCGGATCCATCGCCATCTCCAACGGCTTCACCAACGCACTCATCGCGATCCTGGCCGCCGCCGTCGTCATCTTCGCCACCGGCATCCCGATCTCCTACTACTCGGCCAAGTACTCCATCGACATGGATCTGCTGACCCGAGGGGCCGGTTTCGGATATCTGGGATCGACCCTCACCTCGGTCATCTACGCGAGTTTCACGTTCATCTTCTTCGCCCTCGAAGGCTCGATCATGGCCCAGGCACTACAACTGGGCCTGCACATTCCGCTTCCCGTGGCCTACCTCATCGCCTCGCTGGCGATCATCCCGCTGGTGATCTACGGCATGACCGCGCTGTCGAAGATGCAGGTATGGACGCAGCCCATCTGGCTGGTCCTGATGGTCGCGCCGTTCATCTCCATCGCCATCCAAGACCCCCACAAGTTCTCACGCTTCACCCACTTCGCCGGCAACTCACCCACCGGATCCGCGTTCAGCATGCTCGGCGTGGGCGCCGGAGCAGGCGTCGCGCTCTCTCTGATCGCGCAGATCGGCGAGCAGGTGGACTATCTGCGCTTCATGCCCGACAAGACCCCGGAGAACTCCCGCAAGTGGTGGGCAGCCGTGCTCAGCGCCGGCCCCGGGTGGGTGATCCTCGGCGCGTTCAAACAACTCGGCGGCGCCTTCCTGGCCTTCTACATCGCCGACAGCGTCGGCCTGGTGAAGGCGGATCAGCCGATCCAGCAGTACCTCGCCGGTTTTCGCACCTTCGCCGCACCCGTCGCGCTGGGCTTGGCCACCTTCTTCGTCGTGCTGTCCCAGATCAAGATCAATACGACCAACGCCTACTCCGGATCGCTGTCCTGGTCCAACTTCTTCTCCCGGCTGCTGCACTGGCATCCCGGCCGGGTGGTATGGATCTTCCTCAACGTCGGCGTCGCACTCGCGCTCATGGAAGGCGGGGTCTTCGGCTTCCTGAACACGGTCCTCGGCTTCTACTCCAACGTGGCCATCGCCTGGATCGGCGCGGTCGTCGCCGACCTGATGATCAACAAGCCGCTGAAGCTCAGCCCGTCCTACATCGAGTTCAAACGAGCCCACCTGTACAACTTCAACCCCGTCGGCTTCGGCTCCATGCTCGTCGCCTCGGCCGTCTCCATCCTGGCGTACTTCAACGCCTTCGGACCGTACGGCAAGGCTTTCTCCCCCTTCATCGCCCTGGGCATCGCGATGGTCCTCTCTCCGGTTCTCGCCGTGGCGACGAAGGGCCGGTACTACATCGCCCGAACCGACGACCTGCCCGAGCCGCTCTTCGTCGACGGACTGCCCTCCGCGGCCACCCTCACCTGCACCGTCTGCCAAGAGGTCTTCGAACGTCCCGACATCGCCGGGTGCCCATTCCACTCAGGGACCATCTGCTCGCTCTGCTGCAGCCTGGAGAAGAACTGCCACGACCAGTGCAAGAGCAGGAGCGCGGGACCCGTGGACGTCGCCATGCCCACCGTCAGCGCAAGAAGCGCACCGACCCAAGACGAGCAGAAGGACTGAGCGCGGCCACCGGCGATTCCCCCCACCCGCCGCAGCCCCGGCGTCCCGGTCGGTGCACACCATTCGCCGACCGGGACGCTCGCGCTCGACCTGGAACTCACCCGCCACGGCGGAAGCGGCCACCTCGACCACCTAATCCGCCCATACCATCGGCCGCTCGCGGAGTGGGACGCCACGCACCGCGCTCCTCGGGACGCCCGGCAGATGCCCGCCCGCGCTCCTCGCGCAAGTCGGCGTCCGCCGGGCCGACCGGAGGGCTCGCGTCAGGTGAGGAGGCGGCGGCCCCGTTCCAATCGCTCTCGCAGCCGTACGGTGTCGGCGGCCATGGCCGTCACCAGGACGCCGGGGCCGGCGAGCGGCAGCACGGCCAGCCCTTCGTCGGCGTACGGCTCCGCGGTGACGCCGGTGATCAGCAGGGTGCCGACGGCCCCCGCGTCGCCGAGCACGGCGCCGCTCGTGGCGTCCTCGTCGATCCGCAACTCGTGGCGGAGCAGCGGCTCCGCGCCGACCGTGACATCGAACCGGCCGACATAGCGGCCGGCGGGCTCACCGTGGCGGCCCAGCACGATCTCCTCCCGCCACACCAGTTCCGAGCCTTCGGCGAGCGTCACCTCCGCACGCGCCTGGTGGTCGCAGCCGGCCGCGGCGATCACGGGTTCGGGACTGAAGACGAGCCGCGCTCCGGCCGCGACGTCGGCCCGTACGACCAAGCGTGACGCTCCCGCGTTTCGGCGTCCCGGCAGGACGAGCGTTGCCGCCGCCGAGCGGACGTCGAGCCGCGCGCCTGGACCGACGTCGATGGTCAGCTCCAGGTCGTCGCCCCCGAGCGGCCCCGCCCCCGCACCGACCAGATAGACCGACTCGCCGGACTCGCGCAGTGCGAGCGGACCGTCAGAGCGCAGCCGCGTGATGCGGGTCCGCCCGCCGGGGCCGCGCTCGGCGCGCACGGCCGCGCGCGCCGCGAAACCGGTGCGGCCACCCGTGTTCCGCCCGGCGTCCGTGAGAGCGGTCGCGTGGCCTCCCGTGGCCAGAGTCACGCGGGTGCGTGTTCGGCGAGGGTGGAGCGGACCCAGGCGGTCACCTCCGGAACGTCCGGGCGTTCTCGCAGCGAGGTGAAGGCGATCGGCAGGCCGGCCCGCACGCGTTCGGCGTCGCGTGCCATGACGGTCAGGTCGGCGCCGACCAACGCCGCGAGGTCGGTCTTGTTGATCACCAGCAGGTCAGCGGTGGTGACCCCCGGGCCGCCCTTGCGGGGAACCTTGTCGCCGCCGGACACGTCGAGGACGAAGATCTGCCGGTCGACCAGCCCGCGGCTGAACGTCGCGGTGAGATTGTCACCACCGCTCTCCACGATCACCAGGTCGAGGGGACCGTGCCGGTCCTCCAGCGCCTCGACGGCGTCGAGGTTGGCGGAGATGTCGTCACGGATCGCCGTGTGCGGGCAGCAGCCGGTCCGGACGGCCGCGATCCGGTCGTCGTCCAGCACGCCGTTCCGGCGCAGGAAGTCGGCGTCCTCGGTCGTGTAGATGTCGTTCGTGACGACGGCCAGCGCGACCTCGTCGCGGAGCAGGCGGCACAGCGCGGCGACCAGGGCGGTCTTGCCGCTGCCGACGGGGCCTCCGATGCCGAGCCGCAGGGCACGGTGCGACTGCGGCTCGTGCGGGTCGTGGCTGTGGTCCAGTCCCACGGGGCCTCCGATCTCAGTGTCCAGTCTCAGGATTCGAACAGGCGAAGTTCGGCCTGCTGGTGAAGCTCGGCGAACACGTCCAGCGCGGGCGCGGAGGCCGCGGGCAGGTCACCGGCGCGTACGCCCTCGGCCGCCTCCGCCGCGACGGCGTCGATCCGTCCGGCGAGGCCCGCGAGCACCCGGTGCACGCCCAGGGGGTCGAGCCCGAGCAGGCGGACCGCCGCCGAGGCCGGACCGGTCACCGATCCGTACGCCGCGATCTGCGCCGCCCGTTCCGGAGCGCCGCCCGCGGCGGCGACCGCGGCGCCGAGCGCGACCGGATGGTGCGGGCTGCCGGACGCCGCGGCCAGGCTCTCCAGCACGGGACCGGGCCAGGTGGCGCGGGCGACGCGCAGCAGCGCCCGCCCCTGCGCCCGCGAGGCCCGCCGCTGCGCGGGCGACGGCGTGCGCGCGTCCGCCTCGGCGTCGAGCCGGGCCCAGCCGGCGAGGTCACTCGGCGACGTTTCCGCAGGTGGCGTGCGGGCGCCGGCTCCGGGCCGTGCGTGCGCGCAGGCGGCCGCCGCCAGGCTCGCCGTGACGAGTCCCGTGGTCGCGAGTCGGCCGCGCAGGAAGTCGGCGAGTGTGGCCAGATCGTGGACGACGCCGGTCGCGGCGGCCGTCTCGAGGCCGCCCGAGTGCGCGTGCCCGCCCGCGGGGAGCCGGGAGTCGGCGAGCAGCAGCAGCGCGGCGTCCATCAGAACAGGAAGTACCGCTGGGCCATGGGCAGTTCGGAGGCGGGCGCGGGCTCGACCTCGTCCCCGTCGATGCTCACCGTGAACGTGTCCGGGTCGACCTTGATCTCCGGCAGCGCGTCGTTCAGTGGCATGTCCGCCTTTGCCAGCCGCCGGGTGTCCTTGACCGCGACCAGGCGCCGCTTCACGTCGAGGCGTTCGGCGAGGCCGTCGTCCAGCGCGGCGGGGGCGACGAAGTGCACCGAGGTGGCCGGGGCCGCGGTGGCGCCCCACATCGGGCGGGGGAACACCGGCTGCGGCGTCGGGATGGAGGCGTTCGCGTCGCCCATCTGTCCCCAGGCGATCATGCCGCCCTTGAGCACGACGTGCGGCCGCACGCCGAAGAACGCCGGATCCCACAGCACCAGGTCGGCGAGCTTGCCCACCTCGACCGAGCCGATCTCCGCGTCGAGACCGTGCGCGATCGCCGGGCAGATCGTGTACTTGGCGACGTAACGACGGGCGCGCAGGTTGTCGTCCAGGCCGCCCCGGTGGCCCTTCATCACGTGCGCGGTCTGCCAGGTGCGGATGACGGTCTCGCCGATCCGGCCCATGGCCTGGGAGTCCGAGCCGATCATCGAAATCGCGCCGATGTCGTGCAGGACGTCCTCGGCCGCCATCGTGGTCGGGCGGATCCGCGACTCGGCGAACGCGAGGTCCTCCGGCACCGACGGATTCAGGTGATGGCAGACCATGAGCATGTCGAGGTGCTCGTCGAGCGTGTTGACCGTGTGCGGCCGGGTCGGGTTGGTCGAGGACGGCAGGACGTTCGGGTACCCGGCGACCGTGATGATGTCCGGCGCGTGCCCGCCGCCCGCGCCCTCGGTGTGGTACGCGTGGATGGACCGGCCGCCGACGGCGTTCAGCGTCGACTCGACGTAACCGGCCTCGTTGAGGGTGTCGGAGTGCAGGGCCACCTGGACGCCCGAGGCGTCGGCGACGCGCAGGCACACGTCGATCGCGGCCGGGGTCGATCCCCAGTCCTCGTGCAGTTTGAAACCGGACGCGCCGCCGCGCAGCGCCTCCCACATGCCCTCCTCGGACACCGTGTTGCCCTTGGCGAGCAGCGCCACGTTGACCGGGTAGGGATCCATCGCCTCCAGCATCCGGGCCAGGTTCCAGGCGCCGGGGGTCACCGTCGTCGCCTTGGTGCCCTCGGCCGGGCCGGTGCCGCCGCCGATGAGCGTGGTGACACCGGCGCCGAGCGCCTCGTCGACGAGTTGCGGGCAGATCAGGTGGACGTGCGAGTCGACCGCCCCCGCCGTGAGGATTCTGCCGTTGCCGGCCAGGATCTCGGTGGACGGGCCGATCACCAGGCTGGGATGGACACCGTCCATCGTGTCCGGGTTGCCGGCCTTGCCGAGCGCGACGATCCGCCCGTCGCGCACACCCACGTCGGCCTTGACCACGCCCCAGTGGTCCAGCACCACGACTCCGGTGATCACCAGGTCGGGCGCCCCGTCGGCGCGCGTCGCCATGCCCTGGCCCATGGACTCGCGGATCACCTTGCCGCCGCCGAAGACCGCCTCGTCGCCCGCCCCCACACCCCGGGACAGATCCTCGGTGACCTCGATGAACAGGTCGGTGTCGGCCAGGCGCACGCGGTCGCCGGCGGTCGGTCCGTACAGCTGGGCGTAGCGGGAGCGCGAGATGTCAGTCATGGCGCAGCCCCGGTACGACCGCGCGCCCGGCGAAGGGCACCAGCGACACCTCGCGGGCGATCCCCGGCTCGAACCGCACTGCGGTGCCCGCGGGCACGTCGAGCCGGTGGCCGCGCGCGGCCTCCCGGTCGAAGTCGAGCGCGTCGTTGGCCTGCGCGAAGTGATAGTGCGAGCCGACCTGCACCGGCCGGTCTCCGGTGTTGACGACCGTGAGCGTCGTACGTGGACGGCCCGGGTTCAGCTCCACCCGGCCCTCTCCGGCCACGATCTCGCCCGGGACGGATCCGGCGCTCATTCGAACCTCCCTCTGGCGGAACCCGCGTGGCCTCCCCGCCTCGGGCGAGGGGGCGTCACGGGATCGGCCGGTGGACGGTGACGAGCTTGGTGCCGTCGGGGAAGGTCGCCTCGACCTGTACGGAGTCGAGCATCTCCGGAATCCCCTCCATGACGTCCTCGCGGGTGAGCACGGTGCGCCCGGTCTCCATGAGCTCGGCGACGCTCCGCCCGTCGCGGGCGCCCTCCAGGACATAGGAGGCGATGACCGCGGTCGCCTCGGGATGGTTGAGCCGCAACCCGCGGGCGCGCCGGTCGCGGGCGAGGCCGGCCGCCACGTGGATCAGCAGCCGCTCCTGCTCGTGTGGGCTGATCAGCACAGGTGGACGCTACCTCTCGCTCGAGCCCGTGGGAACGGGCCGGTCATGGATGTAACAGGAACTTCACGTGAGCCGGCCGCCGCGGAGTCAGGCATCGAAGGCGTCCCAGCGGTCGCGCAGGGCCCGTTCGCCGTCGGCCGTCAGCTCACCCCAGACACGGAGCCGGCCCACGCCGCCGTCGGGGTAGATGTCGAGCCGTACGTGCGTCACCTCGGCCGGTGGGGCGGTGGAGTCGAGCCGGAAGTGGTGGCGGCCGTCCGGCTGGATCCGGGTGGGCGGCAGGAGAGGGGCCCACTCCTCCGACACCCGGGTGTCCCGGCCGGAGAGCGCCGCCCAGCCTGGGGCGTTGTACTTGAGATGGGTGGTGTCGATCTCGACCAGCCTCGGCCTGCCGGGGGCGGCCAGTTCCACCGTGACCCAGTCGTTGCCGTCGTCGCGCCGCCGCGCGGTTTCCCAGCCCTCGCCCTGGTGGCGTGGCAGGCCTGGGGCCAGGATGTTCTCCGGCGCGGAGTAGAACAGGTTCGAGCAGTCCGTGACGCGTGCGCCGTTCTCCAGCGAGGCCAGGTCCACCGTCAGGCCGGTCAGCAGCCGCGGATCCGGGACGACCTCGCCGTGCACGCGAAGCCGCGCGACACCGCCGTCCGGGAAGATGTTCAGGCGGACATGGGTGAACCGCCGCGCTGCCAGGACCGCGAACCGGTGCTCTGCGTCCCCGGTCAGCGGGCTCTGCGGCACGATCTCCACCCAGGCACGGGCGGCCAGTTCCTCGGCCGACGGATGGCCCTCCGCCGCGCAGGCCTCGACCGAGGCGTAGGCCGGGAAGTTCCCCCGGAACCAGGCGGTGTCGATGACGACCCCCCGGATCACGCCGGGCAGCCCGAGCCGGACCAGGGCCCAGTCGTGGCCGCGGTCGTCGACCTCCAGCCCGAGCGCGGACGGCCGCCGCCGGGCGGTCTCCCAGCCGTCGTAGACCTGGCCCTTCCGGCCAAAGGTCTCCGCCTGATGCCTGGCCGCCCAGGGGTTGATCAGGTTCTCCCGTTCCGCGAAGGACTCGTCGCTCGCGGCGAGGACGGAGCCGCCAAGGTTCCGGACCGCCAGATCCGGCAACGAGGTGAAATCGGCCATCGATCAACTCTCCGCAACTGCGGAGGGTCTCCGCAGGAGGCGCCCGCGAGGCGTGTCGCCCACGACCTCGCCGCGCAGCCAGGTGGCCCGCACGACGCCGGTGAGCTCGCGGCCCGCGTAGGGCGTGACGTGGTGACGGGTCCGTAGCGCCGCCGGGTCGACGGTGAACGTCTCGTCCGTGGCGAAGGCCACGAGGTCGGCGTCGTTGCCGACCGCGATGGCGCCCTTGCCCGGGACGCCCGCCAGCGCCGCCGGCGCGGCCGACATCCACCGCACCACGTCCGCGAGGTCGTGACCGCGGCGGCGCGCCTCGGTCCAGACGGCGGGCAGGCCGAGCTGAAGGGAGGAGATTCCGCCCCAGGCGTTGTCGAACCCGCCGCGCTTGAGTTCGGGCGGGCAGGGCGAGTGGTCCGTCACGACGCAGTCGACCACTCCGGCGGCGAGGCCCTGCCAGAGCCCGTCCCGGTTGGCGGCGTCGCGGATCGGCGGGCAGCACTTGAAGTGGGTGGCTTCCGGCCGGATTTCGGCGGCCGACAGGGTCAGGTAGTGCGGGCAGGTCTCGACGGTGATCCGCACGCCTCGAGCCCGTGCCCGGGCCAGCGGCTCGAGGCAGTCGGCGGCCGACAGGTGCAGGATGTGCGCCCGTACCCCCGTCGTCTCGGCCAGCCGGATCACCTGCTCGACGGCCTTGTGCTCCGCGCTCGGCGGCCGCGCGGCCAAGAAGGCGTCATAACCGCCGTCGGCCGGTGCCGTCAGTGCGCCCGGGTCCTCGGCGTGCACGATGACCAGGCCCTGGAAGGCCCCGATCTCGGTGAACGCCTTCTCCATCTCGTCGTACGACAGCGGAGGGAACTCCGGCACGCCGGAGTCGGCGGTGAAGCACTTGAAGCCGAAGACCCCGCCGTGGTGCAGGGCCCGCAGCTCCCGCGTGTTGCCGGGGACCGCGCCACCCCAGAAGCCGACGTCCACGTAGCACTGGCCGGACGCCGCCTCCTTCTTGGCGGTCAGCGCCGTGGCGGTGGTCACGGGTGGAAGCGAGTTGAGCGGCATGTCCACGATGGTGGTCACTCCGCCGGCCGCGGCGGCGCGGGTCGCCGTGGCGAAGCCCTCCCACTCCGTACGGCCCGGCTCGTTGACGTGGACGTGCGTGTCGACGAGTCCCGGGAGCAGCGCGATGTCGCCGAGGTCCACCCGGGTACCGGCAGGGGGAGCGTCGTCGTGGTCGCCGATCGCGGCGATCCTGCCGTCCCGAACGGCCACGGCCGCGGGCCGCTCTCCTTCGGGCAGCAGCGTGCGGCGCGAGCGCACGACCAGCTCGAAGACGGAGTCCGGGCTCATGGGGACCTCGTTCTCCGGTAGGCGGACCAGTCGCCGTGTTCGGTGATGTCGAACAGTTCGGGGAAGGACGTCGGCGGGCGGCGGAGAACCATGGCCAGGGACGACGTGCCGTCGACCAACTCGATCACGCCCAGTTCCAGCTCGGGCGGCTCGGCCGGCAGCAGACGGTCGCGCAGCACGTCCATCGGCACGTCGTAGACCTCGCCCGCGATGCGGGCCCCGCCGTGCGCGACCGGAAGAAGGGCGGGGAACCGGTCGGCGACCGAGTAGAAGCGGTATCGGGGTGCGGTCGTGGTCGCGGCGGCCAGCGGCGCGCCGTCCAGGAGGTGATGCAGCGGCCCGCCGCGCATCGCCCCGCCGTTGAGGAACATCAGCGGCATATGTGCTCCGGTCGGATCGGCACCTGGGTGAGCGCGCTTCCGGTGGCGTCGCGGACGGCCGCGACGATGGCAGGCGTGGAGGAGAGCGTGGGCGGTTCTCCCGCGCCTCGCAGTCCGTACGGGGCGGCCGGGTCGGGACTCTCGAGGATGTCCAGCCGCATGGGCGGCATGTCGAGGATCGTGGGGATGAGGTAGTCGGTGAAGGACGGGTTCCGGACGAGGCCGTCCTGGACGACGATCTCCTCCATCAGCGCCAGACCGAGGCCCTGCGCGGAGCCGCCATGGATCTGGCCTTCCAGCGAGAGCCGATTCATGATCTTTCCGACGTCCTGGACGGCGGCCAGCTCCACCACCTTGACCAGGCCGAGCTCCACGTCGACGTCGACCACGGCGCGGTGCACGCAGAGCGCGAGCTGGACATGGGTGTCGCCCTGTCCGGTGACGGGGTCCATGGCGACGGTGGGCCGGTGGTGGTATTCGCGGGTCTGCTCGACGACCCGATCACCGAGGACGTCGGCGATCTCGGCCAGCGCACCCGCCGACGCCGACACGACCTTTCCGCCGATGAGCGACAGATCGCCGAGGGCCGTACCGAGGTGTTCCCGGGCCAGCGCGAGGACGACCGCGCGGACCGCCTCGCAGGCCGCCTTCACCGCCCCACCGGTCATGTAGGACTGGCGCGAGGCGGAGGAGGAGCCGGCGTCGCCGATCCGGTCGTCGGCGGGCCGCACGGTCACCCGGTCGACGCCCAGCTCGGTACGGGCGATCTGCTCCTGCAGCGTGACCAGGCCCTGGCCGACCTCGGCGGCGGCGGTGTGCACCACCGCCGTCGCCTCGCCGCCGACGACCTCCAGCCGCACCCGGGCGGTCGAGTAGTCGTCGAAGCCCTCGGAGAAACAGATGTTCTTGATGCCCACGCCGTAGCCGATACCGCGGGCCACGCCCTCGCCGTGGGTGGTCTGCGAGACGCCGCCCGGCAGGTCACGCAGGTCGGTGGTGCCCGACGGCGCGGGCAGTGGCATGGCCTCCAGCCGGGTGAGCATCTCCTTCAGCGGGGCGGGCGAGTCGATGACCTGGCCGGTGGCCAGCTTGGACCCCTGGCCGGCGGCGTTGATCCGGCGGATCTCCACCGGCCCGACGCCGCAGGCCTCGCCCAGCCGGTCCATCATCGACTCATAGGCGAAGCAGGCCTGCACCGCGCCGAAACCCCGCATCGCGCCGCACGGGGGGTTGTTCGTGTAGACGCCGTACGCGTCGATCTCGAGATTGGGGATCTCGTACGGTCCGACGCCGAGGGAGGCCGCGTTCGCCACCACCGCGAGCGTGGAGGAGGTGTAGGCGCCGCCGTCGAGGACGATCTCGGCGGCGACGTAGAGGATCCTGCCGTCGCGGGTCGCGCCGTACTCGTAGCGCATCAGCGCGGGGTGCCGGTGCACGTGGCCGAAGAACGATTCGTAACGGTTGTAGACGATTTTGACTGGCCGGCCGGTGTGCAGCGCCAGCATGCCGGCGTGGATCTGCATCGACAGGTCCTCGCGGCCCCCGAACGCGCCGCCGACGCCGGCCACCGTCATCCGGACCTTCTCGTCGGGCAGACCGAGGCAGGGCGCGATCTGCCGGAGGTCGTTGTGCAGCCACTGGGTGGCGACGAACAGGTCGATCCCGCCGTCCTCACCCGGCACCGCCAGGCCGGACTCCGGCCCGAGGAACGCCTGGTCCTGGATGCCGACGGAGAAGTCACCGGACACGACGACCTCCGCCCGCGCACGGGCGGAGGCCACGTCTCCCACCCGGACCGGCTGGTGGCGGGCGATGCCGCCGCGGTTCTGGACTTTGAGCCGGTCCGGGTCGGCGATGACGGCGCGGGCGTCGGTGATCGGTTCCAGGACCTCCCACTCGATCCTGATCTGCTCCGTCGCGTGCCGGGCCGTCTCGGGGTGGTCGGCGGCGACGACCGCGATCGGCTCGCCCTGGTGGCGGACCTCGCCGATGGCGAGCACGGGCTGGTCGGAGTGCTCCAGCCCGTACATTTTGCGCCCGGGCACGTCCTCGTGTGTGAGGACCGCCTCGACGCCGGGCACCGCGAGCGCGGGGCCGATGTCGATCGATCGGATCCTGGCGCGAGCGTGCGGGCTGCGCAGCGTTACGCCGAACAGCATCCCGTCGATCCACAGGTCGGAGGCGTAGGCGAACTCGCCCGTGACCTTGAGCGTGCCGTCGGGCCGGAGCACGCTCTCGCCCACCCCGCCGCGGCCGGGGGCGACGACGTCCTTCTCCCCGCGTGCCGGAATCGTCGTCACAGGACCTCCTTCGCCAGTTCCATCAGGCGGCGGCCCGCGGCGGCGCCCGCCTCGGCGATCTCTTGCTGCGGCGCGGAGACGAGCACGTCGTCGGCCACCACCGTCCGGCCGCCCACCAGCAGCCTGGCCAGCGGCGGGGACTGGCCGTGGACGAGCGCGACCATCGGGTCGCAGACCGCCGCGTGGAAGCCGTCCACCCGCCAGACGGCGACGTCGGCGAGCTTGCCGACCTCCAGGGAGCCGATCTCGTTCTGCCTGCCGAGGAGCCGGGCGCCGCCGAGAGTGCCGAGTTCCAGGGCCTGCCGGGCGGTCAGCGCGCTCGGGCCGTACCGGGCCCGCTGGAGGTACACGGCCTGCCGGAGCTCGCCGACCATGGGGACCATCTCGGCCGACGCCGCGCCGTCCACTCCCAGGCCGACCGGGACGCCGGCGCCGAGCAGGTCGCGGACACGGGCGATGCCGGCGCCCAGCCGCGCGTTGGAACTGGGGCAGTGTGCCGTACCGGTGCCCGTGTCCGCCATCGTGGCGATGTCGAAGTCGCTCAGGTGGACGGTGTGCGCGAACCACACGTCGTCGCCGAGCCAGCCGACCTGCTCCATGTACTCCACCGGAGTGCGGTTCAGCTGCTCGCGGCAGTACTCCTCCTCGTCGAGGGTCTCGGCGAGGTGGGTGTGCAGCCGTACACCCTTGGCCCGCGCCAGGCCGGCCGACTCGACCAGCAGGTCCTTGCTGACGGAGAACGGAGAGCAGGGGGCCACCGCGATCCGCAGCATGGAGGAGAACGAGTCGTCGTGGTAGGCGTCGATCGCGGCGGCGGTGGCCTCGAGGATGTCGTCGAGACTCTCCACCACCTCGTCCGGCGGCAGTCCGCCGTCCGATCGACCGCGGTCCATCGAGCCCCGGCAGGGATGGAAGCGGACGCCGATGCGCCGGGCGGCGTCGATCTCAGCGGCGAACAGGTCGCCGCGCCCCTTGGGGAAGATGTAATGGTGGTCGGTGGTGGTCGTGGCGCCCGACCTGGCCAGCCAGCCGAGCCCGGCGGCGGCCGCTCCGCTCACCACCTCGGCGTCCATCCGCGCCCAGATCGGATAGAGCGTCACCAGCCAGTCGAACAGCGTGTCGTCCTTGGCCAGACCCTGAGAGGCCCACTGGTAGAGGTGATGGTGGGTGTTGACCAGCCCCGGGGTGACCAAGCAGCCCCGGGCGTCGATCCGCTCCGCCCGGTCCGCGCCGGCGACGATCGGCGCCGGGCCGGCTCCGATCGCGGTGATCCGGTCGCCTTCGATCACCAGATGGCCGTCGGGGATCTCGGCGCCGACGACCGGCGCGAGGTAGGCGCCCTCGATGATGACGGTCATCGGTCGGCGGCCTTCAGCTCGGCCGCACGGCGTACGGCGTCCAGGATCTTCTCGTAGCCCGTACAGCGGCACAGGTTGCCGGCGAGCGCCTCGCGGATCTCCGCGTCGGAAGGGTCGGGCACCCGCGTGATCAGGTCGTCGGCCTGAACGAGCAGGCCCGGGGTGCAGAAGCCGCACTGCACGGCTCCGCACTCCACGAACGCCCGCTGGACGGGCGTGAGCCCGTCGGCCGAGGCCAGGCCCTCCACGGTCCGCACCTCCCGGCCCTGCGCCTGCCCCGCGGCGACGAGGCACGCACAGACCGGAACACCATCGAGGTAGACCGTGCAGGAGCCGCACTCGCCCTGCTCACAGGCGTTCTTGGCGCCGGGCAGGCCCAGGCGCTCGCGGAGCACGAACAGAAGGCTCTCGCCCTCCCACACGTCGTCGGCGACCTGTTCCCGGTCGTTGACGCTGAATCTCACGCGCACTCCAGGGCTCCCTTCCGGTGGTCGTGCCACGCCCAGGTCAGGGTCCGGCGCGCCATGACGCCCAGCGCGTGCCGGCGGTATTCGGCCGTGCCGCGCACGTCGTCGATCGGGTTCGCCGCCGCGCCGACCAACTCGCCGAAGCGCTCGGCGACCGCCTCGTCCAGGTCGCCGTCCCAGTCCGCCTCACCGGCCAGGAACTCCTCCGCCGCGTACGCGCGGAGCGGGGTCGGAGCGGCGGAGCCGACTCCGGTGCCGACGCGCCGCTCGCCCGGGAAGAGCGCGATGGAGAACGAGCAGACCGCGATCACCATCGCGTTGCGGGTGCCGATCTTGGAGAAGTACTGCGGGCCCGCCACCGGCGGCAGCCGGAACGCGCGGATCAGTTCGTCGGGCCGCAGCGCGTTACGCTTGACGCCCAGGTAGAACTCGGTTGCCGGAATCGTCCGGACGCCCCGGGCCGCCGATTCGACCTCGTACACCGCGTCCGCCGCCAGCAGCGGCGGATGCGCGTCGCCGGCCGGAGACGCCGCGCCGAGGTTGCCGCCGACCGTGCCGCGGTTGCGGATCTGCGGCGAACCGACCGTACGGGCGGCCTGCGCGAGACCGGGCAGCCGGTCGGCCAGCTCGGTGATCAGCCGGGCGTACGAAACGCCGGCTCCGACGCGCACGGACCCGTCGCGCAGCGTCTCCCAGGTCGCGAGCTCGCCGACCGGGCCGAGGTCGAGAAGCGCCGCGGGACGGTGCACGCCGAAGTTCAGCTCGACCATCACGTCGGTGCCGCCCTGGATGGGCAGGGCCTCCGGGCGCTCGGCCTTGGCGGCGAGCGCCTCCTCCCAGCTCGTGGGGCGCAGGAAGTCCATGCTCACTCCCAGGCGAATCCGGCGTCGGGTGCGTCGTCGGCGAGGACGGCGCCTTCGATCAGGCCGTACGGGCGGTCGGCCGCGAAGAACACCTCTTGCGGGTTGTCCAGGCCGAAGGGCTCCAGATCGACCGTGAAATGGTGCTTGTTCGGCATCGCGAGGCGGATCTCGCAGATCTCCTCGCGGGCGTTCAGGACCCGGCATCCCATCGCGTACAGCGTCTGCTGAAGCGAGAGGCTGTGGGTCCCGGCGAACGCGTCGAGCATGGCCCGGCGCGCCCGCTCGTACGACGTGCCGAAGGCGTCGTGCTCGGCCCGATGCCGCCACGCGGCGCTGACCTCGGTGGCCAGGACCCGGTCGTGGGTCGGCTGGAGGGTGGTGTACTCGTCCTCGATGAAGCCGTGGAACTCCGAGCCGGTGGAGTTGAGGACGGTCAGTCCCTTCAGCCCGGACACGATCGTGGCCTGGCGCGACGGCCCGTCGTGGTGCACGACGCAGGTGCGGATCTCGCGGCCGGACCGGACGAAGGAGTGCTGCCCCTGGTCCGTCGCCTCCTCCGCCCGGATCCGGTCCCAGAAGTACTCCTCGACCTCGACCCGCGCGTGGTGGACGGTCGGCTGCGAGTCGACGAAGTGCCGCGCCAGTAGCAGCGCGAACTCCTCGATTTCGGTGATGCCGTATTTTCTGGCGAAGGCGAAGATCGTGTTCTTCTGGCTGTCGGTCGGCAGGACCGCCGCGTTGTCGCCGTTCAGGTGGGCCGCGTCCATGTCCCCCGAGAGGGAGACGCTGACGTTGCAGTCCTTGATGTGGTGGACGCCGCCGTCCCTCGTGACCCGAACGACCCGCGTTTCGGCCTTGCCGTACCTGTTCGGACCGAGCAGCACGGCTAGCTCCCCCGGTAGGTGGAGTAGGCGAACGGGCTGAGCAGCAGGGGAATGTGGTGGTGCCGCTCGGGCTCGCTGATCGTGAAGGCGACCGCGACCTCGGGATAGAAGGCGGAGATCCGCTCCGTCTCGAAGATCAGCCGGTGGACGCCCGCGCCGGGGGCGGGCCAGTCCCCGAACCGCCCGTCGGCGTCGGTACGGCCTGCGGCCACCGGCTTCCAGGATCCGTCGGCCGCGCGGCTCTCCAGCCGTACGGGCACGCCCTCGGCGGGCCGTCCGACCGCGGCGTCCAGGACGTGAGTGGACAGGGACATCTCAGCGGGCTCCTTCCGTGACGAGCCTGGCGAGACGAAGATCGACGATCTTGGCCAGCTCGGTGCGGACGACGCGGCGCTCGGTCTCGACGTCGTGGTCCAGTCGGGCCTGCAGCTCGGCGAGCAGCTCGGCGGCGCTCCGCCCGGTGGCGCAGATCAGGAAGACATGGCCGAAACGTTCCTCGTACGCAAGGTTACTCTCGGCCATCGCTCGCCGGATCTCCGCGGCGGCCGCATCCATCCCGGACTGCTCACCGCGGGACCATCGGGCCTCGCGCCCGGCTCCGCCCGGCCGGTCCCCGATCCGGGGATGGGCGGCCAGCGCCTCGAGGACGTCGTCCCAGCCCAGCCCGGCCAGGGCGCGGGCCGAGGCGGCCCGCAGGGCGGCCAGATCGCCGTGGTGCCCCGCCGCGACCGCGCGGGCCCATCGGCGGGAGGCGCAGCAGGCCAGCAGCTCCGCTTCGGACGGCGCTCGCGTAGACTCATCCGGCCTCCCTTGATCGGACCGTGCCACCACCGCGCCTCCTCACCCGTTCGCCCATTTCCGGCAAGTACACATAGGCCGGATGGGGTAGGTCGAGACGCAGGACCTCCGAACAGTGACCGCCGGCCTCTGCGGTGTTCCGTAGGTTCCTCCAAACTCGGCCGTTCCGCCGCGACACCGCCCGGTGTCCACTGACCGGAGACGATCGACGAAGGGAGCCTTCATGCGGCTGCGGAGTCTCCTGGCCATCCCCGATCTGCGGCTGGAACTCGTCACCGGACACGGTGAGCTCGACCGGACGATCCGCTGGGTGGTCACCACCGACCTGAAGGACCCCGGCCGCTACCTGAGCGGCGGTGAGCTGGTCCTGTCCGGCCTCGTGTGGCGGGTCCGTCCCAGCGACACCGAGATCTTCGTGCGGGCCCTCACCAAGGCCCGGGTCTCCGCGCTGGCGGCCGGGGACGCCCAGTTCCACACCATTCCCGCCGACCTGATCGATACCTGCCGCCGTCGCGGCCTGCCGCTGTTCCGGGTGCCGGAGGACGTCGCCTTCGCCAGCGTGACCGAGCAGGTCATGCGACGTCTGTCCACCGCCCGCGCCGCCGACCTGACCGCCGTGCTCGGCCGTCACCGCCGCCTGGTCGAGGGCGTCACCGAGGGCTCCGGCCTCGGTCCTCTTCTCGATCTCATCGGCCGTGACCTGGGCATGCGCTGCTGGGTGCTGGCACCTCCCGGCCGACTGGTCGCCGGCTCCCACGACCTGCCCGACGCCTTTTCACCCGCCGATCTGGTCCGCGCCTTCCTCACCGCCCCTCGCCTGCCGGTCCCGCTCCCGGGCCGGGATCTCTCGATCCTTCCCGTCGCCGGGGACACCACGTCACGCGTCGCCGATTGGCTCCTCGTCTGCGAGGGTGACTGGACCGAGTGGTCCGCCGAACGCCAGGCCCTGATCTCCGAGCTGACCGCGATCGTGGCCATCGAGCGGGCCCGCTCGGACGATCGCCTGAGCGCCGGGAGCCGTCTGGCCCAGGAACTCGTACGTCTCGTCGTGGCCGATGCCGCCACCACCGAGATCCTTCCCCGCCTGGAACTGGCCGGGCTCGACCCCGCCGCCGTCATCGCCGTGGCCGCGAGCGCCGAGCGCGCACCGCGCCCGGACGAGCTCTGCCGCCTGCTCCGCGAGATCCTTCCCATCGGGTCCGCCGTGGGACTCGTCGATGACGAGGCGGTCGCGCTCGTCCCGGCCGCCGGGCCCGACCTCGCCGGAGAGATCCGGCAGGCGCTCCTGGTCCTGGCCCCCGGGCTCACCGACGGCGGCCTGGCGGTGGGTGTTTCCAAGGCCACCACCGCAGAGGGACTGCGCGGCGCCGTCAAGGAGGCTCGCCACGCCCGCTCGCTGGCTGCGGACGGCACCGACCCGGTCCGGGTCGTCGGCCCCGGCGAACTCGCCACCCACGCCCTGCTGCTGGCGAATGTTCCCGACGACGCGCGGACCATGTTCAGGGATCGCGTGCTCGGACCGCTGCGCGCCTACGACGAGGCGCACCGCACCGACCTGATCCGCACGCTGGAGGTCTTCCTTCAGGTCTCCGGCTCCTGGACCAGATGCGCCGACCAGATGCACCTCCACGTCAACTCGGTGCGGTACCGCATCCAGCGCATCGAGGAACTCACCGGCCGTGACCTCGCCTGTCTCGAAGACCGTGTCGACCTTTTCCTGGCCCTCCGCCTCCGCTGAACGGAAGCAGGCCGCGGTCGTGGATGTGCTCAGTTGAGGAGCGGGTCATCGGGTGGGGGAGGCGGGTCCAGAGCCTCGAGCATCTCCCCGTCGCCGAGGGCCTGGCCTGCCAGCGCGACCTCGGGGAACGTCTGGCCGGTGGGCAGCTGCGTCACAGGGCCGATCCCGAGGCGGGCGGCCGGGTCGATCAGCGTCTGATCCGGCCCGACCGCCGATACGTTCATGCGCCGGAGTGCGGCCCACATCGTCACCTGGTTGGCGGAGAGCACCGGACGTTGCAACTCGGCCTCCAGGTGCGGGATCACGTCGTAGGTGGGGAGATTCGTGCAGCTGATGAACAGCGCGTCGGCGGCGCCGACCATCGCCTGGCGAGCCATCTCCGTGACGTCGCGATACGGGACCTTCCATATCTCCCGGGTCAGGCCGAGGTAAGCCCGCCCGGTCACCGCGACGCCTGCCTCGCCGAGAAAGTCCTCCAGTGAGTCGGTCACCGATTTGGTGTACGGGGTGACGATCGCGATATTGCGCGCACCGATCTCCGCCAGCGCTTCGAGGAGCGCGCCCGAGGTGGTCACCGCGGGTAGCTCCGCGGCCTCGCTCATCGCCGCGGACATCGCCCGTTCGCCCGCCGTCCCGCCGACGAAGCTGCCGGAGGTGCACGCGTAGGCGACCACCTCGGGCCGCACCGCGTGGAGCGCGCGGACGGCCTCACGCAGCGTCTCGTGCTCGCTGACGATCCGCGCCATGTCGAGGCTGACCTCGACCGGGACGAACGGCGTGCGCGTCAGATACAGCGACGTGTCGTCCGGTACCCATCGCCACAGCTCGCGGTCGAGCGCGAAGTCGAACGGCGCGACGATGCCGATGCCGCGCTGCGGGATCGGACCGCCGAGAAAGGTGAGCTGCAAGAGGACCCCCTTAGGGGCGAAGGGTGCAGGGCGAGATCAAATGTTGCTGACTGTCGACAATCTTCTACCGTCAGGGCGCACGGCAAGGCGTACGGCCGGAAGTGGTCGAAGCGAGAAACACGAGGCCAGCAGGGTGAGCCGCCGGTAAGAGCTCGGGTGTCACGGGATCAGTCTGCGATGCGGCCCGTCGTCGCACCAGCAAGATTTTCCAAGGTCTGGCATTAGCATCCCTACATGTTCGAGGTGCGTCGGCTCAGGCTGCTTTGGGAGTTGGCCGCGCACGGGACGATCGCAGCGGTGGCCGAGGCCTGCGCGCTGTCTCCGTCGGCCGTGTCGCAGCAGTTGTCGTTGCTGGAGCGGGAGGTGCGCACCCCGCTCCTCATCCGGGATGGCAGACGCCTGGTACTGACCGAGGCGGCCCGCATACTCGTCGCGCATACCGAGCGCGTCCTGGCCGAGCTGGAACAGGCGCGCGCGGAGGTGGCGGCGCTCGACCACAACGTGCGGGGGACGGTGGGGTTGGTCGCCTTCCCGAGCGCGGCGGGCGTGCTCGCCGCGCCGGCCATCGCCGAGTGCCAGACGACCTATCCGGATCTGCGCGTCCTGCTCGGCGAAGAGGAACCCGAGCAGAGCGTGGCGGGCCTCCGGGCCCGCCGAATCGACGTCGCACTGGTGTACGAGTACAACGTCCTGCCACGGCTGCATGACGCCGGTATCGAGCTGCAGCCACTACTGCACGAGCCCCTGCTGCTTGCCCTGCCGCCGAGACGCGCCACCCAGATGGGGGACGGTGGTTCCGGCAGCCTCGAAGGGCTCAGCCAGGAGCGCTGGATCGCGCCGGGCAGCGACAGCGCGCTGCGGGCCGTGCTGGTGCGGGCCTGTAACGCCGCGGGGTTCGATCCTCAGCTGGACTACATCAGTGACGACTACCGGGTGATCATGGCGCTCGTGCAGGCCGGAGTCGGGGTGTCACTGATCCCTCGTCTCGCGGCGGAACAGCTGGCCGCCGAGGTGCGTCTGCAGCCGGTCACCGACCTGCGTCTGAGCCGCACCGTGTCGGTGGCCGTGCGGTCGGGTAGCGGCGGCGACCCGGCGATCGCAGCGCTCGTCCGCGCGCTGCGTCGCGTGGCCGGGTGCGAGTGAGCGCCCATCGGCGCGCGCGTCCGTTGCGTGGGCGCATTGGTGGGAGATTCCGCTCGGTAACCGCTGTGCTACTTGCCAAATGATCGTCAAGCTGTTCTCATATCCGGATCGTGTCGACATTCGATTGTCGACAAGAGGGCAGTCGGCTGCGGCGGGGCTCCGGCTGCTGCTTGTCCGGCCTGTCGTAAATCAACGACATCGGATGTGGGCAGCTGACGTTTCTGGACAGACAGGCGGAAGGGATCACCGCGATGGAGCCCCACCAGAAGCCCGACAGCCCTGCTGCATCACACAGCGCAGCCTCCGCACACTCGGGCGTCGAGGATCCCGAGCAGACGCCCAGAGCGTCCCCCGTAGTCGACAAGAAGCTGCTGCGCCGCGTCGTCGCCGCTTCCGCGATGGGCAACGCCATCGAGTGGTTCGACTACGGCATCTACGGCTACCTGGCCAGCTACGTGGGGAAGGCATTCTTTCCGGCGCATGACTCCACGACCCGTCTGCTGTCGACCTTCGGCGTTCTGGCGATCTCATTCGCGATCCGCCCGTTCGGCGGGATGTTCTTCGGGCCGCTCGGCGACCGGCTCGGGCGGCAGCGCGTGCTCGTGCTGACGCTCACCCTGATGTCGCTGTCCACCTTCGTGATCGGCGTCCTGCCCACCTACGCCGTGATCGGCGTCTGGTCTCCCATCCTGCTGATCCTGGCGCGGCTGCTCCAGGGATTCTCCACCGGCGGTGAGTACGGCGGTGCCGCCACCTTCATGGCGGAGTACGCGCCGGACGACAAGCGCGGCTTCTACGGAAGCTTCCTGGAGTTCGGCACCCTCATCGGCCTGAGCGTCGGCGCGTCGATGGCCACGCTGATGTCGACGCTCTTCAGCGACGCGACCGTCTCCTCCTGGGCCTGGCGGGTGCCGTTCCTGATCGCGCTGCCGCTGGGCGGGATCGGCCTTTACCTGCGGACACGGCTGGAGGACACCCCGATCTTCGAGGAACTGGCCGCCCGCGGCGAGACCTCGAGGGCGCCCTTCCGGGAGACCCTCAGGTACTGGCGGCCGATCCTCATCCTGATGGGCTTCGTGCTGCTGCTGAACGTCACCGACTACGGCATCCTCACCTACATGCCGACCTACCTGAAGGACGTGCTGGGTCTCAGCGAGGTGGCCGGCGACGCGATCCCGCTGGCCGTGATGGTCGGCATGATGGTGGTGATCGCGCCGATCGGGGCGCTCTCCGACCGGATCGGGCGCAAGCCGATCATTCTCACCTCGTGCATCGGCTCGATCCTGCTGTCGGTGCCGCTGGTGGCGCTGATGGGCGTCAAGAACATGGCCGCGACCGTGGCCGGCCTCATGCTGCTGGCGTTGCTCCTGGTCCTGCTGCTGGCCTCCATCGCCTCCACCCTGCCGGCGCTCTTCCCGACGCACGTCCGGTACGGTGCCTTCGCGATCGGTTACAACCTCAGCACCTCGCTGTTCGGCGGAACGACTCCGCTGGTCGTCACCGCACTGATCACCGCCATGCACAACGACCTGGTGCCCGGCTTCTACATGTCGCTCGCCGCCCTCATCGCTCTCGTTCCGCTCCTGCTTATGCCGGAGACGGCCGGGCATTCACTCCGCGGACGCCGTGACCCGGCCGCGACCGAGGCGGCCTCGGGCATCTTCGAGGATGGACGCGGCGTGGTGCCGAACCCGACCGTGGGACTGGCCGGATCCGAAGCCGCCGGCGGCTGACGACGAGACCGTCCCACCAAGCCGAATCGCCGAACGATCGGAGGATCGACAGTGGATCGCTACATCGAGATCACGCTTGAGAAGCGCGGCGTGAGCTGCGTCGCGAAGCTGCTGGACGACAGGGCCCCGCGTACCTGCGAGGCGGTCTGGAACGCCCTGCCCCTGGGCAAGGACGTCTTCCACGGCAAGTACGCCCGCAACGAGATCTACACGCTGGTGCCGGCGTTCGCCGAGGTCGAGCCGGGCACCGAGAACCCAACGATCACCCCGATTCCCGGCGACGTCGCCTACTTCTCCTTCGCCAACTGGCAGCTGAACACCAGCTCGCACGGCTATTCGCAGGGAGGCCGTCCGCAGGAGCACGAGAGCATCGTCGACCTCGCGTTGTTCTACGAGCGCAACAATCTGCTGCTCAACCCGGACACCGGCTTCGTACCCGGCAACATCTTCGCCACCATCACCGAAGGCCTGGACCGGATCGCCGAGGCGGCGCAGGATCTGTGGCTGTCCGGTGTGATCGGGGAGTCCCTGACCTTCAAGCGCGCCTGACCGGTTCCCTCCGGAAGTGGGGCCGGGTGAACGCCCGGCCCCGCCCCTTTCCGCCCTGCTCGATCAGCCGTGCGGCCGGACCGGGCCCGCGGATACGACGCCATCGCTCACCAGCGCCTCGAAGAGAGTGTGGGAGGCGCGCAGCACCAGCGCGTCCTGGTGCCGGGCGGCGACCAGTTGCACACCTACCGGAAGTCCCTCCGCGGTCGTTCCACAGGGCACGCTGGCCGCGGGCTGCTGGGTGAGGTTGAAGGGGTAGGTGAACGGTGTCCAACCGGTCCAGCGCTCGAGACCGCTGCCCTCAGGGACCTCCCGGCCGGCTTCGAAGGCGGGTATCGGCAGGGTCGGGGTCACCAAAAGGTCATGGCGTTCGTGGAACGCGCCCATCCGCCGGCCCAGCGCCATGCGCTCGTCCACCGCGCCGAGGTAGTCGAGGGCGCTCATGGCCGCTCCCTGCCGGCATACCTCCCGCAGCGCGGGGTCGAGCCGCTCCGACTGCTCGGCCGTCAGGTGCTCGACCACCTTGGCCGCGCCGGAGAACCACAGGGTGTGGTAGGCCTGCACCGGATCGGCGAATCCGGGGTCCACCTCCTCGACGTGCGCACCCGACTCGGCGAGAAGCGCGACCGCCCGTCGCACCCGGGCGGCCACCTGCGGATCCACCGGCGTGCCCACCAGGGTCGGGCTGTAGGCGACGCGCAGGCCGCGCACCCCGTCGGCCCCAGGGGCGATCTCGGACCGGAAGCTGCCCGTGTACGGTGCGAGAGCCGACCAGTCGCGGCTGTCGGCGCCACAGATCACGTCCATCATGAGGGCCGCGTCCGCCACGGTACGGGTCATCGGCCCGGCGTGGGCCAGCGTGCCGAACGGGCTCGCCGGGTAGAGCGGGATCCTGCCGTAAGTGGGCTTGAGGCCGAAGATGCCGCAGAACGCGGCGGGGATGCGCACCGAGCCGCCGCCGTCGGTGCCCACCGACAGCGGGGCCAGGCCCAGCGCGACGGCCGCCGCACTGCCCCCGCTGGATCCTCCGGAGGTGCGCGAGGGATCCCACGGATTACGCGTCACTCCGGTCAGTGGGTTGTCGGTGACTCCCTTCCAGCCGAATTCCGGAGTCGTCGTCTTGCCGACGAAGACCGCGCCGTGCTCGCGCAGCCGGGCCACGCTCGGCGCGTCCTCGTCCCAGTCGCGGTCGGGGTCCACGCTCAGCGAGCCGCGCAGCGTCGGCCGGCCCTTGGTGAGGAACAGGTCCTTGATGGAGACCGGAACACCGTCGAGCAGTCCCTGTGGTTCACCTCGGCGCCAGCGCTCCTGCGCTTCCCGCGCCTGCGCGCGCGCCGTGTCACCGTCGACCAGGCAGAAGGCGTTCACCAGGGGATCGAGCCGTTCGATGCGGTCGAGCACGGCATCGACCACCTCGACGGGGGACAGGCTCCGGTTCGCGTACGCCGTGACCAGCTCTGTCGCGGTGTACGCACAGAGTTCGTCGGCGCCGGTGCCCTCCGTTGCGGTTCTGCCGTCGTCGAGCTCGGTCATCAGATGCCCTCCTCGATCTTCGGGGTGTCCGCCGTGGCCACGGGCACGTATCCCAGCTTCTTGTCCACGATGTTGTGCAGGGGCCGACCGGTCACCCAGCGCTCGAAGTTGCTCAGGAAGACCTCGGCGAGATCTTCCAGCCAGCCGTGCGTGTCAGCCGACATGTGCGGGGAGACGAGCAGCCCGGGGGTCTGCCACAGCGGGCTGTCGCCGGGCAGCGGCTCCTCCCGGAACACGTCCAGGGCCGCCCCTCCCAGCCGGCCCTCGCGCAGCGCCGCCACCAGGTCGTCCTCGACGACCAGCGGGCCGCGGCCGACGTTGATGAAGCGTGCGCCCCGCTTCATCCGGCCGAACGCCGCGGCGTCGAACATGTCGGTCGTCTCGTCGGTCAGCGGCGCGGCACTGACCACCCAGTCCGCCTCCGGAAGCAGCCGGGGCAACTCGGCGAAGCCATGGACGCGGCCGAAGTCCGGATCGGCCTCACGGGCGGTGCGTGCCACGAGTGCCGTTCGCAGGCCGAGCGCGGACAGCAGGTGAGCCGTGGCGCGCCCGATGGGGCCGCCGCCCACCACCACGGCACAGGTGCCGGCCACCCGTTCCGTCTCCCGATGCCGCCAGACGCGCGAGCGTTGCAGGTCGTACGTGCCGGCCAGATCCTTGGCCATGGCCAGTACGAGGCCGGCCACGTACTCGGCGATCGGCCGCTCGAAGACCCCACGGGAATTGGTGATCGTGGCGTCCGAGTCGATCAGCGCGGGGAACATCAGGCGATCCACACCGGCGCTGGCGGTGTGCACCCACCGTGGTCCGCCGTGGTCCGGCCAGGCCTCGGGCAGAGCATCGGTCAGGAAGTCCCACACCAAGAGGACGTCGGCCTCCGCCAGTGCCTCCCGCAGGCCCTTCTGCGTGACCTGCCGTAGCCGGGCCGCCTGACCTATACGTTCCAGGAGCGGTGGTCTGTCGTCCCCGAGAACCACGACGACAGGGGGTCCGGTCTCGCTCATCAGGCGCCCTTCAGATCGCTGCGACGTGCTGGGGTCCCGAATGCCCGGGCAGGGAGCCTTCCGGGCATCCGAAAACGCCGCCTCGTCATGGTGTTGACACGCTAGGTACCCGTTCCTACTGTTGTCAACAATCTACATATTGATGCCGAGGTGGTTCGGCACGCGCCACTCTCCTCGGCCACGGCCCGACTTATTGCCGAATGTCAACAGGCTGCAAGGCGACTTAGACTGTCCCCTGCTTCGAAAGGGCGCTGACGCATGACTGACCGGACCGCGACGGTGGGATTCCTTTACCCGGGATATTCCGCGGAGGACGACTACCCGCTGCTGGAGAGCAAGGTCGCGGGCGGGGTCCGGCTTCCCCTCGTTCATACGGACATCGGGGAGGACGCCCACCGTGTGGACGCTCTGCTGGAGATGGGGGCGATCCACCGGTTGGCCGACCGGGTGGGACGGCTCAAGGAACACGATGTCGACGCGGTGGTGTGGGCCTGCACCAGCGCCAGTTTCATCTACGGATGGGACGGCGCACGGCGGCAGATCGAGGAGCTCTCGCGGGTGAGCGGCCTGCCGGCGTCCAGCACCTCTTTCGCCTTCGCTCACGCGGTGCGGGCACTGGGCGTGCGCCGCCTCGCGGTGGGCGCCACCTATCCCGAGGACGTCGCGGCCTATTTCGTCCGCTTCCTCGAGGCCTCGGGTGCCGAAGTCATCCAGGTCTCCGGCCGGGGCATCATCACCGCGGCGGAGGTGGGCACGCTCGGGCGCGAGCAGGTGCTCGAGTTGGCGCGTTCGAACGATCACCCCGACGCCGATGCCGTGCTTCTTCCCGATACCGCGCTGCACACCGCCGCATGGCTCGACGAGCTGGAAGAGGCCGTTGGCAAGCCGGTCTTGACGGCGAATCAGGTCAGCGTGTGGGAGGGCCTTCGGTTGGCGGGCGACACCCGGCCGCGGGATGGGCTCGGCTCCCTTTTTCGAAGCACCCACATCACCGCTCCTGTGGGAACTGAGGAGCGGCCTTGACGAAGGAACGAACGCACCATGGCGGAATCGAGAACGCTGCGGCCGCTCAAACGAGAACCGGCGGTGACCATCATCGCTTCTCGGCTGACCGACGCGATCATGGACGGCACGCTTCCACCGGGCGTTCAGCTCGGTGAGGCGGAGCTGGCCGCGCAGCTCGGCGTCAGCCGCGGCCCGTTGCGCGAGGCCATGCAACGCCTCGTGCAACAGGGCATCGCCCGTAGTGTGCCTCACCGTGGTGTGTTCGTCATGACCCTGAACGAAGACGATGTACGCGACATCTACCTCGCCCGGACGGCCATCGAGTCCGCCGCCTGCCGTCTGGTGCTGCAGCAGAATCCGCAACGTACCGCCGACCGTCTGGCCAAGGTGCACCGCGCCATGGCCACCGCTGCTCGCAAGGGAGACCCGGCCGCCCTCAGCGCGGCCGACATGGAGCTGCACCAGGTGCTCGTCGAGGAGTCGGGCAGCGTCCGGCTGAAGCGGATGGCGGAGACCTTGTTCGTCGAGACCCGGATGTGCATGACCGCGCTGGCGGGGGAATACCCGATGCCGGTGGAGCTGGTCGAGGAGCACGCCGCGATCATCGAGGCCCTGCGCGCGGGCGACGAGGCGCGGCTGTACGCCCTGCTGGACGAGCACATGCAGGACGCCGTCCGTCGCCTGACCGGTCACGGCCAGATCACCGATCCGTCCGGACCGATCGCGGCGGCCGACCGGACGGCCTGACGGGGGCCTTGGGTCAGGCCGCCATCGACGGCGATGCTCCCACCCGAGTCTCAATCGACGGCCCACCCTGTGCCGTGGGCTGGTTCACCGGGCGAGGGCGGCGGTGAGGAGGCGAGGGGCGTCGGCGAGGACCATGCCGGCGGCACCGAGGACCTCGGCGTGGTCGCCGAGTTGCCCGCTGGTGATCTGGACGGCTTCGGCGGCCGGGGCGAGCGCGTAGCGGCGGATGGCACGGGTGATCGGCTCGATGAGCCGTTCGCCGGCACGGGCGAGGTCGCCGCCGACCACGATGAGCTCCGGATTGAGCATGGTGACGAGGTTGGCGAGGACGCGGCCGATCTCTTCGGCCGCGTCCTGCAGCGCGTGAACGGCGCCCCGGTCGCCGGCCTTGATGAGGGGGAGCAGGTCGGAGACGGCGACCGGGTACCCCCAGCTGTTCTCCAGGAGACGGGCGATGGCGACCGGGCTGGCGACGGTCTCCAGGCAGCCGCGGTTGCCGCAGCGGCAGACGCGCCCGTCCGGGGCTGACCGGATGTGGCCGATCTCGCCGGCGAGCCCGCCGGAGCCGTGCAGCGGCTGGCCGCCGGAGATGATTCCGGCGCCGATCCCGGCGGACAGCCGGATGTAGATCATGTCCTCGACGTTGCGGCCGGCGCCGTATCTGCGTTCTGCCAGGGCACCCGCGTTGGCGTCGTTGGCCAGTTGCGTGGGCAGGCCGGTGCGCCGCTGAAGCTCGGCGCCGGGCTGCACGCCGACCCAGCCGGGCATGATGCCGTGGGCTTCCAGGACGCCGCTGGGGACGCGGACGGGAGCGGCGATGTCGACGCCGAGGCCGAGCACGCGCTCTTGGTCGATGTTCCGTTCCCGCAGTGCTCGCTGGATCAGGTCGGCGGTCAGGTCGAGTGTTTCGCCGGGGGCGCGGTCGACGTCGGTGACCACGGCGTCGTTCCAGATGGGGGCGCCGTTCAGGTCGCACAGCGCCACCCGGACGTGCTGGTGGCCGATATCGGCGCCGATGGCGTACGCCGCGGGCGCGCGCAGGGTCAGGGACTGCGCGGGGCGGCCGGTGGGCCGTGTCTGGCCGTCCGGTTCGCTCTCCTCGGCCAGATCGGCCGCGAGCAGGTCCGCGACGAGCGAGGAGACGGTGGCCCGGGACAGGCCGGTGATCTGGACGAGTTCGGAGCGGCTCGTGCTGTCGGTGTCGAACAAGGCCTGCAGCACCCGGAGCCGGCCCACCTCCCGCAGGTTCAGTGGGGTGTCGATCGCTGACTCCTCGTCTCGGATTTCGTTCGGATTCAACCTAATGGAGCCGTCCTCAGCCGGACCTTGCGCTGACTTGTGCTTAATGTCATCGTAACTATGCCCATGTCAGATAACCATCCCGCAATGTACGCCTAAACCTGGCATCGCAGGGCGGTCTTGTACGTACGGGGGATTCGATCTGGTCCGGTCGGGGGCTCGACCCGCGAAGGGAGGACGCAGCGCCGTCGGCAGCGGCGCGTGTTTCACCTCCGTCAACTTCATGATCAGGGAGCCTCCTGATGGCACGACGCCCCTCCCCGCGGCGGCGCTCCTTCCTCGCCGCACTGTGCTCGTTCGCCTGCGCGCTCGGTCTGGCCGGTGTCTCGGCCTCGCCGGCGCACGCGGACACGACGCCGATCTACCTGGACCCCCACTACTCCTTCGAGGAACGCGCCGCGGACCTGGTGTCGCGGATGACGCTGGACGAGAAGGCCGCCCAGCTGCACACCAACGACGCACCAGCCATCCCGCGGCTGGGGGTGCAGCGGTACACCTACTGGAACGAGGGCCAGCACGGGGTGAACACGCTGGGCGCCGACACCGACCACGGCTCGGCCTCGGGTGGGGTGCACGCCACGTCCTTTCCGACCAACTTCGCCTCCTCGATGTCGTGGGACCCGCGGCTGATCTACGCCGAGACGACGGCGATCTCCGACGAGGCACGCGGCTTCTTGGACAAGTCGCTGTGGGGCGTCGGGCAGAACAACCTCGGGCCGGACAAGAACGACTACGGCTCGCTGACGTACTGGGCGCCGACGGTCAACCTGGATCGGGACCCGCGGTGGGGCCGGACCGATGAGGCGTTCGGGGAGGACCCCTACTTCGCCGGGCAGCTGGCCGGCGCGTTCGTCAACGGCTACCAAGGTCAGAGCCAGAGCGGTAAGTCCACGACCGGCTATCTGAAGGTCGCCGCGACGGCCAAGCACTACGCGCTGAACAACACCGAGAACAACCGCACCGGGATCAGCTCCGACACCGACGACCGGACGCTGCGGGAGTACTACACCGCCCAGTTCCGTGACCTGATCGAGAAGGACCATGTTTCGGGGCTGATGAGCTCCTACAACGCCATCAACGGCACCCCGGCGGTCGCGAACACCTACACCGTGAACCAGCTCGCCCAGCGGACGTACGGGTTCAACGGCTACATCACCTCCGACTGCGGCGCCGTCGGCACGACCTGGCGGCTGCCGTACGGCGGCCACGACTGGGCGCCGCCGGGCTGGACCACGGACCACAAGGACAACCCGACCTGGACGAATACCGCGACCGGGACCACGCTGTCCGGTCAGGCGGGCGGGCAGGCGTACGCGCTGCGCGCCGGGACCAATGTCAACTGCACCGGTGACGAGGCCACCGCGCAGAACATCCGCGACGCGATCGACGCCGGCGCGCTGAGCGAGGGTGTCGTGGACACCGCGCTGGTGCACTTGTTCACCGTCCGGATGCGGACCGGGGAGTTCGACTCGCCGGACCGGGTCAAGTACACCAGGATCACCAAGGATGTCATTCAGAGCCCCGAGCACCAGGCCCTGGCCGCCAAGGTCGCCGACAACTCGCTCGTCCTGCTCAAGAACGATGACGTACCGAGCACGAAGAACCCCCTCCTGCCGCTGAACGCCTCGAAGCTGGACAAGGTCGTGATCCTCGGCGACCAGGCGAACACGGTGAACCTGGGCAACTACTCGGGCGAGCCGACGCTGCAGGTCAGCGCGGTCAAGGGCATCACCGACGCGGTCAAGGCCGCCAACCCGGGCGCCTCGATCGTCTTCGACGACGCCAAGACCTCGACCACGGCCACCACCCCGGCGGTGCTCGGCGACCAGACCAAGGCCGACATCAAGAGCGCCGATCTGGTCATCGTGTTCGTGGGCACCGACCACGGAGTGGCCGATGAGGGCAAGGACCGGACCACGCTCGCGATCCCGGGCAACTACCACTCACTGATCGACCAGGCCACCGCGCTGGGCAACGGCAAGATGGCGCTGGTGATGCAGGCGGGCGGCCCGGTCAAGATCGACGATGTCGCCGCGAAGTTCCCCGCGATCGTCTTCAGCGGGTTCAACGGCGAGAGTCAGGGCACGGCGCTGGCCGATGTGCTGACGGGCAGGCAGAACCCGAGCGGGCACCTGAACTTCACCTGGTACAAGGACGACTCCCAGCTGCCGGCCATGTCCAACTACAACATCACGCCGGCGGGCACCGGCGGGATCGGCCGTACCTACCGGTACTTCACCGGTACCCCCACCTACCCCTTCGGCTACGGCAAGAGCTACACCGGCTTCGCCTACTCCCACATCCGGGCGAACACCGGCTCGGTGAACGCGAACGGCAAGGTCACCGTCCGGTTCGACGTAAAGAACACCGGCCACGTCGCCGGCGCCACGGTCGCTCAGCTGTACGCCGCGACCCCGTTCAGCGTCCCGGGCGTCGAGATGCCCAGGAAGCGGCTGGTGGGCTTCAAGAAGACCGCGGTGCTGCGGCCCGGTGCCACCGAGCACGTCTCCCTCACGGTCAACGTCGCCGACCTGTCGGTGTGGGACGCCAAGGCGATGCGTTCGTTCGTACCGGATGGCACCTATCGGTTCCAGGTCGGGGCCGACTCGGCCGACATCGCCGCCTCCTCGTCGGTGCAGGTCACCGGGCGGATCACCCCGAAGGTCCAGTACGTCACCGTCCAGCCCGAGGCGGTCCAGTACAAGGTCGGCGACACCCTCGACCTGACCGGCAAGAACCAGTGGATCAAGGACGACACCGACCACTCGAAGGAGCAGCGCAACCTGGCCGTGACCGCCGACAACATCGTCGAGGCCGTCAACAACGACCAGTCCTTCGTCGACCTGACCCACGCGAACGTCCACTACGGCAGCAGCGACCCGCACGTGGCCACGGTCGATCACGCCGGACACGTC
Organism: Actinoallomurus sp. NPDC050550; assembly: GCF_040655075.1. NCBI lineage: Bacteria > Bacillati > Actinomycetota > Actinomycetes > Streptosporangiales > Thermomonosporaceae > Actinoallomurus > Actinoallomurus sp. NPDC050550. The sequence continues at coordinate 85,691 of NZ_JBFAJC010000030.1, read as the reverse complement.
AAGGTGGTCGGTTCCGGCGTCACGACCCTCACCGCGAAGGTGGGCGGCGTCACCGGCTCGGCCGTCATCAGCGCCAAGTACCCCTTCTCGGTCACCGCGCCCTCGACCGTCGAACCGGGCGGCTCCATCACCGCCACGACCGCGTTCACCAACTCCGGCCCGAACGCGCTGAGCGACGTGACGGTGGCGCTGTCCACGCCGAACGGCTGGACCGCGGAGGCCACCTCGCCCGCCACGTTCGCGCAGGTCGCGGCCGGTCAGACGGTCAAGACCACCTGGACGGTCAAGGTCCCGGCCGACGCGGCGCGCAACGGCTACGACCTGCAGGCCAAGGTCACCTACACCGCCCAGGGCGGCCAGGGCAGCGGCGCCGCGGCCACCAACGTCGGAATCCCCTACGCGTCGCTGGCCGCCGCCTACAACAACATCGGGATCACCGATGACGGTAACCCGTCGGCGGGCACCCTCGACGGCGGCGAGTTCAGCCTGTCGGCCCAGGCCCTCGCGGGCGTGGGCATCACGCCGGGCGGCAAGGTCGACCACGGCGGGTTCACCTTCACCTGGCCGGACGTCCCGGCGGGCAAGGCGGACAACGTCCTCTCCAGCGGGCAGGCGTTCGACTACTCCGGATCGGGCGCGAACCTCGCCTTCCTGGGGACGGCCAACAACGGCACCGCCTCGGGCAGCGGAGTGATCACCTACACCGACGGCACCACCCAGCCGTTCTCGATCAGCTTCCCCGACTGGTGGTCCAGCGGCGGAGACACGGTCGCCACCCTTCCCTACATCAACAGCAAGAACAGCGGGCGAAGGGACCAGACCGTCCACCTCTACATGGCCACCGTCAAGCTGCAGGCCGGCAAGAAGGTCCAGTTCGTGACCCTCCCCAACGTCAGCCAGGGCGGAAGCGGCGCCAACGCGCTGCACGTCTTCGCCCTCGCCACCGACGGATAGCGGCCAGGGGCCGGGCGGTCGGCACCACCCCCCGACCGCCCGGCGCGGTCACCAGCGCGCCCGCTGATGACAACGCTGTCGTCCTTCGTTGCTCCATTTCGCGCACTCCGCCCCGGGCGAGTGACGCGGCCGAAGACCAGGGAGGCTCGTGGTGCAGCCACGAAACGGGATCGTGGCGATCGGACTGGCGGCGTGCGTGCTGGGCGCCCCGTCCGCGGTCGCCGCCATGCCCGCGCGATCCGCACCGGCCACGCCGGTGTCCGATCCGACCGACTACGTCAATCCGTTCATCGGCACCAAGAAGGGCGTCGACTGGGAGAACACGTTCCCCGGCGCGACGGCGCCGTTCGGGATGGTGCAGTTCGGCCCCGACACGCCGTCCGGACCGACCGGCTACTCGTACACCGACGACGCCATCAAGGGCTTCAGCCTCACGCACTTCTCGGGTGGCTGCTCGTCGTTCGGCGACATCCCGATCCTGCCCGTGACCGGCGCGGTCGGGACCGACCCGGCCGCCCGCACCGAGCACTTCTCGCACCAGGACGAGCACGCCGCGCCCGGTTCGTACTCCGTGCGGCTCACCGACTCGAACGTCCAGGCCGACCTGGGCGCGACCGCCCGGACGGGGATCGCCTCCTTCCACTATCCGGCCGGCAGCCAGGCCCAGGTGCTGGTCAAGTCGGGCACCAGCCTCGGCGGTGACCTGGCCGCCGACGTGAAGGTGGTGAACGACCACGAACTGGCCGGCACCGCCACGGCGCACGGGCTGTGCAACAACGACAAGTACACGGTGTACTTCGACCTCACGTTCAACCGGCCGTTCACCGCGCACGGCACGTGGCAGGGCGGCACGGTCACGCCCGGCTCGTCGAGCGCGACCGGCTCGGGTTCGGGCGCCTACCTGACCTTCGACACGTCCGCCGACAGCACGGTGACCGCCAAGATCGGCCTGTCGTACGTGAGCACGGACGGCGCGGCGAAGAACGCGGCGGCCGAGGTACCCGGCTGGAACGCCGGGCAGGTGCGGGCCGCCACGCGCAGGGCATGGCGCACCCTGCTGCGCAAGGTCGCCGTCGGGGGCGCGTCCGCCGACGAGCTCACCGTCTTCTACACCTCGCTGTACCGGAGCTTCCAGGCGCCGAGCGTGTTCAACGACGTGGACGGCCGCTACATCGGCTTCGACGGCGTCATCCACCGGGTGCCCGCCGGGCACACGCAGTACGAGATGTTCTCCGACTGGGACATCTACCGGTCGCTGGCGCCGCTGCAGGCGATGCTGTACCCCGACCGTGCCGGAGACATGGCGAACTCCCTGCTTCGCGACGCGCAGCAGCAGGGCGGCTGGTGGCCGAAGTGGCCGGCGCAGAACATGACCGGCAACGTGATGAACGGCGACAACGGCGTACCGCTGTTCGCCCAGTACGTCGCGTTCGGCGCCCGTGGTGTGGACGTCGCCGGCGCGCTGCCCATCATGAAGAAGGCCGCGACCAAGTCGCAGAAGGTCGGCTGGGGCTGGGTGGAACGGCCGGGCGTGGAGGACTACGTCCGGCTCGGCTACGCACCCAACAACGCCGCCTCCCAGGGCGACCACGGGTTGCAGGGCGCCTCGGAGACCCTCGAGTGGGCGATCGACGACTTCGCCATCTCCCGGCTCGCCGAGGCGGTCGGCGACCGTACGACCGCGACCGAGTACGCCAAGCGCGGCCAGAACTGGCAGAACATCTTCGACCCGAGCACCGGCTACCTGCGGCCGCGCGACGACCACGGCTCCTTCCCGGCCGGTCCCGGCTTCCAGAGACCACCGGCCGGGGTCTTCGGCCAGGACGGCTACGACGAAGGCAACGCGGCGCAGTACAACTGGCTGGTCCCGCAGGACCTCGCCGGCCTCGTCACCGCGATGGGCGGCAAGGACAAGGTGATTCCGCGGCTGGACGACTTCTTCAGCAAGTTGAACGTCGGTGGCAACGACCCGTACGACTGGGCGGGCAACGAGATCGACACCGCCGCGCCGTGGGTGTACGACTACGTCGGGCAGCCGTGGAAGACCCAGGAGGTCACCCGGCGCTTCGAGACCGAACTCTTCACGACCGCGCCGGACGGGCTCCCCGGCAACGACGATCTCGGCGCGCTGTCCTCCGAATACGTGTGGGCGGCGCTCGGCATGATGCCGGCCACCCCCGGCACCCCGGCCCTGGCGCTCAACAGCCCGCTGGTGAAACGCGCCGTGATCAGCCTGGGCACCGGCCGGAAGATCACCATCAACGCGCTGAAGGCCGCCGACGACGCGCCGTACGTCACCGGCATGCAGCTGAACGGCCGGCCGCACGAGTCCACCGGCCTGCCCGCGTCGTTCGCCACGAGCGGCGGCGCGCTGGACATCGACCTGTCCACCCGGCCCGACACCCACTGGGCCACCGGCGACGAGGCCGCGCCCCCGTCCTACCGGGCCCATGAGGTACCGGCGGTCGGCTACGTCACCCCGACCGGCACCCAGGTGATCCGCGGCGGCACCGGCCTGCCGGCCACCGTCGGCGTCTCCACGCTCGCCGGGCACGCCGGCCAGGTCCGCTGGACGGCCGCCTCCGACGTCGCCGGGGTGAGCGTGACCCCGTCGTCGGGCACCTTGGACCTCACCCACGCCGACACCGTCCACGTGCCCGTCACGATCGCCGTCGCCCAAGGCACGGCGTCCGGCTACCACCCGGTGAAGGTCTCCTTCCACACCGCCGGCGGGCAGGCGCTGCCTGGCGGCGCGGTCGTGGTGACCGTACCGGCGGACGACGGCGCCGCGACCGCCTGCGACACGCTCGGCACCACCGACACCGAGTGCGGGCTGCGGTTGCGCGACAACGGCGACGGCCACACCGCGCCCGTCACCGTCGGCGGTCGCTCCGGACGCTCCACGACCGACGGTTCCCCCTACGAGTACTTCGACGTCGACAACACCATCGTCCCCGGCGGCCACTACACGGTGAAGGTGACGATCGACTATTACGACCACGGCACCGGCGATTGGAGCCTGCAGTACGACTCCACCGACGGCGCCTACAAGCAGAGCGCCCCCGTCGCCAAGACCGGCACCGACACGTGGAAGACCGCGACGTTCACCGTCGACGATGCCGCCTTCGGCAACCGCGAGAACGCCGGGAGCGACTTCCGGCTGGCCAACGGCGGCGACACCGGCACCATCGGGCGGGTCCACGTCACCGTCACGGGCGACAACGTCCTCGCCCTCCACCTCTGCCCTGACGACAAGTGACCTGAACGGAGCCACCATGGAACTGTCCCGCCGCACCTTCATCCGCGGCTTCGCCGTCGGTGGGTCGGCCGCCCTCGGCCTGGCCGCGCTCGGCCTCGAGGCGAGACCTGCCTCCGCCGCCGGCGCCGCCGCCAGCGGGCCCGGCGACGTGGTCGGCAAGATCACCGTCGGTTATCAGGGGTGGTTCGCCTGCGCGGGCGACGGGGCCCCGATCAACGGCTGGTGGCACTGGAGCCAGAACTGGGGCCAGGCACCCTCGCCGACCAACAACGCCATCAAGGCGTGGCCGGACATGCGCGAGTACGCCAACGCGTGCCCGACCGCGTACGCGAACCTCAACGGAGGCGGGGCCGCCACCCTCTTCTCCTCCTACGACCAGCAGACCGTCGACACCCACTTCGCGTGGATGAAGCAGTACGGCTGCGACACCGCCGCCCTGCAGCGGTTCAACCCCAACGGCGGCGAGGGCGCCACGCGCGACGCGATGGCGCAGAAGGTGCGCAGCGCCGCCGAGTCGCACGGCGTGAAGTTCTACATCATGTACGACGTCACCGGCTGGACGGACATGCAGTCGGAGATCAGGACCGACTGGACGAACAAGATGTCCGCGTACACGGCCTCGTCCGCGTACGCGCGCCAGAACGGCAAGCCGGTCGTGTGCATCTGGGGCTTCGGCCTGAACGACGGCAACCATCCCTGGAGCGCGTCGGCCTGCCTCGACGTCGTCAACTGGTTCAAGGGCCAAGGCTGTTACGTCATCGGCGGGGTCGCGCGCGAATGGCACGTCGGCGGCATCGGCGCCCGCTCGGGGTACGACGACGTCTACCTGGCGATGAACATGGTCAGCCCCTGGATGGTCGGCGCGATCGGCAGCGCCGCCGAATCCGACAACGCCTACAACACCTACACCGTGCCCGACCAGGCGTACTGCAACGCCCACGGCATCGACTACCAGCCGTGCGTGCTGCCCGGGGACGTGTCCGCGCCGCAGCAGCGCGCGCACGGCGACTTCATGTGGCGCCAGTTCTACAACATGGTCCGGGCCGGGGTACAGGGCATCTACATCTCCATGTTCGATGAGTACGGCGAGGGCAACCAGATCGCCAAGACCGCCGAGAACGCGTCCATGGTCCCGTCCGGTTCCGGCCTGTACGCACTGGACGAGGACGGCACGGCCTGCTCGTCGGACTACTACCTGCGGCTCACCGGCGACGGCGGCCGGATGCTCAAGGGCCAGATCGCCTTGACCGCCACCCGGCCCACCCAGCCCGTCGTCACCGGCGGCACCAAGGTCATCAGCCTGCGCTCCCGCGCCAACAGTGACTACGTCACCGCGGAGAACGCCGGTGCCTCCCCGCTGATCGCGAACCGCACGTCGATCGGCCCGTGGGAGCAGTTCGACATGGTCGACGCGGGCGGCGGCAACATCGCGCTGCGCGCCCACGCCAACGCCCAGTACGTCTGCGCCGACAACGCGGGCGCCTCCCCGCTGATCGCCAATCGCACATCGGTCGGCCAATGGGAGACATTCCGGCTGATCAACAACGCGGACGGCACCGTCAGCCTGCTCGCGCTGGCCAACAACATGTACGTCACGGCGGAGAACGCCGGGTCCTCCGCGCTCATCGCGAACCGCACGTCGATCGGCCCGTGGGAGCAGTTCGATCTGATCACGAACTGACGGAGCGTCCGACGCGAACGCGCCCCCGGCCGGGACCCGGCCGGGGGCGCGATTCCGTTTCTGCTACGGCTGGACGTTGATCGTGAAGGTGGACGTCGTGTTCCTGATGTCGACGGCGTTGTCGCTCATCTTGAGGTTGTGGAAGGTGACCGAGCCGACCGCCGGGCCCTGGCCGGGCTCGGGCAGCTCATTCGCCCAGAGACCGAACCCCGACTTGGCGTCATAGGCGTCGCCGCTCTTGTGCGCACCCGTGATGGTGACGTTGGTGAGCACGGTGTCGGCGACCGGGTTCAGCGGCGCCCCGTTGACGTAGTCGGTCTGGAACATGATCCCTGAGTACGTCGGGTCGATGATGTCGACGTCACTGACCCGGATCGCCCGGAACTGCTTCGAGGCCGAGAACATCCAGATCGCGGGGAAGGTCTGCGCGCCCCAGAAGTGGCCGCCGGCCCGCACGATCGAGATGTTGCCGAAGGTGGTGGGGTCCGGTCCGAAGTCCTCCATCGGATAGCCGAAGTCCAGCGAGCTGATCGTGATGCCGGAGTAGGTCAACGTGTCGGCGATGTAGATGTTCTTGACGGTGTTGTCCTGCCCGCCGTACACCGCGACGCCCGCCGCACGCCACGGCAGGATCGCCGTGAGGTTCTGGAAGGTGTTGTTCTTCTCGCCGGTGCCGCCGGAGTCGGTCGCGGCGAACAGCGCGAAGCTGTCGTCGCCGGTCGCGCGGGCCTCGTCGTTGGACACCAGGTTGTCCGAGCTGCCGTTGGTCATGTTGATGCCGTCGGCGAACGTGTCCCGGATCCGCGAATTGGTGATCGTCATGTGGTCGGTGTTGTTGCCCCAGTACATGCAGACCATGTGCTCGACCCAGAGGTTGTCGATCGTGTCGTTCGCGACGTTCTGGAGGTCGAACACCTTGCCCGGCCCGTCGATCCGCGACGTGTAGTTGCCGAAGTAGGCGAAGCCGGAGAAGGCCGAGCCGTTCGCCGTCGCGTCCGCCCGGATCCCGATGTCGGTGTTCTCCTGGCCGGTGGGCGCCTGGAACTGGGTGTACCACGGGCCGGCGCCGATCATCTTGATCGCCTTGCCGTACACCTGGAGCTTGCCGGACGTGTCGTACGTGCCCGCGGGCAGGTACACGCCGACCAGGGTGGAGTCCTGTCGCACCTTGTCCAGCGCGTTCTGCACGTCCTGCTGGGTGAAGCCGGCCGGCACCGCGTACTTGGCCGGGTCGGGGTTGGCGATGGGGGAGACCTGCTCGGTGTTGATGAAGTCGATCGAGTAGTAGGCCGCCGTGTTGGCCGCGTCCTTCTGCAGCCTGATCTTGTGCCCGGCCGGTACGGTCGTGCCGAGCATGACGTGCGCCTCGTCGTAGATGTGCCGCGGCGAGGAGTCCGGCGAGTTGCCCGGGCTCGTCTCGCTGCCGTAGAGCCACGCGAAGTGCGAGGTCAGGTCGATGGCCTTGAGGAACGTCCCGTCGACGTAGACGTCCAGCGTCGAGTTGATCCCGCCGCCGCCCGAGGCGTCGGGGATGGCGAACCGGGTCACGAGCGTGTTGGTGCTCGCCCTGGTGGTGAACTCCACGCTGCTGCCGGTGGTGGCCAGCTTCACCGCGCGGCGGCCGGACGCCTCACCGGCCAGGTCGCCGATCGTACGGTTCGGCCCGACGGTCGTCGCTCCGCCGGCCAGGACGCCGTCCTCGGCCTCGTACATGTCGTACGGCATGTTCGCGCCGCGTCCGACGAAGAACGGTGTGCTGCTGGTGTTGTTGCCCTGTTTGACCGGCAGTTCGTTCGTGTCATTGGCCAGCACGACCTTGACGGTGTACTTGCCGTTCACCGCCGTCCACGAGCCGAGGTCCACAGGCACCGCGGTGGCGCCCGCGGCGAGGGTCCCGCTGACCGAGCCGGTGAACGTCTTCACGGTCGCGTTGTTCGCGTCGAGGAGTGTGAGGGTGATGCCGTGCGACCCGGAGCCGGAGGCCACGGTGCCCTGGTTCTTCACCGTGACGCCGAACGCCACGGTGTCGCCACTCGAGGGGTTGCCGGGTGTCCAGGTCACCGACGACGCGATCAGGTCGGAGCTGGCGACCGGCGCCACCGTCAGCGACGTCGGATTGGTGTAGGAGTTGTTGTCCTCATTCAGCTCCAGGACGTTGTCGGCCTCGTCGACCTTGCCGCTGAGCTGGTAGGTCCCCGCGTCACGGGTCCCCGCCGACGCGGTCACCGTCGTCGAGGCCCCGGCTGCGAGGGCGCCCACGTCCGCGGTGCCGGCCTTCTGCCCGGCCAGGTAGAAGTTGACGTTGGTCGGGTCGGAGGCCGCCGTCCCGATGTTCTTCACCGTCGCGGTGAGCGAGACGGCGTCGGTCTCGGTCGGCGACGCCGGGCTCCAGGACATGCCGCTGATCGTCAGGTCGGGTGCGGGGGCCGGGGTGCCGATGACCTGGAGTTCGGCGACCTGACCGCCGGTGGCGCCGGAGTTGGCGGTGAACTTCAGCTGCACCTCGGCGGCCGTGGTGGTCACCGGGATCGTCACCGTGTTGCCGGACGCCGGGTCGAAGGTGTACGTCTTGGCCGCGACGACGCTGGTGAAGTCGCCGGAGTGCTTCGGCCGGGCGAGCACCTCGATGGTCTGGGTGCGCCGGCTCCAGGAGGCGTCCGGGTTGAGCTTGACGACGACGGAGCTGATGTCGGCCTTCACCCGAAGGTTCACCGCGAGGGTGTTCGGGTAGCTGTTCGCGGCCGCCTCCCAGTACGTGCCGACGTTGTCGTCGTTCGCGTTCGTCTCCACGAAGTCGAAGATGTGGGACGAGGCCGTGATCGGCTTACCGGCCGCGAGGTTGGTGCCGGTGCCGCCGCTGCCCGTACGGGTGACCGAGCCGCTGTCGGGTGACTGGTTGCCGGCGGCGTCCCTCGCCCGGACGAAGTAGGTGACGGTCGCGGTGGCCGGCTGGGTGTCGGTGTAGGTCAGCACGTTCCCCGCGACGCTGCCGCGCAGTGCGCCGTTGGCGTACACGTCGTAACCGGTCACGCCCACGTTGTCCGTGGCGGCGTTCCAGGTCAGCCTGATCTGACCGGAGCCGGGCTCGGTGTAGGCGAGGTTCGTCGGCGCGGTCGGCGGCTGCTGGTCGCCGGTGCTCGGTCCGTACACCTCGAACTCCGACACCTGCCCGGCCGGCCAGCCGGTGTTGGCGGTGATGTTCAGGCGCAGATACCGCGTGACGACGGTGTCGAACCCGATCGTCACCGTGTTGTTGCTCGCGGGGTCGAACGTGTGACCCGCCGAGCCGACGATGTCGGTGTAGTTCGTGCCGTTGGTGCTGCCCTGGACCGCGAAGGTCTCGGTCCGGGTGCCCCAGTTGGCGGTCGGCAGCTTCAGCACGACCTTGTCCGTGCTGACCGCCGCGCCGAGGTCGATCTGGATCCACTGCGGGAAGGCGTTGTTGGCACTCTCCCAGTAGGTCGACTGGTTCCCGTCGTTGGCGTTGGCAGGGGTGTACACGTCGGTGTAGCTGCTGGCGGAGACGGTCTTTCCCGCCGCCAGGTTGGGGCCGTCCGCGGCGGACGCGGGCGATGCCAACCCGAGGACGGCGGACGCGGAGGTGAGGAGGCTGATGACAGCGCTTCCGGCGAGGAACCGCAGCCGTGCGTGCTTCGGTCTCATTGCGCCTCTCGTTTCGAACAGCGCCGCCCCGAAGGGCGGGCGCCTGGGCGGGGGCCACATGCCAAGGCGGGACATGTGGGGGGCACAACATCGAGACTAAATTTCCTGACAATTCATTGCAAGAAGAGAGCAGGATGCCGAAATCGCGCTCAGGTGAAGGCGACCCGGAGTGAACCGGACCGATAAGCCGGGTATCCCACAACAAAGAATTTCGTGGAGATCATCAAGGACGGCACCTGGCCGGAATGATGCGCCACGACCGCTCGCCTGACGCGGCGCCCCTGCCGGCCGGCGTCACCACGCCGGTCCACAGTATTGATCGATCTCGGACGAAGTGTGGGGTCGTCCGGCGTCAGGCGGGCCAGATAGGGGAGAGTTACGCTGATTTTGCGCCTTAAATAAAGTCTTGATCAGCCATCTAGCCTGGGGTTTCGTCAATCGCGGCTGCTAGTCTGAGCTCTGGGAATGCCGAGCCGAGGAGCCAGCGATCGATACCCCACTGAACCTTCGCGAGGTGGGGCGGCTCCGGGTTCTCGAGGCGCTTCACCACGTGGGCCAGTCGAGCCGTTCCGAGCTCACCAGACTCACCGGACTGTCCCGGGCGACCGTCTCTTCGATCGTCACCGACCTGCTGTCCGCGGGCCTGATCAGGGAGGGCGCGGACACGGCGGATCCGCGGACCCGGCCCACCGGACGGCCGGCGCAGTCGTTGACGCTCATTCCCTCCGCCGCCTTCGCGGTCGCGGCCGACATCGGCCATCACCATGTCCGTGTCGCCGTATGTGATCTTCACGGAAACCCGATCTGGGACACCGCCGTGGGCAACGACACCGACCGGGCCCCCAGCGAGACCCTCGACCTCACCGCCGACCTGATCCATCAGGCCCTCCGCGAGAAGGGCATCGCCATCGCCGACGTGCTGGGGCTGGGCGTCGACATCGCCGTTCCGGTTCGTGCCGCCGACGGCGTCCTGGAAGCGCACGGCATCATGCCGGGCTGGGTCGGGCTGCGGCCGGGCCGTGAGCTGGAACAACGGACCGGCCTGACCACCTGGATCGCCAACGACGCCGACGCCGGCGCCCTCGCCGAGCGTCTCTACGGCGCCGGGCGTGGCACGTCCGACATGATCTATATCCGGCTCTCCACCGGCATCGGCGCGGGAATCCTCAGCGGCGGGCGACCGCTGACCGGCGCCGGGGGTCTGGCCGGCGAATTCGGCCACATCCTCGCCGACCCACGCGGTCCGATCTGCCGATGCGGAAACCGCGGATGCCTGGAGACCGTGGCAGGCTCGGCCGCCATCGCCAGGCTCCTGGAGCACAGCTGGGGCCGCCGCGTCACGGTGCCCGATCTCCTGCGGTTGATCGACGAGGGCGAGAAGGGGGCCGTCCGAGCGCTGGAGGACGCGGCCGAACGCGTCGGCTTCGTCCTGGCCAACCTCGTCACCGTGCTGAACCCCGAATTCATCGTCGTCGGCGGTGATCTCGCGGCCGCCGGCCCGAAACTGTTCGAGCCGATGGAGCGGGCGATCCGGCGCTACGCCCTGGCGCCCGCCGCCGAGGACGTCACTGTCGTCCCGGGCGAACTCGGTGACCAGGCCGAGGTGCGAGGTGCCGCCGGCATGGTCCTCGCCCACGCCCCCCGGATACTCGCCGGCCGACGCGTCGCCGCGGAACGCGGCGACGACCGTCACGACCCGATCGGCGCCGACTGAGGCTCCAGATCGGAGACCGGCCGGGAAAGGCCGCCGCCGACTGCCCGGCGGCGACCCTTCCTATCGGCTCAGCCGAGCGGGTCCAGCGTCAGGTATGCCGTCGCCGGGTTGGAATCGTTGACGAGCGACTCGAAGTTGCCCACGTCGTCGAAGGCGAACGCGTACGCCTTGCCGTCCTGCATCTGGGCGTGGATCTTGCGCGCGTAGTGGTTGGTCACCACGTCCTGGTAGAAGTCCGCGGCGTTGGTGTCCGGTTGGGTGGTGCTGGTGAGCAGGGTGCTGCGGTTGAAGCCCGCGCACAGGGTCCGGGAGATCGGGCCGCGGACCTGGTCGTTGGGCGCGTCGAGCAGCTTGTAGCAGCCGAAGATGCTGTCCGAGTCGGGCTTCTGGAAGCTGGTGACGACCTGGCCGGCGCCGTTGGTGAAGTTCATGACGTTGCCGGAGACGCGGCCGTAGTACCGGACGCCGGGCTGGTCGGCGAACGGCTGCACGGTGAGGGTGGCCGAGCCGTACTTGGACCAGACTCGGTTGACGTAGTCGTTCATCACGCTCGCCGGCAACGCGCCGGCGGCGATCCCGTGGCCGGGCGCGATGGCCCGGAGGATGTTGCCGCTCGGGTCGCGCTGGATCAGGTTGGCCCAGCCGCCGGGCTGTCCGGTGAGAGCCTTGAAGAAGCCCTGGTAGCCGCCGGACTTGAGGTGGCCGGTGTTGCGCACCGTCCCGCTCGTGTTCTTGAGACCGACGGCGTACGGCGCGGAGAACATGTCGACCTGCGTGCTGTTGATCCACAGGCCGGAGTCGTTCAGCGTGTACTCGCTCCAGTTGAACAGGATGTTGCGGTTCGGATCGGTCGGGTTGTTGACGTCCGGCTGGACCAGTCCACCGGTCGTCACGAAGAACTTGAGCTTCTGGCCGTAGGAGAAGTACACGCGTCCGGAGAACTTGGGCAGCCGGATGGTGATCGACTGGCCGTTCGCGGGTCCCGGGATCGACGCGTCGGGCGCGGGCGTCGGCGGCGTACCGCCCGCCGGCCACGCGTGGAACCCGCCACCGGAGTCCGCCCATCCCTGCTGACCGGTCGCCAGGTTGGTGCCCAGCACATAGAGGTAGACGGCGTCCGTCCGGCCGGAGTTGTTCGCCACCTGGAGCGGAACGGTCGCGGCGGTGACGGTGGCCTCCGCCGCGGGCGTGACAGTGCTCGAGCCGCCTGCCACGAGCATGGCTGCGATCAGCAGTCCATGCAGTTTGCGCATCCTCATGTTCCTCTTCTCTCGTCTGGAGAGCAGTAAGAAGCAGTCCCGGCATGCGATTCGCTGCCTCGCGGGCTGATGGCCTCCGCGGTCGGCCTCAGATTCGGTTCGTCCGCGAGCGATCGAACCTTTCCCTCGTGAGAGCGCTTTCAGAATGGCTTCTTTACTATTTCCCGTCAATAGCAAAGTTGGTTTTCTGTTAGCTCCTCCGCCTTGCGAGGCACCACCTGGACACCGCTCGCTACGGACGGGGACTCTGAGACGGGCCCTAGGTCAGGCCGCCGTCGACGGCGATGCTCTGGCCGGTGACCCATCGTGCGTCATCGGAGGCGAGGAACCCGACGACATCGGCGACATCCTCGGGCCGGCCGATCCGGCCCATCGGAATCCTTCGGGCGATCTCCTCGGTGGGGAGGCCCAGAGTCGCCCTCAGCCCGTCGGTGTCGGTCAATCCGGCCAGCACGCTGTTGACGGTGATGCGCCGAGCGGCGACCTCGCGGGCGAACGTGCGCACCAGCTGCTCGCCGGCCGCCTTGCTCGCCGAATACAGCGCGGGTGGGTTGCTCGTCCGAGTGAGCGACGAGGAAATGAACACGATCCGGCCATTGTCCCGTAGCCGGGTCGCGGCCTCCCGGAGCGCCATGAATGTGGCGCGGGCATTGGCGCTGAACGTACGGTCATAATCGTCATCGTCGGCCTCGGCGATGGTGCTGTAAGCGGCTCCGTAGGCGTTGTGCACGAACACGTCGAGTCCACCGTAATGCTGTTCGGCGGCCTGGAAGAGCGTACGCAACTGCGCTGGATCGGTCACGTCCGCCTGCACGACGGTGGCCCGCTCGCCGGACTTCTCGATGGCCGAGGCGACATCTTTCGCGGCGTCGAAGTCGTTCTTGTAGTTGATGATCACGTGCATTCCGTCCGCGGCCAGTCGCGAGGCTATGGCTCGGCCGATCCCTCGCGAGCTCCCCGTGACCACGGCGACCTTGTGCGTCATGACGCCTCCCCGATAGTTTGAACTATTTATGATATGTGAACCATACATCATTTGATCGACGAGCGAATCCGGGGGAGACCAGAACGGTCCGGCGAAGGAGCCGGTCATGGAGGCACTGCTGGTCGCACCCGAGGAGATCGCCGCGAGCCACCTCCTGGACGCCGAAGCCAGCGCTCGGGTCAGCACCGGGAATTTTGCGCATCGCGCCGCGCTCATCACGCGACACGCCCGCGAACCCGTCTTCAGGCTCACGGGCCGGCCGGAACCCACGGATGACAGTGCGGGCCTGGCGCCTCACTCGTCACCACGGTGGCGGCTCGGCCCGTCAGGCGGAGGAGACGTACACCTGGACGATTCCGGCCGCCACTCGTACGGCGAGCCGGGGCAGAGCCGGAATCGGTGCGGGAAGCCGGTGGTGGAGGACGGCGCCGTCGAGCGCGAAGAGCGCCTGATGGCAGGGGCAGCGCAGCCGTGCGCCGCCTTCCAGATGCAGGCGGCATCCCTGGTGCGTGCACACGCCGGATATCGCGCGCAGCCGGCCGCCGTCGCGGGTCACGAAGCCGGTGGTACTGCCGGCGTCGAAGGAACGCACCGCGCCCTCCGCCAGGTCGGCGGCGGCGACCACGGGGTGCCACCTGCCGCTGTCGGGGATCATCGTCCCGTCACCCGCCGGCGTCCCACCATGGGTGAGCGCGCGGTCGACCGACACTCCCACCACGGCGCCGCTCGCGGCGACCGCGCCGCCCAGGACCAGGCGGCGCCCGACCGGCATCGGCGCTCGCGCGATCTCCGGCTCCGCCAGGCGACGGTGCAGGTCGGCGACGAACTCCTCGCGCGGCGCGTCCGACCCCGGGCGCGCGGCACGTAGCTCGATGGCGAGGCGGAGCGCGTCGGCGTCCGCCTCGTCGACCGGGAAGGTACGCGGGCGGCGGCCCTTGAGCAGATCCTCGACGTAACGCCGTAGACCCTTCATGGGTCACCTCCCCGTCCTGTCGTCCCGTTGATCCTCTCGCAGAACCTCGGCTGCGAGCCTGAGCGCACGATGCTGGAGGACCTTCGCGTTGCCGACGCTGACTCCCAGCTCCCGTGCCGCCTCACGGATCGAGTAGGACCGGAGGAACCGCAGTTCGAGGACGCGCCGGTAGCGGTCGGGCAGCGCCGCGAGGATCCTGGCCACGCGTTCGGGCGAACGACCGTCCTCGGGCGGCCGGCCGAAGTCGGCCGCCACGCGTTCGATGTCGATGGCGGTGATCTCGTGCCCGAGCGTCCGGCGCCAATGCGCGGCCAGCACGGAACGCGCGGTCGCCAGCAGGTACGCGCGGACCTCGCCCACGCTGGCGGAGGTCCGCAGCGGGCGCAGGGCGGCGAGGAAGACCTCGGCGGTGAGGTCTTCCGCGTCCGGCCGGTTACCGACCTTGGAGAACATCAGCCGGTAGATGCGCTGCACATTGTCCAGGTAGATGGCCTCCCAGCCGGTATAGGCCTCACCCTCCACCAGCCGGAGCGGCTTCCGGGGCTCAGAAGAAGTCTCGGCATCCGGCCCCGGGCGCTCGCGTCGGCCCGGGATCCAGCGATCCATGACCAGCCCCCTTCACCATTTTCACATGGCGGTGCGGCCGGGACCTCAGCCGAGTTTCTCGTCGCGGATCGCCAGGGCATGCCGACCTCGTACGTAGCCGACCTCGCGGATGCCGAGGGCGTGCCGCAGTTTGCCGGCCGGCAGGGTGACCGGAGCAGGCGCCGGACCGACCCCGGGACGTGGCAGCGGGTAGGCGGTGGTCGTGGCGCTGTGGAAGGTGACGTTGCCCTCGGTCTTGGTGAACAACTGGTGGATGTGGCCGTTGAGGCAGGTCACGGACGCGAAGCGGCGCAGGAGGCTCAGTGCCTGTACCGAGTCGTCGGTCGCCCAGCCCCAGTTCGGGTACAGCGCGAACATCGGGATGTGGCTGAACACGACGATCGGTGTGTCGCTCGACAGGCCGGCCACGTCCTTGCGGATGAAATCGAGCTGCTCGGTGCCGAGATGGCCGAGCTTGCTCATGTGAAGCGTGTTCACCAGCGCGATGAAGTGCACGCCGCGCACGTCGAAGCTGTACCAGCCGTCCCCGCGGGCACCGACGCCGAAGACCCGGCGGTATTTCTGGCCCGCGTCGTCGATGGAGTCGTGCTCGCCCGGCACCGTGAAGACGTGACCCGTCTTCAACCCCGTCATCATCTGCTTGACCTGGTCGAACTGGCCCGGTGTGGCCAGGTGGGTCAGATCCCCGGTATGGATGACGAAGTCCGGCCGGTGCTCCAGCGCGTCGATCCGGTGGAGCGCGTCGGAGAACGAGTCGGCGACGTCGGTGTTCGCCGGTCCGTGGAAGCCGATGTGGCTGTCGCTGATCTGCGCGAACCGCACCGTGGCGTTCGAGGGCAGCGTGTCGCTCGAGTCGGCGACACGGCTGACCACCTCACCGGCGGCGACCGCGAGGACGACCGCGCCGCCGAACCACGCGCTGTGCCGGAGCAGCTGACGTCGGGTCATGCCGGCCGGGTCGTTCTGGTCTTCGGGCGGTGTCATGTTCGGCGCGTTCATGGCCGCACCACCACCGTTCCGCGCATGAACGGGTGGATCGTGCAGGAGTACGGGTAGCTGCCGGGCTTGGTGAACGTGAACCGGAACGTCTTCCCGGATGCCAGTGTCGAGGAGCGGAACGCGCCACCGTCGGCCGTCACCGTGTGCGGTTCCTCGTCCTGATTCGTCCAGGTCACCGTGGTGCCGACCTTGACGGACACCGACGCGGGCCCGAACGCGAAGCTCTTGATCGACACCGCGTTCGCGGCGACGGGAGCGCCGCGTGGCGCGGCGCCGGAGCCACCGGGCATCTTCATCCCGGGCATCGCGTTGCCGGGCGCCTTTGGCCGCGGGGCGGGCTGAGAGCCGCCGGCCGCCGGCCCCCAGCCGCAGGCGGCCTGCACGGCCAGCCCGCCGATGGCCACGAGCACCGCGGGCCGGCGTCGCCCGCGCGCGAAGTATGTGTACAGGTTCATCTGTCGTCCCATCCGTTCCGCCGGGGCGGACGTCGTTGCGTAGCCGCTGTTCGCGGACCTTTGACCACAGATAGGACCGGGGGTTACACCGTGATCTCCGAATACCTGCCGTAACCTCCGCGCCTATCTCCTTTCGAGGGCGTTCGCCGCCCGACCTGGCCGCCATTGCCAGAGCCCCGGCGGCACGTACTCGACAGATCACCTTGATGCCGCGGATCGCGTCCGTGGCCCCGTTTCCGGAGGTAAGCCATGTGCCGCCATCGACCGCACTGCCCACCGGCCGACGCCGTCGACCGGGACGCCGCGCACACCGTCGCCTCCCATCCCGAGCAGGGATGGAGCCTGCTGTGCAACGGCGTCATCGTCTTCGACGACACGGGAGAACTCCTGCCGGACGGCGGCGTCGTCCCGCCGCACCGGCCGACCGATGTCCCTCGCGGACCCGTACGGCGGCCTGCGTGGCCTCGTCCGGCACCGCGAAGTGTGCGCTGCGGCCGTGACCGAGGAGGTACGGCGTGAGCACCCGGCCGATCAATGATCACGGCCTCTTGTCGGACTGCCGTTCGGCCGCGCTGGTCACGTCGGACGGCTCAGTGGACTGGCTGTGCTCGCCGCGTTTCGACAGCCCGGCGACCTTCGCCAGGCTGCTGGACGAGGACGCCGGCCACTGGTCCATCCGTCCTCGCGGCCCCGCGCGGGTCACCCGCAGGTACCTGGAGGACACCCTCGTCCTGGAGACGACCTTCCACACCCGAGGCGGCACGCTCGTGCTCGTGGACGCCCTCGCCCTGGGCGACCGCGAGCGCGGGCACCGCCTGGGCGTGTCCTCGCCGGGTGTCCTGCTGCGCGAGGCGATCTGCGTCCAGGGACGCGTCGCCCTCGATGTGACGTACGCTCCCCGTCCCGAGTTCGGGCTCGTCCATCCGCTGCTGGAATCCCGCCCTGGTGCGCTGGTCGCCCGCGGCGGTGCCCAGGTGCTCACGCTGTCGACGCCGATCGACCTTCGGGTGAGCGGTTCGATCGCGCACGGCACGGTCACGCTCCGCGCCGGCGAACGCCTCGGCATGGCCCTGCACGCCCGCCCGTGCTGGGAGGAGGAACCGGAGTGCTGGAGCCCGCGCGCCGTCCACCGCCGCATCATGGACACCATCGCCGGCTGGCGCTCCTGGTCCCGGCTGCACGCCGACTACCACGGGCCCTGGCAGAACGAGGTGGGGCACAGCGGACGAGTGCTGCGCGCGCTGACCTTCGCCCCCACGGGCGCGATCGTCGCCGCGGCCACCACCTCCCTGCCCGAACGCATCGGCGGAGAACGCAACTGGGACTACCGCTACACCTGGATCCGCGACGCCAGCCTCACCGTCCAGGCCCTCACCACCGTCTCCTCGTGCGACACAGAGCAGGAGGCGTTCTTCGCCTTCCTCGCCCGTACCGCGGCCACCCAGCTCGACCGCGGCGTGGACCTGCAGATCATGTACGGCATCGGAGGCGAATGCGACCTGACCGAGCGGTCGCTGCCCCACCTGACCGGCTGGCGCGACAGCGCACCCGTGCGCGTCGGCAACGACGCATGGCGCCAGCGCCAGCTGGACGTCTACGGCGAGATGCTCGACGCGGCTCACCGGCTCTCCGGTCACACCACCGAGCACCGCCTCGACGCCGTCACGCGCGCCTTCCTGCTCGGCGCGGCCGACGCGGCGGCCCGCCGCTGGCGGGAACCGGACCAGGGCATCTGGGAGGTCCGCGGGCCGAGCCGCCACTTCCTGCACTCGAAACTCATGTGCTGGGTGGCGCTCGACCGCGCCATCGCCCTGGCACCCGCCCTCGGCGCCACCTGCCGCGTCGACGACTGGAAGCGCACCCGCGCCCAGATCCGCGCCGCGATCCTGACGGAGGGTTGGAACCCAGAGACCGGCACGTTCACCCGGGCGTTCGGCGACACCGACCTCGACGCGTCCGCGCTGACCATCCCCATCGTCGGCTTCCTGCCCGGCGACGACCCTCGCGTCCGCGCCACGGTGGCGGCCGTCGCCACCCGCCTGACCGACACGCGAGGCCTGGTACGCCGTTACGACGCCGCCGACGGGATCGCCGGAGATGAGGGCGCCTTCCTTCTGTGCACCTTCTGGCTCTCCCACGCACTGGCCCTCACCGGCCGGCGCGCACCCGCCGAGCAGGCGTTCCGGACGGCCACTTCCTACGCCAACGACGTCGGCCTCCTCGCCGAAGAGGTCGACTCCGTCACCGGGGAGCCCATCGGGAACTTCCCCCAGGCGTTCAGCCACGTCGGCCTGATCAACGCCGCACGCGCCATCCGTGACGCCGCCCGCGGACGGCCCACGGCCGGCTTCGGCCGGTGCGGCCATGGCGTGCTGCGCCAGGACGCTCACGCCGTAGTGCCCGCATCGCTGTCCCGTACGGC
Organism: Actinoallomurus sp. NPDC050550; assembly: GCF_040655075.1. Taxonomy (NCBI): domain Bacteria; kingdom Bacillati; phylum Actinomycetota; class Actinomycetes; order Streptosporangiales; family Thermomonosporaceae; genus Actinoallomurus; species Actinoallomurus sp. NPDC050550. The sequence continues at coordinate 66,721 of NZ_JBFAJC010000030.1, read as the reverse complement.
CGAAGGCGGGGCGCGGCGAGAGTCGTGATACGCCGCGCGAATCCTGTGAAAGCGGATGAAAGGCCATTGCGGCTTGATCGGCGGATTGTTGTGCTTTTCGCAGCCCCGCGAAGCCCTCCGCCCGCGACCGGTCCGAACCGTCGCGGGCGGATTCCGGTGATCGGAGATGGTATGCGAAGGACCCTGGCCGCCTGCGCCGCCCTGCTCGCCGCCCTCGGCGCGGGCTGCGCGACCAGCGGCACGTCCGGTCAGAAGCAGGCCGACCAGCACGCCCCGGCCACCCTCACCTACTGGTCGACCGGAGGCGACGACGACACCGCCATCTTCCAGGGAGCGGCCGATCTCTACCTGTCCCGGTCATGCCGGGTGCGGCAGCCCGGACACGTCCAGTGCCGGGTGGAAAGACTCAGTTCGGCGAGCAGATGCCCGCAAGCCGAGCAGGTCTTGGACGAGGGATACCAGCGGTCGATCACCACCAGGCGCCGCCCGGCACGTTCGGCCTTGTACTCCAACTGCCTGCGGAACTCCCCCACCCCGCATCGGAGATCACCCGCGCCAGTGCGCGGTTCTTCACCATGTTCTTGACCGCGAGGTCTTCGATCACGATGCTGTCGGCCCGGCGCACCAAGTTCGTACTGACACGGTGCAGGAAGTCGGCGCGGGCGTTGCGGACCTTGCGATGGGCGCGGGCGACCCGCCCACGGGCTGGGAGCGATCGGCTCGCCCCTGTCGGCCGGCGCCCGGCGCGAACTCGGCGCCGATCCCGACCCGCTGGTCCGGGCCGCTGCTCTCGAGGCGTTCGCGCCGATCGGCTGCCCGCCTCCCCTGGACGCCGACGCCACGGCCGCGCTCGGCGATCCGGCCTGGCAGGTGCGGACCGGAGCGGCACGCGGCCTGGCCGGCGCGGACGGCGCGGTCGCGATCGGCCCGCTGGTCAAGGCCCTGGCAGACCCGCACCTCGACGTCCGCAAGGCGGCGGTGATCTCACTCGGCCGGTGGGCCGCCGACCCGGACGCCGCCGAGGCGCTGCGGAGAGCCCTGGACGACGGTGACACGGACGTACGCGGCTACGCCCGCCACGCGCTGGGCGTGCGGGGGGTCGGAACGTCGCACTGACGGCCGGCCGGGCCGGACCGGGAGGTGGCGATCACGGCTCCTCGCCCGGCCCGGCCGACGGGCGCGCAGAGGTCGGGCAGGCGGAACGGTTCCGTCCTCGCCGGCGGCCACCCGGTACATTCAGGGCGGTGCAGCCGATGAAGATCGACAGCGAGTTCGTGACGGATCCACGCGCCGCGTACGCCCGCCTGCGCGAGCAGGGACCGGTGCATCGCGCCCTGGCCCCGGACGGCACGCAGGTCTGGCTGGTCACCCGGTACGAGGACGTCCGCAAGGCGCTGGCCGATCCGCGGCTGTCGCTGGACAAGGCCCGGTCCAACGGCGGGTACAAGGGGTTCTCGCTGCCGCCCGCCCTGGACGCGAACCTGCTGAACATGGACCCGCCGGCCCACACGCGGCTGCGCCGGATCGTGGCGAAGGGGTTCACCCCGCGCCGGATCGAGGGGCTCCGGCCCCGCGTACGGGACGTCGCCGAGGAGTTGCTGGACGCTCTCGACGGGCGCGAGGAGGTCGACCTCCTCCCCGCGTACTGCGCGCCGCTGCCGATCATCGTGATCTGCGAGCTCCTCGGCGTCGACGCGGCGGACCGGCCGGATTTCCGCTCCTGGACCGATGGTCTGCTCGCGCCCGAGACCCCGCAGCACGCGCGCGAGTCGCTCGGCTCGTTGTACCGCTTCATCCTCGACCTCATCGCGGCCAAGCGGGCGTCGCCGGGCGAGGACATGCTCAGCGCGCTGATCCAGCTCCGCGACGAGGAGGACCGGCTCAGCGAGGACGAACTGACCTCCGCCGCGTTCCTGGTCCTGTTCGCCGGCTACGAGAACACCATGCACCTGCTGGGCAACGGCCTCGTCGCGCTGTTGACCCGGCCGGAGGCGCTGACCAGGGCGCGCGCGGAGCTCACCCCGGCCGTGGTGGACGAGCTGCTGCGGTTCGATCCGCCGCCACAGCTCGCGATCCGGCGATTCCCGGTGACGGACGTGGAGATCGGCGGGGTGACGATCCCGGCGGGGGAGACGGTCATGCTCTCGCTGGTGTCCGCCCACCACGACCCGGACCGGTTCCCAGATCCGGACCGGCTCGACCCGGGCCGCACCGACAATCCGCACCTCGGCTTCGGGCACGGCCCGCACTACTGTCTCGGCGCGTCGCTGGCGCGTATGGAGGTCGAGGCGGGCATCGCCGCGCTGCTGCACCGGTTCCCGCACCTCGCGCTCGCCGTCGCCGAGAAGGATCTGGAGTGGCGCGACTCCTTCCGTAACCGTGGGCTCCGCGCCCTCCCTGTCACCCTGTCCGGATCCGGGGGATGTCATCCTTGACCGGGACGGGCGCCGAACCCGGGAACAGGAGAACAGCGATGCCATCGCGCAGGCCCGCTACCGACGATGCCGACGACGCGGGGATGGAGGTCACTCCGCCGGAGCGCGCCGCGGCCGGTCTCCCGGGCGTCCGAGCCGGCCTGGGCGAAGCGCTGCGGGAGATGGGGCCGCGCCGTACGGCTCTGACTCTTCTCCGCGTGAACCAGAAGGACGGCTTCGACTGTCCCGGCTGCGCCTGGCCGGAGGGCGACCACCGGCACGTCGCGGAGTTCTGCGAGAACGGCGCCAAGGCCGTCGCGGAGGAGGCCACGACCCGGCGGGTGACGCGGGAGTTCTTCGCCGCCCACCCGGTGACGGAGCTGGCGGAGCGGAGCGACCACTGGCTGGGTAAGCAGGGCCGGCTCACCGAGCCCATGCTGAAGCGGGCCGGGAGCGACCACTACGAGCCCGTCTCGTGGGACGAGGCGTTCGCGCTGGTGGCGGCCGAGCTGACCGCGCTGTCGTCCCCGGACGAGGCCGTCTTCTACACCTCCGGCCGTACGTCCAATGAGGCTGCGTTCGCCTACCAACTCTTCGTCCGGGCGTTCGGCACGAACAACCTGCCGGACTGCTCGAACATGTGCCACGAGTCGTCGGGTTCGGCGCTGACCGAGACGCTCGGCGTCGGCAAGGGATCGGTGCTGCTGGAGGACCTGCACACCGCCGACCTCATCTTCGTGGTCGGGCAGAACCCGGGGACCAACCACCCGCGCATGCTGTCCGCGCTGGAACGGGCCAAGAAGGCCGGGGCGCGGATCGTGGCGGTCAACCCGCTGCCGGAGGCCGGGCTGATCCGCTTCAAGAACCCGCAGAAGGCGTCCGGGCTGGTGGGGCGGGGCACGCCGCTGGCCGACCTGTTCCTGCAGATCCGGGTGAACGGCGACCTGGCGCTGTTCCAGGCCCTGAACCGCCTGCTGCTGGACAAGGACGAGGTCGACCACGAGTTCCTGGCCGCCCACACCGACGGGTTCGACGAGCTGGCCGCCCATCTGCGCACGCTCGACTGGGACCAGGTCCTGGAGGCGACCGGGCTGTCGCGGGAACAGATCGACGAGACGCTCGCCGAGGTGCTGCGGGCCGAGCGGATCGTCGTCTGCTGGGCGATGGGGCTGACCCAGCACAAGAACTCCGTGCCGACCATTCGTGAGGTCGTGAACTTCCTGCTGCTGCGCGGCAACGTCGGCCGGCCCGGCGCGGGTGTGTGCCCGGTGCGCGGGCACTCGAACGTCCAGGGCGACCGGACGATGGGCATCTACGAGAAGCCGGCCCCGGCGTTCCTGGACGCGCTGGGCGCAGAGTTCGGGTTCGAGCCGCCGCGCGAGCACGGCGTGGACACGGTCGCGGCGATCCGCGCGATGCGGGAGGGCCGGATCAAGGTCTTCTTCGGCATGGGCGGCAACTTCGTCCGGGCGGCCCCGGACTCGGCGGTGACCGAGGCGGCGATGCGTACCTGCCGGCTCACCGTCCAGGTGTCCACCAAGCTCAACCGCTCGCATGCCGTCGCGGGCGAGCAGGCGCTGATCCTGCCGACACTCGGCCGTACGGAGCTGGACGTCCGGGCGGGCGGCCCGCAGATCGTGTCGGTCGAGGACTCGATGGGGATGGTGCACGCCTCGCGCGGCCGGCTGCGGCCCGCCTCCCCGGAGCTGCTGTCGGAGGTCGCGATCGTGTGCCGCCTGGCCCGGGCCGCCCTGCCCGGCGCGGGGATCGACTGGGCGCCGCTGGAGGACGACTACGACCGGATACGGGACCACATCTCCCGGGTCGTCCCGGGCTTCGCGGACTACAACGCCCGCGTCCGGCGGCCGGGCGGGTTCACGCTGCCGCACGCCCCGCGCGACGAGCGGCGCTTCCCGACCGCCTCGGGGAAGGCCCGGATCACGGTCAACCCCCTGGAGGTGCTGCGGGTGCCGGAGGGACGCCTGCTGCTGCAGACCATCCGGAGCCACGACCAGTACAACACGACCGTCTACGGCCTGGACGATCGCTACCGGGGCGTACGGGCGGGACGCCGGGTGGTGTTCGTCAATCCCGCCGATCTGGAGGCGCTCGGGATCGCCGACGGCGCCCTCGTCGACCTGGTCGGCGAGTGGGCCGACGGCGTGGAGCGCCGGGCGCCCGCCTTCCGCGTCATCGGATATCCGACCGCTCGCGGCTGCGCGGCGGCCTACTTCCCTGAGACGAACGTCCTGGTCCCCCTCGACAGCACGGCCGACGTCAGCAACACCCCGACGTCCAAATCCGTGATCGTCAGGCTCGAACCGGCGGGGTGACGGACGGTCGCCTCCGGCCGCCTGCGCAGCGTGTTTTGGGGTCGACCCTGCGGGTAGGGCGAAGCGTGTTAGACGGACGAATTGATCGTATTCGCGCCTGATTTCGACATTTTCGGCATTGGGGGATGACCGAGGTCGAGATCGGTCCAGGGCGGTGCGGGGCACGGTACCCGTCCTGGCGACGGCGCTAAGGGGGACGATCATGAAGGACGGACTGCGGATTGCCTTGGCCGTCGGCGCCGGCTATCTGATGGGGCGCAGACGCAAGATGAAGCTGGCGTTGACGCTCGCGGCGGCGGGGGCGTCCGGCCGTATCGCCAAGAACCCGGCCGGCCTGGTCAAGCAGGGCACCAAGCTGCTCAGCGCCTCTCCCGAGGTCAAGGTCCTGACCGAGACCGTTCGCGGACGCCTCGTCGAGGCCGGCAAGGCTGCCGCCGTCACGGCGGCGAGCAGCCAGATCGACGCGCTGAGCGACCGCCTCCAGCGCCGGACCGACTCTCTGCTCCAGCCGCGGACGCCCGGAGGCGCGCGGGAGGACGAGGAGGCCTACGAGGCCGAAGGCTACGACGAAGAGCGCGAGGAACGCCCGAGGCGTCGGCCTCCCGCCGGCCGCGGCCGGCCTCGCGCCTCCCGGGAGGACGCCGAGGAGCGGCCACGGGCCGCACGGCGCGGGACCAGGGCGGAAGCCGCCGACGAGGATGAGGACGTCGAGCGGCCGCGGGCCGCCCGGCGCGGTGCGGATGCCGGGGACGAGGTCGACGAGGAGAGCGAGCGGCCACGCCGGGCCGGCCGGTTCGGCGGGTCGCCCGTACGGCGGACACGGAGGTGAGCCCCGTGACGGAGGCGACACGCTCGGCCAGGGAGGCGGCACGCTCAGCGACCCGCCCGCTGGAGGAGGCCACCGAACGCCTCCCCGGCGGCGAACTGCTCAAGAGCCTGCACACCGACCGGCTGCTCAACGAGGTACAGGGTCTGATCACCGCCATGGGCACGCGAGCCCTGCTCCGCCTCATCGCCCGGGTCGAAGGCGCCGCGGACCGGCTCGGCGACTACTCCGAGCACGGTGCGGGCGGCCTGCTGTCGGCGCTGACGGGAGGCGCCGGCGGTGGTCTGCTGTCCGCGGTGACCAAGGGCGAGGGCGGCGGCCTGCTGTCCGCGGTGACCAAGGGCGGCGGCGGTCGCCTGCTGTCCGCCCTGGCCGGAGGAGGCGACGGCGGGTCGCTGAAGGACCGGCTCGCCCCCGGCTTCAACGCGCTGAAGGCGTACGCCAAGACCAAGATCGAACAGAAGGCGCGCGGGGGCAAGGGCGGCAAGGGCAAGAAGCTCAAGGTCACCAACATCGTCGAGACACTCGACGTCGGCGTGCCGCTTCGGCTGGCCTACGACCAGTGGACCCGGTTCGAGGACTTCCCGTCGTTCACCAAGAAGGTGGAGGACGTCCACCAGGAGTCCGACGAGAAGGTCCGCTGGAAGGCCCATATCCTCTGGTCGCACCGCGACTGGGAGTCGACCATCATCGAGCAGGTCCCCGACCGGCGGATCGTCTGGCGATCCAAGGGCCCCAAGGGCTACGTGGACGGCGCGGTGACATTCAGCGAGATCGGGCCGGACATGACCCGCATCGCGCTCGTGCTGGAGTACCACCCGAAGGGGTTCTTCGAGTACACCGGCAACCTGTGGCGCGCCCAGGGACGCCGTGCGCGCCTGGAGTTCAAGCACTTCCAGCGGCACGCCATGACGCAGGCGATCCTGCGCCCGGACGAGATCGAGGGCTGGCGCGGGGAGATACACGACGGTCAGGTCGTCAAGGACCACGAGACCGCGCTGCGAGAAGGGCAGGAGGGCGAGGGCCGGCCGGCGGAACGCGAGCGCGCGGAAGGGCCGGAACGCGCGGGGCGGCGCGGACGTGGGGAACGGTACGCGGAGGAGGAGTCGGAGTACGAGTACGACTACGAGGACGAAGAGCCCGGCGAGGAGTTCCGGAGCCGCGAGGCCGTGAGTTCCGGGCGGCGGGGCGAGACCGGGCGCGGGGACCGGCCTGAACGCTCGGCACGCCGCGAGCGCCGAGGCTGACCGAGGACACATTGGGGGGACCATGACCACGGCAGTACAGCCGGCGGGTGGGGGTGGCATGGGGCGGCCTTCGGGGGGCGGCCTGGCCGACGTCATCGACACGATCCTGGACAAGGGCCTGGTCATCGACGCGTACGTCCGGGTTTCGCTGGTCGGTATCGAGGTGCTGGCCATCGACGCGCGCATCGTGGTGGCCAGCGTGGAGACCTATCTGCAGTTCGCCGAGGCGGCCGGCCGCCTGGACCTGACCCAGACCGAGGAGCAGGGGATCCCCGGACTGATGAAGGACATTCAGGAGGGCGGCGCCAAGCACAAGACCCGGGGCGCCATCGAGGGCGTCGGCGAGAAGCTCCGTGAGTTCGCGGGCGTCGATGACGCCGAGCGGGCCGTACGGCGACGCCGCCGTACGGAGGGGGAGTGAGATGGCAGCGCCCGAGCAGACCCAGGACGCGCAGGAGGAGCGCGCCGTCGGCTGCTATGTGTACGGCATCTTGCCCGGAGACGTCGAGGTGAGCCCCGACGCGCACGGCCTGCGGGACAGCGACGTCGACCTGGTCCGCCACGGGCGGATCGCCGCCCTCGTGAGCGAGATCCGGACCGGAGCCCCGATCGGCCGGCCGGAGGACCTCACCGCGCACCAGCGGCTGCTGGACGAGGCGGCCGTGGAGGTCCCGGTGCTGCCACTGCGCTTCGGCGCGGTGCTGACGAGCCGCGAGGCCGTCGAAGAGGAGCTGCTGGCCGCCAACCACGACCAGTTCCTGGCCGCGTTGAACGAGATGGAAGGACGCGTCGAGTACGTCCTGAAGGGCCGTTACGAGGAGCGTGCCGTGCTCCGCGAGATCCTGACCGAGGTCCCCGAGGCCGCCCGCCTCCGCGAGGAGATCCGCGACCGGCCCGAAGAGCTCACCCGCGACGCCCGGATCCGCTTGGGCGAGGTCATCAACCAGGTGATCTCCGCCAAGCGCGAGGCCGACACCCGGCGGGCCGTCCAGGCGCTGTCCGGCCACGCGGTGGCGAACGTCCTGCGCGCGCCGACGCACCACGAGGACGCCGTCCAGGCCTCCTTCCTCGTCGAGACCCCGCAGCGGCAGCAGTTCGAGAAGGCCGTGGAGGAGCTCGCCCGAGAGTGGCAGGGCCGCGTGAGCCTCCGCCTGCTCGGCCCGATGGCGCCGTACGACTTCGTCATCACGCCGAGGCCTGGAGGGTGATCCGGTGGGGCTGATCTCGTCGATCCTCACGTTGCCGGTCCTCCCGGTGAAAGGCGTGGTCAAGCTGGGCGAGGTGATCCAGCAGCAGGTCGAGCAGGAGCTCACGAGCCCGATGGCGATCCGCGCCCGGCTCGAGGAGCTCGAGCGGCAACGACAGGCCGGCCTCATCTCGGAGGAGGAAGAGGCCGAGGCGCAGCAGGAGATCCTCGGCCGTCTGATCGGCGGCCGGGCCACCGGCGCCCCGTAAGGGGTCCCGGCCGTCCCGCCGGAAGGGAGAAACCGTGTCCGCCAGCCGCAGAGACCGGCCGGAACGCGCGCGCGGGCGGCGACTCGACGAGTCCGACGAGGACTACGCGGCCGAGTACGAGGACGCCTACGAGGAGGACGAGCCGGAGACGCGGCCGAGGCGTCGCCGCGCGGCCTCGGCCGGGCGGCTGTCCGCGGCGGAGGCGGCGAAGGCCGCGCTGCGGGAGATCACCACGCTGACCGGCAAGAACGCGGAGGGCGTGACGTCCATACGCCCGGCAGAGGACGGCTGGGTGGCCGGCGTGGAACTGCTCGAGGCGCGCCGCATCCCCTCCTCCTCGGACACGCTCGCCCTCTACGAGGTCGAGATCGACGACGGCGGCGACATGACGTCGTACCGCCGGATCCAGCGGTACCCGCGCGGCCGCAGTGAGGCGTCATGACCCCGGGCGAGCCGCGCGGTGGCTACGTCACGCCGTACGGGGCGGGGCAGGGCGGCGGACGCGAGCCCGCCAACCTCGGCGACATCCTCGAGCGCGTCCTGGACAAGGGCATCGTGATCGCCGGCGACATCCAGGTGAACCTCCTCGACATCGAGCTGCTGACCATCAAGCTGCGGCTGCTGATCGTGTCGGTGGAGACCGCGCGGGAGCTGGGCATCGACTGGTGGGAGCACGACCCGTGGCTGACGGGCGACCGGCGCGGCCTGGAGGAGGAGAACCGTCGGCTGCGGGAGCGGGTCGCCGACCTGGAAGAGGGCCAGGGCAGCCAGCGGGCCGGCCTGGGAGAGAAACGACGAGCCGCCGGCCTGGAGGAGGGCCGGGGCGGACGGCGAGCCGTCGAGGCCCCGTACGAGGAGTCGCCCGGCCGCCCGGACCCGGAGCGCCGCCGTACCGACCCGGAGCGCCGTCGTGACTGAGTCCGGAACGTACCTGTACGCCATCGCCCGGGACACCGGGGCGGCCCTGCCGCCGGGGCTGACGGGGCTGCTCGGCGCGCCGGTGCGGACGATCACGGAGGCGGGGCTCGTCGCGTACGCCGGGACCGTGCCGCTCGAGCAGTTCGGCGAGGAGGGCCTGAAGCGCAACCTCGAGGACCTGCCGTGGCTGGAGGCCACCGCCCGCGCCCACCACCAGGTCGTGGAGGCGGCCGCGGCGGTGGGCCCGGTCGCTCCCGTCCGGCTCGTGACCGTCTACCGCGACGACGAGCAGATACGCCGTCTGCTGGGGGAACGCGCCGAGGAGTTCACCGACGTGCTCGCCCGGGTGACCGGACGCCGGGAGTGGGGTGTGAAGGTGTACGCGACCGCCCAGCGCACCCCCTCCGGCGACGTGCGGACGCCCGGACCTTCGGAACAGGCCGGCGGACGGCCCGGCACCGCGTACCTCAAGCGACGGCGGACGGACCTGCACACGCGCGAGGAGGCGTGGCGGAAGGCGGCCACGCGCGCCGAGCGGATCGACGCGGCCCTGGCCGAGATCGCGGTGGCGCGCCGCTACCACCGGGCTCAGGACCCCCAGCTGTCCGGCCGTGACGACTGGATGGTGCTGAACGGCGCGTACCTCGTCGACGACGATCGAGGCGATGAGTTCGCCGCCACGGTCGCCGCCCTTCGCGAGCCGGAGCTGGAGGTGCAGCTCACCGGGCCGTGGGCGCCGTACTCCTTCACGATCTCCGAACCCGGCGCGGGAGGGACCGCGTGACGGTCGACCGCCACACCGGGTCCCCGCCGGCCGCGCGGAGCGGCGTAGACCGCTCCACCGGGCACCTTCCGGCCGCGCGGAGCGGCGTCCCCGCACAGCGCGTCGCGCTCGTCGACCTGCTCGACCGCCTGCTGGCGGGCGGTGTCGTCATCAGTGGCGACCTGGTCCTGTCCATCGCCGACGTCGACCTCGTCCGGATCTCGCTGCGGGTGCTGATCGGCTCGGTCGGCGGGGACGACGTCATCGCCCCGCGCGACCCTGATCGCCGGAGGTCGGCACCGTGAACGATCCCGTTCACGCCCGTCCGCTCGACCCGGCGGGCACCCCGGTTCGCCGCGGGGGCCGGCGCATCGAGGCCGACTCCGAGACCGTCCAGCGCGACCTGGCCCAGCTGGTCCTCACCATCGTCGAACTCGTACGGCAGCTGGTCGAACGCCAGTGCATCCGCCGGGTCGACCAGGGCGACCTTTCCGACGAGCAGGTCGAGGAGATCGGCGTCACGCTGATGCGCCTGGAGGAGGCCATGGAGGAGCTGTGCGACCGGTTCGACCTCACGATGTCCGACCTCAACCTTGACCTCGGCCCGCTCGGCACGCTCCTGCCCACCGACGGCGACTGATCGTCGTGATCCCGTCCGCCGTCATGCGGGCGGCGCATGGCACTCACGCGAGGACGCTGCCGCCTCCGGGTGAGCACGCGCCGCCCGCGCGGTCAGACGGCGTTCATGCCGCCGTCCACGACCAGGCTCTGACCGGTGATGTAGGACGCGCGGTCGGACAGCAGAAAGGTCACGGCGTTCGCCACCTCCCACCCGGTGCCCTGCCGACGGAGCGGGATGCGCTCGAATGAGGCGGTACGCGACGGTCGTCGGGCCGAAGCGTCGCGGCCCATCGGAGTGTCGATGAGTCCCGGGACGACCAGGTTGGCGCGGACGCGGCGTGCCGCGCCCTCCTTCGCGACATGCCGGGTGAGGCCGAACAGACCGGCCTTCGAGCTGTCATAGGCGGGGGAGCCGGTCGCCGCGCGCAGGCCCGCCGCCGAGCCGATGAAGACGAACGCGCCGTCGTCGGCCAACGCGGGCAGGCCGTACTTGGCCGCGAGGAACGGTGCCCGCAGGTTCAGTGACAGCACACGGTCCCAGTCGTCGGGGGAGCAGCCCGCAAGCCCGAAGCCCAGGCCGATGCCGACGTTGACCACGATCGCGTCGAGGCCGCCGAGCTCGCGCGCGGCCTCGGCGATCATCCGCGCGGACTCCTCGGCGTCGGTCGCGTCGCCGACGATGGTGACGCCGGTGACTCCTTCCGCGGTGACGAGTTCGGCGGTGCGGGTGGCGGCCGGCTGGGAGACGTCGGCGCAGGCCACGCTCGCCCCCTCGCGCGCGGCGGTGATGGCGATCGCCCGGCCGTTGCCGACCGGGGCCTCCGGGTCGTCGTACGGGCGGGTTCCGGCGCCGATCACCAGGAGCGTCCGGCCGGCCAGCCTGCGTGCGGCGTCATCCATGCCGGTCACCGGTCCTCCCTTCCCGGGAAGCCCGGATCCAGTTCCACGCCCGCGGAGTTCAGGAAGAACGCGACCATGTGGTCCTGCCCCACGAGCATGACGATCTCTATGAGGTCCGCCTCGTCGTGGACCTCGGACAGCGACGACCGATGGATCTGTCCCAGAGGCGTCGGCGGCCCCAGGCCCGCCGTCACCGCCAAGCCTTCGGCCACCGGCTTCGTCTCGACGACTCCGGCGATCGCGTCGTCGACCACCCCGATCATGGCGGTCCGGCCGTGGGTCCGGCAGAGGCCGTCCAGCCGCCGCGCCGGCCGGTCGACCGCCGCACCGGTGCCGGCGGCCGCCCTGATGGCGCGATACGGCCGCGACGGGTCGAGGCCGTAGACCACCGCACCGCTGCGGATCTCGGTCTCGCTCAGCGTCCCGTACAGCAGGCCGCGGAGGAAGTCCGCCCGCCGGCGGGCGTCGAAGAGGGCGGCGGAGATCTCGGCTTCCCGATATATCGCGGCGATCCGCAGACTCTCCACGTCGGTGAGCTCCCACAGCGCCGTGGTGCGGTCCACGATGACGCGCGGATCGAGTCCGTGCCGGGTCGCCTCGGCGATGAACAGGTCCCTGATGGCGCGGAGCGCTCGCCGGAAGGCGCTCAGCCCGTCGCTCAAGGACACGCCGCGGGCGACGCGATCGCGGGCGACCTCCGCCTCGTCGATCTCCTCCGGCGGGGGCACCCGCCCGTCGCGCAGCACCGTGACGGCGCGCTCGAAGTGCCTGGCCCAGACCTGGTCGAGCAACTCACGTGGTACCCCGCGATAGGACGACGCCTGGTCGAAGAGCTCATCGTGGACCTGGTGACCGATGGACGCGTCCTTCGCGCGCATCTCGGCGATGACCCTCTCGAGGGCGGTCACGTCACACTGTGGGTCTGTCATGGTCGTTTTCTCCCGCAGCAGGCAGGAACGAACGATATGACGTCGACATCAGGGCCCGCACGATGGGAACGCCAGGTACTCAACGCCTCGGCCGGAGCCGCGGGGCCGAAAGTCCTCTGATCAGGCCGGAGCCGTGGAGTCGCGGATGACCAGGCGGCACGGCATCCGGTGGACGCCCGGGGTGGCGCCGCCGTCGATCGCGGCGAACAGTTGCTGCGCCGCCGTGCGGCCGAGACTCTCCAGGTTCATGTCGACGGTGGTCAGCGGGGGCCTGGTCTCGGCGGCCAGAACCTCCCAGTTGTCGTAGCCGACGACCGCCACGTCGTCGGGCACGCGACGGCCCCGTTCGCGGGCCGCGTCGATGAAACCGGCGGCGATCTGGTCGTTGCCGCACACCACGGCATCAGGCTCCGGGTCGATCCGGAACACCATCTCCGCGGCCTGCCGCCCCCACCGCTGGGACCACACGCCGTGCCACGCCTGGCCGCGGAGCGTCAGTCCGGCGTCCTCCAGGGCCGCTCGCACGCCGGCGGCCCGGTCGAGGGCGGCCTGGTAGTCGACCGGCCCCGTGATGTGGGCGAACCGGCGGCGTCCCAAGGCCAGCAGGTGCTCGACGGCGAGCCGCGCGCCGCCGACGTCGTCCGGCACGAACGAGACGTCGTCGGGGTCCTCGGACGGGGCGTAGGCGTAGACGACGGGGACCGGCAGGCCCCGGCTGAGCGAGGGACGAGGGTCGGTGCTCTGGCCGACGACGATGAGCCCGTCGACCCGGTGACTCAGCAGCGTGCGCAGGTGATGCTGCTCGCGGATGGAGTCGCCGCGGGCGTCGCAGAGCAGAACGGCCATCTCGCCGACCCCGAAGGCGTCCTCGGCGCCGAACAGCACCGGGATGCCGAATCGCCCGACACTGTCGCTCGTGAGCAGTCCCACCATCCGGCTCTGACCGGACAGGAGGCTGCGGGCGATCGCGTTGGGCCGGAACCCCAGCTCCTCGGCGGCCTGGAGAACGCGCTCCCGGGTCTCGGCGCGGACCTGCGCCCGGCCGTTGATCGCCTTCGAGGCCGTCGCGATGGACACCCCGGCCCGGGCCGCGACATCCGTGATCGTGACCGCTCGTGGTCGCTGAGCTGGCAAGGAGAAACCCTTTTCGGTAGCCGCCGAGATGATCACTCATGAACGTCGTTGACAGGCCGAGAGTAAAAGCTTACGTCACCGAAAACGTTTCAGGTCAGTAGGTCGGTCGCCCGGCTCGGACGACGAGGGCGGCTCCCGCGGTCGTACGGGGGGCGGGGCCACCGTTGAACCGCGACTTCACGGTGGCGTCTCGTCCCCTGGACGGCCGGCGGCATCGTGCCGGTGTGCCGTGACCCAGGCGGCGATCTGGGAGCGCGAGGTGAAGCCCAGCTTCTTGAGGATGTTCTGAGTATGGCCCTCTGCGGTACGGACGGCGATCACCAGTTCCGCGGCGATGTCACGGTTGCGCATGCCGGCGGCGACGAGCTCGGCGATCTGCCACTCGCGCCGGGTCAGGGGGCCGACGGTGGCGGCAGGCCCGGGCACGGTCTCCCCGCCGGCGGGAGGCCGGGGGTGGGCCTCCGACAGGGACGGCGACACGTCGCCGGTGCGGGACGCACCGGCCTCGGAGCGAGTGACAGGGCGAGGGCGCTCCTGGGCACCGTGCCGGTCGGCCGTGGCCTCCAGCGCGTAGTCGAGCGCCTCCTCCCTCGTGCGCTCCGCGCCCTCGCGGAAGGCGGTCTCGTAGGCGGCGTCCCCCAACGCGTGGCGCGCCGTCGCCACCGCCTTCTCGTGCCCGGCGACGAGATGCTCGAACGTCGACAGGCGTGCCCCGATCGCTCGCAGGATCGCCTCCGCGGCGCCCAGCAGGCGCGCGCCGCGCTCGGCCCGGCAGTCCGCGACGGTGCTCCAGGCCATCACCTCGACGGCCAGGCCGCTGACGACGGCGTCGTTGAACGGCCGTTTGAGCAGAACGCTCTCGTGCGCGGCGGCGATGGCGCGCCGATGCTCACCCTGACGCGACAGCGCGATCGCGAGAGCGTACAGGGCCAGGCACCGGAGCCAGCGCTCGCCGCAGGCGACGCATTCGGCCAGGCACTCCTCGTACAGCTGCCGGGCGTGGTCATGGTCGTCCAGCAGGGACAGGGCCTGGCCCAGCTCGATCTTGTCGTGGATCACCCCGGCCGCGTCCCCGGCGACCTCGTGATGGGCGAGCGCCTGCTCGCAGAGCGGCGCCGCGTCGGTGGAATCGCCGCCGAACAGCGCCACGAGGCCGAGGACCTGCGCGATATAGCCGGCATCGGCCTCGGGGAGGGAATCGCCGCCGAACTCCCGTACGAGCGTGTCGACCTCGCGCATCCGGTCGCTCGCGGCGGCCCGGTCGCTGAGCAGCAGGGCCAGGTAGGCGTCGACGTAGAGGCCCTTCAACCGGGCCGAGCCGGATGCCGTGTCGGCGGCGAGCAGGCGGCCGAGCCAGTGGCGGCCTTCGTGGAGCAGGCCACCGCCGACCCAGTAGAAGCGCAGGGCGGCCGCGATGGTCAGTCCCGCCGTCACATCGCCGCCCTCGGTGAGGCTGAAGTTCAGCGCGGAGCGCAGGTTGGCCAGCTCCGACCGCAGGCGGGCCAGCCATTCCAGCTGTGCCGGACCGAACCACTCCCGCTCGGAGCGCTCGGCGATCCGCTGGTACCAGTCCCGGTGCCGCCGCCGCAGCATCGGCAGCTCACCGGACTCGGCCAGGCGTTCCTGCCCGTACTCGCGGAGCGTCTCCAGCAGCACGAAGCGCACCTGATCCCCGTGCGGCTCACGCAGCACGATCGACTTGTCGACCAGGGAGGACAGCAGATCGTGCAGCGTTTCCGGCGGCAGCGTCTCGTCGGCGCACACCGCCATGACGGCCTCGATGTCGAAACGCTCGGCGAACACCGACAGCCGTGCCCACAGCACCTGCTCCGGCACCGAGCACAGCGTGTGACTCCAGTCGATCAGCGCACGCAGGGTCTGCTGGCGGGGCACCGCGGTCCGGTAGCCGGACGAAAGCAGCTCGAACCGGTTCGTGAGCCGGTCGAGGATCTGCTGGGCCGACAGGGCGCGCAGCCGTACGGCCGCGAGTTCGATCGCGAGGGGGATCCCGTCCAGGCGCCGGCAGATCCGGGCGGCCGTGACGTGCGATCGCATGTCGGCCCGGAAACCGCCCACCACGGCTTCGGCGCGGTCGAGGAACAGCGCCACGGCCTCGCTCTGGGTGAGGTCGGCCGCCTGCGGCTCGTGATCGAGCGGGGGAACCGACATCGGCGGCACGATGAGGATGTGCTCTCCGGCGATGCCGAGCGACTGACGGCTGGTGGCGAGGACCCGCACGTCCGGGCAGTGCCGGAGAAGGACATCGACCACCGAGGCGCAGGTGGCGTGGAGGTGCTCGCAGTTGTCCAGGACCAGGAGCAGCCGCCGGCCCTCGAGGTACTGCGTGAGACTCGCGAGGGGCTGCCGGGTCGAGTGGTCACAGGCGCCCACCGTGACGGCGGCCGTCAGGGCGACGAGCTCGGGGTCCTCCAGCCCGGCGAGCTGGACCAGCCATGCGCCGTCCGCGAAGGATCGATCGAGATCGGCCGCGACCCGGAGCGCCAGCCGGGTCTTGCCGACCCCGCCGACGCCGGTAAGTGTCACCAGCCGTGACTGCGACAGCAGACGCCGGACCTCGGCCAACAGGTCCCTGCGTCCGACGAAACTCGTCACGTCGGCCGGAAGATTGCCCTTGTGGCGGCGTGTCGGTCGTTCCCACTCGGCGCACGTCATGGACACACGATCGATCGAAGTGCGCAATCCCGTTGATCACTCACTGTACGGTACAATTTACCAGGCGTGATCCGAGACCCGCTGCGGCGTTCCGCAGGGATGAACGACGTGGTCCGCGCCGAGTCCCGCACCCCGGCCGTGCGCTCCGGTGCCGGGGCGTCGCCGGGCGACACGCCTCGGTCGCCCGGTGGCCGAGGAGGACGCCATGACCGATGCGCGCTCGGCGGGACCGTCCGTCTCGTCGCGGTCCCGGTACGGCATCGGCGCCGCGCGCCTCCGCGTCGAGGACGCCCGCCACCTTCGCGGCCAGGCTCGCTTTCTCGCCGACATCGCGCTGCCCGGCATGCGCGACGCGGTCTTCGTGCGCAGTCCCGTGGCGCACGGCCGGCTGCTCGACGTGCGGCCGCCCCCGGACACCCCGTCCGGCGCCTGCTGGACCGCCGCGGAGCTGGGCGCGTCAGGTCGTCCCGTGGCCGCCACCGCCGCGCTGCCGGGCTTCCGAGCCGCCGCCTATCCGCCGCTGGCGACGGGCACGGTGCGTTACGTCGGCGAGCCGATCGCGATGGTCCTGGGCGATGACCGGGCGGCCGCGGCGGACCTCGCCGACCGCGTCGACGTGCGGATCGAGGCACTCCCGGCCGTCAGCGGCCTCGACCAGGCCCTCGCCGAGCGGCCGGCGCTCGTGCACGAGTCCTGGCCCGACAACGTCTACGTCCGCGTCGCTCGCTCCTTCGGCGACGTGGAGGCCGCCGTGCGGGCGGCGGATCTGTCGATCACGCGGGAGTACCGGATCGCCCGGCAGTCCTGCGCGCCCCTGGAGTGCCGGGGCGTCATCGCCCACTACGACCCCGGCATGGACCAGCTGGTCGTCTACTCCGCCACGCAGTTCCCCCACGTCCTCCGTGACGCTCTGGCCGAGCGGCTCGAGCCGGAGGTTCGGCGCCTCCGGGTGATCGCGCCGGACGTCGGTGGGGGCTTCGGCGCCAAGGTGTCCTTGTATCCGGAGGAGCTGGCGATCGCGGCCGCCGCGCTTCGGTGCGGCCATCCGATCCGGTGGGTGGAGAGTCGCCGGGAGCACCTCGTCGCCGCGACCCAGGCGCACGGCCACCGCATACGGGTCACGGTCCACGCCTCCTCGAGCGGTGCGATCCTCGCCGTCGAAGCGGACATCGTCGCTGACGCCGGCGCCTACTCCATCTGGCCCTGGACCGCGGCGATGGACGCGACCATGGCCGCGGCGATGATCCCCGGCCCGTACCGGATCCGCGACTACCGGTTCACGAGCACGACGGTCGCGACGAACAAGGCCCCGCTGGGCCCGTACCGCGGAGTCAGCCGTCCGGTGGCCTGCTTCGCGATCGAGCGCACCGTCGACGAGCTGGCACGCCGCCTGGGCGCCGAGCCGTACGACCTGCGCGTCTGGAACATGGTGCGCCCGGAGCAGATGCCCTACACCTCGGTGGCCGGCAGGGTCTACGACAGCGGTGACTACCCCGAGGCCGTACGCCAGGCGACGAAGCTCATCGGGCACGGTGCCTGGCGACGCCGGCAGCGGCTCACGGACCCGCGGGAACGCACCCGGATCGGCATCGGGTACGCCGCGTTCACCGAGCAGACGGCGCACGGCGTCGCGGAGTGGACCAGCCGGGGCATGCCGATCACGTTCGGGGCGGAGAGCGCCCGCGTCGTCCTTGACGCCATCGGAACGCTCACCGTCGCCTGCGGGATCAAGGAGCTGGGCCAGGGACTGGAGACCTGTCTCGCCCAGGTGGTGGGGGAGGTGTTCGACGTCGATCCGGGTGCCGTCGCCGTCGTGCAGGGCGACACCGCCCTGACTCCGCGCGGGGACGGGACGTTCTCCTCGCGCAGCATCGTCATGGCCGGCGGCGCCGCGCACCGTGCGGCGACCACGCTCGCGGCGAAGGTACGCCGGGTCGCCGCGGCCATGCTCGACCGCCCGGCCGGCGAGCTCCGGTTCACCGACGGCCGGATCGCCGGCTCCGACGCGTCGATCACCTTGCGGGAGCTGGCCCGGACCTTCCTGCTCCGCCCCGACCGCGTCCCGGCCGAGATCGAGCCGGGGTTGGAGGCCACCTGCCATTACCGGCCGGACGTGCAGACGGGCGCCTTCACGTACGCGACGCACGCCGCCGTGGTCGAGGTGGACCTCGACACCGGGCTGGTCCGGCTCCTCGACTACGCGGTCGTCGAGGACTGCGGGACGGTCGTCAATCCCCTCATCGTGGACGATCAGATCGTCGGTGGAGTCGCCCAGGGCA
This sequence comes from Actinoallomurus sp. NPDC050550, assembly GCF_040655075.1. NCBI lineage: Bacteria > Bacillati > Actinomycetota > Actinomycetes > Streptosporangiales > Thermomonosporaceae > Actinoallomurus > Actinoallomurus sp. NPDC050550. The sequence goes on along the minus strand of NZ_JBFAJC010000030.1, from coordinate 48,229 downwards.
TCGGCACCGCGCTCCTGGAGGAGCTGGTCTACGACGGCGACGGCCGGCCCCGGGCGACCTCACTGACCGACTATTTCCTCCCAGGCGTGTCGGACGTCCCGCGCATCCGCGTTCATCACCTCGAGACGCCGTCCCCGCACACGGTTCACGGCGTGAAGGGGGTTGGTGAGAGCGGGGCGATCGCGCCGCCGGCCGCGATCGCCAACGCCGTCAGCGACGCTCTCGCCGAGTTCGATGCCTTCATCGGGGAGGTCCCGCTGACCCCCGACCGGGTCTGGACGGCCCTTCGCGACGCCGGCAACGGGCCCTGAGGCGTCATCGCCCGCGCCACCAGCCGACCAGGGAGCCCCACCATCGGGGGCGTTCCGCGCCCGCCGCGGCGGCCTGTGGCGGTGCACCGGCCGGCGGTGTCGGCGCCGGCGGGGCGGGCGTCTCCGGTCGGCTCATCGCCGGGGCCGGGACGGGCCGGGACGACACCGATGTGGGCGGGAAGCGGACCGGCAGCGCGGTCAGCGCGCGGTGGAACATCCCCGGCCGCCATTCCAGCCGGTCGGCGGGAACCGCGAGCTCCATGTCGGGCGCGCCGTCGAGGAGGCTCTCGACCGCGATGGAGGCGATGAGGCGTCCGTGGCCCTGCGCCGGGCAGGTGTGCGGCCCGGCGCCCCACGCCAGGTGCGCCCGGTTGCCCGCCCGGCGGTCCGTCATGAGCGACGGGTCGGTGTTCGCGGCGGCGAAGCTGATGACGACGGGCTGGTCCGCGGGCAGGCGGACCCCGGCGAGCTCGGCGTCCTGCCGGGGATAGGTCGCCGCGTAGTTGGCGATGGGCGGGTCCGTCCAGAGCACCTCGTCGAGGGCGTCCTCGACGGGCAGGCTGCCGCCCGACAGGTCACCGGCGAAACGGTCGTCGGACAGCAGGAGCAGCATCGTGTTCGCGATCAGGTTCTGCTCGGGCTCGGTCCCGCCCCCTAGGAGAAGGGCGAGCTGGTGCAGCATCTCCTCGTCGGTCAGCCGCGCCGGATGGGCCATCAGCCAGGAGGTCACGTCCGCGTCCGGCCGGGTGCGTTTGAGGGCCACCAGCTCCATGAGAGCCTCGCCGAGGATCGCGTCCGACTTCTCCGGTTCGAGGCCGTCGAAGATCCCGCTCATGCCCTCCACCAGGCGGTCGCCGAGCGCCGGCGGGCAGCCGAACAGCGAGTTGAACACGTACAGCGGCAGGACGCGAGCGTACTCGGTGATCAGATCGGCCTCGCCGTTCGGTGCGAACCGCGCGATGAGAAGCTCGGCGCTGCTCTCGACGTAGCCCCGCAGGAGGTTCGGGTCGACGCGTGCCAGGCTGTCGGTCACCGCGGCCCGCAGGCGGGCGTGGACGCTGCCGTCGGTGAACAGGGCGTTCGGCCGGTAGCCCATCATCGGCAGGAGCGGGCAGCCGGGCGGGACGGTCTCCTGCCAGCGGCGGGGGTCCTTCGGGAACGTGATCGGGTCGCGCAGCACCTCCAGCGCGGCCTCGTAGCCGATGACGAGCATGCCCGGCACGCCGGACGCGAGCTCGACCGGGGCGACGGAGCCGTGCCGGCGCAGTTGGGAGTACGTCCGCGCGGGGTCGGCGGCGAACTCCGGCCCGTACAACGGGGCGGAGCCGGAGTGGGCCGGGCAGCCCGGCGGTGGCGACGAGGTACCGGTGGCGAAGGAATCGGAGGTCACGCGGACTCCTGTTCGGAACGGGGGCGGGGACTCGGCGAAACAACCGGCGCGCCTGCGTCCGCCGGGCACGGGGGATCGGACGGCGAGGATCCCAGGGGGCTCTCGTGAGGCCAAGAGATTACAGCTGGTGATCGTTATCTACCAGTGCGATGTCGTATTCCGGTCGCGCCGTTTTCGTGTAAGTTAGTCAACTGACTCAGAAGAGTCGCAACCGATGACAGAGAGGCCCTGCCATGCCCACCCAGCGCGTTCTCGACTCGACGATCTTCTACCGGGAGATCGGAACGGGCGTCCCGATGGTGTTCCTGCACGGGAACCCGACATCGTCGTATCTCTGGCGGAACATCCTGCCCGCGGTCGGTGACCGGGGCCGGCGTCTGGCACCGGACCTGATCGGCATGGGTGACTCCGGCAAGCCGGACATCGACTACACCTTCGATGATCACGCTCGGTACCTGGACGCGTGGTTCGACGCGCTCGACCTCGACAGCGTCGTGCTGATCGGACATGACTGGGGTGGCGCGCTCGCCTTCGACTGGGCCACCCGTCATCCCGACCGGGTCCGCGGGGTCGCCTTCGCCGAGACGATCCTGAAGCCGATGTACGGACCGGAGTTCCCCGAGGACGGTCGCGCGCTGTTCGAGACGATCAAGACTCCGGGGGCGGGGGAGGCCTTGATCCTGGAACAGAACGCCTTCATCGATGAGCTGCTGCCGAAGAGCGTCGTCGGCTCTATGAGCGAGGAGGACCTCGCGGAGTACCGCCGGCCCTATCCCACGCCGGAGAGCCGTCGGCCCCTCCTGCAGTGGGCGCGGGCGATGCCGCTGGACGGACGGCCCGCCGACATGGTGGCCAGAGTCGAGCGGTACGACGAGTGGCTGGCGACCAGCGCCGACGTTCCCAAGCTCCTGCTCGCCTTCGAGCCCGGGCCTGGCGCGATGACCGGCCCCGGCAGCGTCGACTGGGCCGCCGCGAACATCGCGAACCTGGAGATCTCCTGGCACGGGATCGCCGGGCATCACGTCCAGGAGGACCAGCCCGAGGCGATCGCCGCGGCCATCTCCGCCTGGGCGGACGAGCACGGCCTGCGATGAGCCGCCCGCCCGCCGGCAGGGCCGTTGTTGATCACTCTTCGGCGGTGTCGGTCAACCCACGGTGACGGCCCAAGGTATGCTCGGGGCGACGTCAAAGAGTTACACACCCCCACCCGATGACGTCGCCCCCTTGCACGCCGGACGTTCCCCCGTTCCCCGGCGCGCGTCGCCGAGCAGGTGGGCGGCCGTTCACAGGAGCCTTCCCCCAAATGGAGATTCACACCGATGTCCTCGTCGTGGGCGGAGGACTGGGCGGCGTCGCCGCCGCGCTGGCGCTGCTGAAGGCGGGCCGTTCGGTCGTGCTGACCGAGGAGTACGACTGGCTGGGCGGTCAGCTCACCAGCCAGGCGGTGCCGCCGGACGAGCACACCTGGGTCGAGCGCTTCGGCGTCACCGCCGGCTACCGCGCGCTGCGCGACGGGATCCGCGGTTACTACCGCGACCACTACCCCCTCACCGGGCGGGCTCGCGCCTGGGGCGAGCTGAACCCCGGCGCGGGCTGGGTGAGCCGGCTCTGCCACGAGCCCCGCGTCGCGGTCGCGGTCATCGAGGCCATGCTCGCCCCCTACCGCGGCTCGGGCCGGCTGCGCGTTCTCCAGCCGTACCGGCCGGCCGGGGCGGACGTCGACGGCGACCGCGTGACCGCCGTGACGCTGGCGCACCGCGACACGGGCGCACGGGTGACCGTCTCCGCCCCGTACGTACTGGACGCCACCGAGACCGGCGAGCTGCTGCCCCTGACGGGCACCGAGTACGTCACCGGCTTCGAGTCGCAGGCCGAGACCGGGGAGCCCAGCGCGCCTGCGGAGGCCCAGCCGCAGAACATGCAGGCCATCTCGGTGTGCTTCGCCATCGACCACGTCGACGGCGACCACACGATCGAGCGGCCGAGGACCTACGACTACTGGCGGGAGTACCAGCCGGAGTTCTGGGGCGACCGCCTGCTGTCCTGGCGGGCGCCGGTGCCGCGCACGCTGGAGCCGGTCGAGCGGTCCTTCACCCCCAACCCCGACGGCGACCCGATGGACGTCCTCGGCGACCAGCGGCGCTTCGGCGGTGACCTGGACCTGTGGACGTTCCGCCGGATCGCCGCGCGGCGCAACTTCGAGGACGGCGCCTACGCCAGCGACATCACGCTCGTGAACTGGCCGATGATCGACTACTTCGACGGCTCGATCATCGACGTCCCGGACGCCGATCGGCACCTGGAGGCCGCGCGCGAGCTGTCGCGATCGGCGCTGTACTGGATGCAGACCGAGGCGCCGCGGCCGGACGGCGGCACCGGATACCCGGGCCTGCGCCTGCGCGGCGACATCACCGGAGGCGCCGACGGTCTCGCCCAGGCCCCGTACATCCGGGAGTCGCGCCGTATCCGCGCCCTCTACACCGTCCCCGAGCAGGACCTGTCCCTCGCCCTACGCGGGACTGAGGGCGCGGTCCGCTACCGCGACTCGGTGGGGGTCGGCATGTACCGGATCGACCTGCACCCCTCGACCGGCGGCGACAACTACATCGACGTGGGCTGCTCGCCGTTCGAGATCCCGCTCGGCGCCCTGATCCCGCGGCGCATGGACAACCTCCTCGCGGCGGCCAAGAACATCGGCACCACCCACATCAGCAACGGCGCCTATCGCCTGCACCCCGTCGAGTGGAACATCGGCGAGGCGGCGGGGACCCTCGCGGCGTTCTGCCTGGACACGTCCGCGACGCCGCACGCCGTCCGCAAGAAGGACGAACTGCTCGCCGACTACCAGGACCGGCTCGTCCGGTCGGGCGTCGAGCTGCACTGGCCGCAGGTGAGGGGCTACTGATCGGACTCTGCGGGCCTGGGCCGCGGGTGGGTTTCGTACATGCGCGCCGCCACGGTCAGTCCGGAGGCGGCGGTGAGGGCGGCGACGGCCCAGATGGCGGTGGTCAGGCCGTAGGCGTCGGCGAGGGCTCCGGCGAGTAGGGCGCCGACGGCGAAGCCACCGTCGCGCCAGAGGCGGTAGACGCCGACGGCGCGGGCGCGCCAGGCGGGGTGGGCGACGTCACCGATGGCGGCGAGCAGGGTGGGGTAGACCAGTGCGGTGCCGGTGCCGAGGAGGACCTGGGCCGCGGCCCACAGGGGGAAGGCGGTGCCGACCGCCACCAAGGCGATGGCGGCGGCTTGGATCAGCATGCCGGCGGTGATCAGGTGCTTGCGGCCGATCCGGTCGGACCACCAGCCGGTGACCAGTTGCCCGAGGCCCCATACCGCGGGGTAGAGCGCGGCGAGCACGCCGATCGCGGCGACGGACTGGCCGTGGGTGGCGAACAGCAGGGGGAAGATGCCCCAGGCGAGGGCGTCGTTGAGGTTGTTGACCATCCCGGCCTGGCTGGCCGCCGACAGGGCCTTGTCACCAGCGCTGGTGATCCAGGCGACCTGGCCTGTGGTGAGCTCACCGTCGGTCGGCGCGCGGTGACGGGCGGCTTCCGCGCGGGCGTGGGCTCGGGTCTCGCGGACGGCCAGGGTGGACAGTCCCAGGGCCAGGGCGGCATAGGCGGCGCCGAGCAGGAACGGGCCGGGCCGTAGCCCGGCGTGGGCGGCGATGGCGCCGGTGGCCATGGCGGTGGCGGCCAGGGCGACGTAGCCGGAGGCTTCGTTGCAGCCCATCGCCAGCCCGCGGCGGGCCGGCCCGACCAGGTCGATCTTCATGATGACGGTGGTGGACCAGGTCAGGCCCTGGTTGATGCCGAGCAGGACGTTGGCGAACACGATCCAGCCCCAGGCCGGTCCCCAGATGAGCAGGACCGGCACCGGCAGGGCGACCAGCCATCCGGCGACCAGGACGGGCTTGCGGCCGTAGCGGTCCGACAAGGTGCCGGCGAAGAAGTTGGTGATCGCCTTGGTGGCCCCGAAGGCCACGATGTAGGTGAGGGCGGCGGTGTAGGCGGACAGGTGGAAGACCTGGCGCGCGAGCAGGGGCAGCACGGTGCGTTCTTGGCCGAGCATGCCGCCGACCAGGGCGTTGACCGCCACCAGGAGGGTGAACTGGGCCAAATTGGCGCGCAGCCCGAGCCGGACGCCGTGGCCGGGCGCGCCGGTCGTGGTCACCGGCCCTCCTCCAGGGGGTGCCCGGTGGCCTGCGCCCAGTCGGCGGGCCCGCCGACCAGCACGGCCACGTCGCCGGTGCCGCTGCGGGCCAGGAGGCTGGCGGCGGTCACGGCGCGCTCGCCGTGCCCGCACATCACCACGGCCCTGGCCGGGGCCGCCTCGGGCCACTGGGGCAGGGCGCCGAGTTCGGCGTGCCGGGCGTGGGGAATGTGCCCGGCCCTGTACTCGGCGTCCTGCCGCACGTCGAGGACGAGGCGGTCGCCGATGCGGTCGGCCGTGACCAGCTCCAGCGTGCGTACGAGCCCGCCGCTCGCCCGCCAGGCGTCCATGCCGCCGTGCAGCCGACCGGCGAGGCGGTCGTAGCCGATCTTCGCCGCCTGCCACGCCACCTCCGCGCCGTCCTGGCCGGGGCCGAGCAGGAACACCAGCGGCACGTCCGGCGGGAGCAACCAGCCCAGCCAGGTCGCGAACGACTCACGCAGCGGGATCGAGACGGCCCCGGGAATGTGCCCGGCGGCGAACCGCTCGACCGGGCGGACGTCGACCAGCCGCGCGCCCTGGGCCGTCAGCTCCCGTACGGCCGCCGCGGTCAGGGGCGTCAGCTCCACGGCGGCGGGGAGCAGGGCGGGTCCGCGCCGGTTGATCTGTGCGAGCCGGTCGAAGTACGCGGGGTAGGAGCCGAGGCCGTCCAAGAGGCGCTGGACGAAGGTGTTCTCATCCGGCGCCGCGAGCAGCGTGTTGGTCCTCTTCTGGTCGCCGATGGTGGTGGTGCGCTCGGTCCCGGGCGGGGCCGAGCAGAACGAGCCCGCCCCGTGGGTGGGCCACACCGCGACCCGGTCGGGGAGGGCGGCCAGGCGCTGGAGGGAGCGGTACTGGGCGCGGGCGAGTTCCTCGGTCCGGTCGGCGCCGAGCAGGTCCGTACGGGCGGCGGAGTTCACGATCAGCGAGCCGCCGGTGAACACGCCCAGCTCGCGGTCGCCGTCCAGCAGCAGATAGGACAGGTGCTCGTCGGTATGACCGGGCGTGGCCAGGGCTCGCAGCCGCAGCCCGCCCAGGTCGACCTCATCACCGTCCGAGAGCGGGGTGTGGGCGAAGGACCGCCGTCCGGCGGCGGAGGCCAGCACGGTGGCGCCGGCATCGTGGGCGAGCTGGACGGCGCCGGACAGGAAGTCGGCGTGCAGATGTGTGTCCGCCGCGTAGGCGACGTCCAGGCCGCGCCGCCGCACGGCGGCGTGCAGGCTGCGCAGATCGCGCCCGGCATCGACGACCAGGGCGCGGCCATCGCCAAGGTCGAGGAGGTAGGCGCTGTTGCCCAGGCCTTCATCGACCAGCGGTATCAGGTGGTCCTTTGCGAAGCCCACGAAGTCCTCCACCAACTAACCCGAGGTTAGTGCGGCAGGAGGCGTTTCGGGCGGAACGCCGGCGGCGACCGCTTGCCGGTGTTCACCTCGGTACCTTCGGCGGGCCGAGTCCCGAATGGCGTCATTCCCGGGCGGTGCGGATCGTCCTCGCGACGAAGGCGACGTCCGGTGCGGTGTGGGCGCGCAGCCCGCGCAGCAGATCCCGCCACGCCTGCGGCCACCCCGCGCGGGGGCCGTGGCGCTCGGCGAGCGCGCACGCGAACAGGCCACCGGCCAGGTCGCCGCGCGCGGCGAGCCGGGCGGCGTGCGGGTACACCTGGTCCGGCTCGGGTAGATCGTGGCGAGCGAAGACAGCCTGGGGTTGGTGCCCCTCGATCGGTCCGTCGGCCAGCGCGTCCGCGACGTGCCGGACGGCCAGTGGCGGCCCGCCCGTGCACCGGTCGGCCAGCGCGTCGACGGCCTCGGCGGCGCCGGGGGAGTCCCACCGCAGGGTGGCGGCGGTGAGCTCGCCCGCGAGGGGTTCCGGCAGGCGCCCGTCCACGGCGCGGACGGCGCGATCGGCGCCGCGGCGGTCGTGCGCGGCGGTGCCGCGGACGACGCCCACCAGCGCGGTCAGCCGCCGCAGGGCGGGCAGGTCGCGGTCGGCCGCGGCGTCGGGCAGGTCCGGTGCGGCGGCCAGCTGGGCCGCGACCGTGCGCAGCTCCGCTGCGCCGGCGCCCTCGGCCACGCAGCCGACGAGCGCGGACAGGGCCGCCCCCCAGCTCCGCGTCTCGCCGAGATCCGTGATCAGGGCGGCGAGCACGGCCGGGGCGTCCGGCGCCCAGGGCGCCCACGCCGGGACGGCGGTCAGTGCCGCGTCCCGCGCCTCTGGGTCCGCGGACCGGGCCACGCGCACCACCAGCGCGGCGTACTCCGTCCGGAACCGTTCGTCGACCTGCAGCGGCGGCGCGCCGAGCACCTGGCGGGCCAGGTCCCGTGGCCCCTCGGCCGCCTCGGCCAGGATCCGCCGCGCGGCCGGCTCGGCCAGGTGGTCGCGGACGGCCGAGACGATCGCCGCCCGCACGTCGCGGTGCTGGCCGGGGTCCTCCCACGCCGCCGTGACGAGGTCCATCGCCTCCGGCACCCGGTTGCGCAGCAGGATCCGCAGCGCCTCCTTCCGCGCGGTGATCTTGCCCTCCGTCAGGACCGGCCCGAGCGCGCCCGCCAGTGCCGACGGCGGCACGAAGCGCGCGGCCCGGCTCGCGGCGTACACGGCGACGTGCGCGTCGTCCGAGGAGGCGTGCGCGAGCAGGTCCGGCAGGACGTCCTGCGGGGACGCCGTCCATGCGACGGCGGTGAGCGCCACCCGGCGGATGTAGCCCTCCGATGCGAAGTAGGGCCGCAGCCGCGTCGCGGTCGTCCCGGGGACGTTCGCGATGGCCGTGACGGCGGCGGCACGCCGGCTGTCGGGCACGCCCGGCGAAGCCGCGGCGCGTTCGAGGAGCGCCAGGTAGGTGTCGCGCTGCCGGCCCGTCCAGCGCCGGACCCACGACCGCGTCGCGATCGGCACGTAGGTCACGTCCGCGCGCTGGAACCGGCCCGCGGGGGTATTCCGGGTCAGTACGAGGTGCAGCAGGTCGGTGCGCCCGAGCGCGATGGCGGCGAGGACCGCGGGGATCGCGACCGCCGACGGATCTCGTTCGACGACCGCTGCGACGCGCTCGTCGCGCGTGCGCGGTGGGGCGAGCCAGAGCTCGATCGCCCGGCGCAGGACGAAGTCGCTGGTGGCCTCCAGCGCCGCCCGCAGCGCGTCCTGGATCGGGTCGACGTCGTAGGCGCGGCGGCCGAGTGACCGGGCGAGGATCAGCGCGAGGCGGTGGTCGTCGCGTCGTGCCGCGTCCCGCAGGTAGGGCGCCAGCGTCGCGGCGAGGCGGTGTTCCTGGCCGCGCCTCAGCACGTGGTCGAGCCGGCCCAGCGTGAACATGCCCGCATGGCCGGTGAGGCGCTTGAACAGGTCGAGCCCGAACAGCAGCAGGTCGCCGTCGTCGCGGATCGCGCCCTGACGGCAGAGCACGGTGGCGATCTGGGAGATCGTGTGGCGGGTGGCGTGGGAGCAGTCGCGAGAGTCCAGTGCGTCGTCGGTGAGTTGTCCGACCGCCGCCGCGTGGAGGGGCAGCAGCAGGTTCTCCGGGACGGCGACGAGCGCCCGCAGCGCGGTGCCGCGGACCGGGTCCTGCTCGTTGCGGAGCCGCCCGAGCGATTCGAACATCCGCGTCAGCACGTCCGGATCGCCGGTACGTCCGGCACAGTGGATCAGCAGCCGGTATCCGGCCGCGCGCTCGTCGGCGTCCGGCCTGCGCGTCAGCTCGCCCAGCACGGGCAGCGCCTCGTCGTACGGCAGATGGGCGGTCAACTCCCGCACGCGTGCGGGCGTCTCGGCGACACGGCGCCGACCCAGCATCCGGCGGGCCTCCCTGATCCGGACGGCGCGTGGCAGCACGTCCAGCAGGGCGTCGCCGAGCTCCGCCTCGCTCAGGTCCACGCCGCTCATCGCGGCGTCGAACAGCCGTCCCCGCCGCGAGGGCGCGAAGGCGCCGAGCAGCTCGCTCAGCGCGTTCTCGTCCTCCCGCACCGTCCGCGCCACGACGGCCAGGTCGGCGTCGTTGAGCCGGGCGAGGCGGTCCCGTAGCGCCCGGCGGCCCAGCAGGTATCGCAGGTCCGCGCGGTGCCGTTCGGACAGCAGCAGGGACAGCATGCGGTCCGGCTCGGCGGCCAGCAGCAGCCCGGCCCGCCTACCCAGGGCGTACGGCAGCCCAGGGGTGTGGCAGTGGCGTTCCAGCAGCGTGACGACCCGCCCGGGGTCATGCGGCACCGCCGCCGCGATCCCGTCGCCGTGCCGGTTCCACCAGGCGTTCCGGGCCCCCTCGGGAAGCTCGGCGAGCCGCTGTTCCGCGTGGTCCAGGACCGGGCCGGGGTGCGCGTGGCCGAGCCGCTTCCAGCTCGGCACGGCGTGCGCCAGCGCGTCCAGCCGCGCCCGTACGACCGCGTCGCCGCACGCCGGCAGCAGCGCCGCCGCCTCCTGATCGCCCCACCGGTCGGCGACCGGGCCGATCAGCGCGTCGGCGAGGTCCGTCCGCCGCCGCTTGCGGACGGCGTCGTAGATCACCGTGCGAACCGCGGCTGGAGCGTCCCGGAGCCGTTCTTGGAACGGCTCCGGGCCGATCCCGTACTTCACGCCGTGCCGGATCGCCTCGCACGCCAGCTGCGCGTCCGGGTCCCGCGCGGTCCGCGCGATGTACGCCAGCGACGCGTCGTCCCGTACGGCCGCCGCGATGAACAGCGCGAGGGACCGCTCGTAGTTTCCGTGCGCACCCAGCCCGTCCAGCAGGCCGGCGAGTGCAGGGTCGCCCGTCAGGCGGCGCAGCCGCGCCAGCCGCTCGCAGCGCCGCTTGTAGGTCAGCGGCTCGATCTCGTCCAGCAGATCATCGACGCGCATGGCGCGCCATCTTGCCGCATGGACGGTCTGGCTTCACCGGGATTACCTGCTGGTGGCGCGCGGGATATGAGGAAGATTAGGGTGTTCATGTCGGCTTGTCGCAGTCGACGGCGAGCGCGGCCGGAGCCGATACGAGGCGTCGATGACCACTGTCATGTCGAGCACCTCGAGGCGAAGGAATGATCTCGGCCTTCCCTCCGAGGTGACCAGCTTCATCGGACGTCGGCATGAGGTTGCCGAGGTCAAGCGCCTCCTGTCCGCTTCACGGATGGTGACCCTCACCGGTCCGGGCGGCATCGGGAAGACCCGGCTGGCGCTGCGCGTCGCCACCGAACTGCGGCGCGGCTTCCCCGACGATGTCTGGCTGGTCGAACTCGCGGAGCTGGACAACCCCACGCTGCTGCCCCAGGCACTGGTCGCCGCGCTGCAGATCCAGGATCACTCGGCACAGCGGCCCACCGACGTACTGGTCGAGCGGCTGCGCGACGATCGGATGCTAGTGATCTTGGACAACTGTGAGCATGTCCTCCACGAGTCCGCCGTACTGGTGCAGCGGCTGCTGCCTTCCGTTCCAGGGCTGCGGATCCTGGCCACCAGCCGGCAACCGTTGGGGATCTTCAGCGAGCAGACGTTCACCGTTCCCACGCTGTCCCTGCCGGACGGACCGCGGCACGACGCGGCGACGACGTCCGACGCCGTCCGGCTCTTCGCCGAGCGGGCCGAGGCGGTGCTTCCCGAGTTCGCCGTCACGGAGCAGAACCGGGATGTCGTCGAACGGATCTGCCGGCGTCTGGACGGCCTTCCGCTGGGTATCGAGCTCGCCGTCGCACGGCTGCGCGTGCTGTCCGTCGAGCAGTTGCTGGACCGGTTGGACGACCGTTTCCGGCTGCTCAGCGGTGGATCGAGTGCCGTCGCGCCCCGGCACCGGACACTCCGCGCCCTGATCGACTGGAGTTACTCCCTGTGCACCGAGAACGAGCGCTTGCTGTGGGCACGCGTCTCGGTGTTCACCGGCAGTCTGGACCTGGACGGGGCCGAGGAGGTCTGTTCCGGGGATGGCATCGCCCGCGACGAAATCGTCGGCCTGGTCATCGGCCTGGTGGAGAAGTCCGTTCTCGTCCGCGATGAGTACCCGAGCGGGGTCCGCTACCGGCTGCTGGACACGATCCGGCAGTACGGCCGGGAGCGGCTGGCCGCCTCGGGGGAGGAATCCGCGGTGAAACGGCGGTACCGCGACTACTACCGGCGCCTCTCGCGGGAGGCGAAGGCCCAGCTCTTCGGCCCGGGGCAGGTCGAACAGCTCACCCGGCTGCGCGTGGAGCACCCGAACCTGCGTACCGCCCTGGAGTACTGCCACGCCGAACACGCCGGGCTGTGCATCGACATGGCCAGCGACCTCCTGCACCACTGGATCACCAGCTGCCACATGGGGGAGGGGCGTGTCTGGCTCGAACAGGGGCTCGCGGACGGCGGCGGCGGCTCCGAGGTCAGGGCCCGGGCGCTGTGGGCGTGCAGCTGGCTCGCCATCATCCAGGGCGATCAGGCCTCGGCCACGAAGATGCTCGCCGAGAGCAGGGCCCTCGGCGAGCGGCTCGGGCTGGAGCCGGTCCTCGGGTACGTCGCCCTGTACTCCGGAATGGTCGCCATGCACCAGGGAGACGGCACGTCGGCGGTCCGGTTCTTCGAGGACGCGGTGGCCCGCCATCGCGCCACCGAAGATCCTTTCGGCGAGGTTCTGGCCCTGACCCGGCTGTCCCTCGCGTACTCCTTCCTCGGGCACGCGGAACGCGCCATCGCCGCCGCCGAGGAGAGCATGTCCGTCTGTGACGCCCACGGAGAGCACTGGCAGAAGGCGTACACGATGACGGCGCTCGGCATCGAGGCCTGGCGCGAGGGCGACACTCGGCGCGCCGCCTACCTGGAACGGGAGAGCCTGCGGTTCAACCGTTCGCTCGGCGACTCGCTCGGGGTCGGTCTGAACCTCGAGGTGCTGGCCTGGATCGCCGCCACCGAACAGGAACACGAGCGGGCCGCCGCGATGCTGGGCATCCTGCGGAACGTCTGGGAGGCGGTCGGCGTGCCGCTGCCGGGATATGCCCATCTCGCGGGCTACCACGATGAATGCGAGGCCCGTACGCGCGAGGCCCTCGGCCGGTCGGCCTTCCGGGCGGCCGTCGAACGAGGCGCCAGGCTCTCCGATGACGAAGCGCTCGCCTACGTCCTCGACGAGCCCAAGCCCACGCCCGCCCGGTCCGGCGGGACCGACCGGTGGTCGCCCTTGACCCGACGAGAGACGGAGATCGCCCGGCTCGTCGGTCAAGGAATGAGCAACAAGGAGATCGCGGCGTCACTGGTGATCGCCCAGCGCACCGCCGAAGGTCACATCGAGCACATTCTCCGCAAGCTCGGGTTCACCTCCCGCGCCCAGATCGCCACCTGGGTCGCCGAGCAGACCGCGCTCGCGGACTGACGGACGCCGTCGTCGGCGGGATCCGGCACGTGGTCGGCCATTCCATGCCCGAGCAATGCGCGCCGACCTGGCGTGCTGCCACACTGGCTGCAGGTCCGACCTTGGCCTCCCGGTACCCCCGAGACGAGGAGAAGCGCCTGTGGTCAGCGAGAATGCTGCCAAACTCGCCGTGCTCATCGACGCCGACAACGCCCAGTCCTCGGTGATCGAGGACCTGCTGGCCGAGGTCGCCAAGTACGGCACAGCGCATGTCAAACGGGCGTACGGCGACTGGACGGGCACGAGCCTGAAAGGCTGGAAAGAGCAGTTGCTGACCCAGTCGATTCAGCCGATCCAGCAGTTCGCGTACACCACGGGCAAGAACGCCACCGACGCCGCGATGGTCATCGACGCGATGGACCTGCTGTACACCGGGCGGTTCGACGGCTTCTGTCTCGTCTCCAGCGACAGCGACTTCACTCGCCTGGCCGCGCGTATCCGCGAGTCCGGTCTGACCGTGTACGGGTTCGGTGAACGTAAGACGCCCAAGCCCTTCGTCTCGGCCTGTGACAAGTTCATCTACATCGAAAACCTCAGCTACGCCACGAGCCCGGCCACTCCCACCGACGTCTCGCTGAGGCCGGCTCCGTCGGCATCGGCCGCGAAACTCAAGGCGGACACCGCGCTGGTGAATCAGTTGCGCAACGCCGTGGAGGCGGCCTCCGACGACGACGGATGGGCCCCGCTCGCCAATGTCGGGCACATCATCACCAAGCAGCGCCCCGACTTCGACTCCCGCAACTACGGATATGCCAAGCTCAGCGACCTGATGACCGCCACGACCCTGTTCGCACTGGACCGCCGTAGCCCCGGCGACGGAAAACAGGCGGTCATCTACGCCCGGGACAAGCGCCGCCAGGGCGGCTGACCTCCCTCCAGGCCACGGTCCGTGGCGTCATGCCCGCACGATTCGGTAGGCCACGGCACGCCAGCCGAGCATGACCAGCCCGAGAAAGACCAGCGCGACGAGAACGAAGGTCACCGCGGTCCCCTGACCGGAAACGACGCGCAGGGCCATACCGGCGGCGACGGTCACCAGCCAGACGCCGATGCCGGTGCTCGCAAGCGCCGTGGGTCGCCGCCAGGCCCGGGTCACCGCCCAGCCGATCAATAGTCCCATCAGGAACGGCCAGGCCGTCTTCGCGATCCCGGCGATGGTCTCGCCCTCACTGTGGCCGGCCCGCCCGATCACCACGAACGCCATCACACAACACAGGTCAAGGACCACCGCGGTTACCGAACGCATGTGCGTCAGCGTACCGACGGGCCTTGATGATCGGCTTCGCCACCCCAAGCGAACGCGACCGCGCGTCCAACTGAATCGATACCGCAGTTGAACACATGGGTCGGTAGGGGCGGCCGAGCGCGGGCATTTCCGTGGCCACCGCCGGGGCGATACCGTCATTTGACCGCAGAGTCATTCGTCAGGAAAACGAGAAGTCGTGTCAGGCGCGACGTGAGCGCGAGGTTGTCATCTGCCTATGTGCGGAGCCTTTTCCTTGACTCGCTCGACATTTCCGGGTGAGGATTCGCCCTGTCGATCAGAACGGTAAGTCGCGGTGAAATTAGACACCGCGACACCGGACGCGAATTCATTTCTCGAGGTCGCGCCGGACACGCGGCGTTCTGTGACTCTTCTGAGGAGTGAGGAACTGCTCATGGCGCCTGTCGCCCCTCTCAACAGTCACCAACTCTTGGTGTTCCTTCTCCAAATCGGGTTGCTCCTGGGTTCCGCGCTGGTGCTGGGCCGGTCGGCGCGGCGGCTGGGAATGCCCGCCATCGTCGGCGAACTGTTCGCCGGGGTGCTCTTGGGTCCCTCGCTGCTGGATCACGTGGCGCCCGGGTTCGCGGGGTGGCTGTTGCCGCAGCGGCCTGACCAGCAGCATCTGCTGGACGCGGCGGGGCAGTTCGGTGTCCTCCTCCTCGTCGGCATCACCGGCATGCACATCGACCTGGACCTGGTCAAACGCCAGGGCATGACGGCGGTACGCGTCAGCGCCGGCGGCCTGCTCGTACCACTCGGCATCGGGGTCGGCGTCGGTTTCCTCCTCCCCGGCTCACTTCTGGTCGCCGGCGAGGACCGTACGGTCTTCGCCTGGTTCCTCGGGGTCGCCCTGTGCGTGAGCGCGATCCCCGTCATCGCCAAGACGCTGCTGGAGATGCGGCTGCTCCACCGCGACATCGGCCAGCAGATCGTCAACTCGGCGGTGGTGGACGACGCGGTCGGATGGTTGCTGCTGTCGGTCGTGTCGGCGATGGCCACCACGGGAGTGCACGCCTCCGGCGTCGCGAGGTCCGTGGCCGGCCTGGCCGGTGTGGTCGTGTTCACCATCGTCCTCGGGCGCCCGCTCGTGCGCGTCATCATGCGTCTCGCCGGTCGATCGGAGGGGGACGGGTCCGGCGTGGCGGCGGCCGTGGTGGTGATCTTCCTTTGCGGGGCCGGCACCCAGGCCCTGGGGATGGAGTCGGTCCTGGGCGCCTTTCTCGGCGGCATCCTGCTCAGCTCGGCGGGCTGGGGTGCCGGCTCGGAGCGGCTCGCGGCGCTGCGGACGTTCGTGATGGCCGTGCTGGCGCCGCTGTACTTCGCCACCGCGGGCCTGCGCGCGGACCTCACCGCACTCACCCGGCCCGCCGTCGCGGTCACGGCCGTGGCGGTCCTCCTGGTCGCGGTGATCGGCAAGTTCGTCGGCGCCTACACCGGGGCCCGGGCCAGCCGGCTCGGCCACTGGGAGGCGCTGTCCCTGGGCGCGGGGATGAACGCCCGGGGGGTCATCGGGCTGGTCATCGCGATGGTCGGACTGCGGCTCAACGTACTGTCCACGGCGATGTACACGATCGTCGTCCTCGTGGCGATCGTGACCTCGGTGATGGCGCCGCCGATCCTCCGCTACGCGGTGCGCCGGATCGAGGTCACCAGTGAGGAGGAGCACCGGGAGCAGGTGCTGCTCGGCGGATATCGCTGATCACCACCCCCGTGCCGATCCGAAGGCAATGACCATCCCTGTGCCGATCCGAGGCAGCCTTCCCGCGGGCGTACGCTCGCGGGAAGGCTGGTTCCAGACCTGGGTTCGGAGGGTCAACGGTCCCGGTACCGGACGAGTTCGATCAGCAGGGCGGCCGGGCGGCGCGAGTACATGAACGCGACCTCCATGCCCTCCTTGGCGCCGGCACACGGCCGCGCGTCGACCGGGACGAACCCGTGTCCGCGCAGCCGGCCGAGCTCGGCCTCGATGTCGTCCACGACGAAGGCCAGGTGGTACAGCCCGGGTCCGCTGCGCTCAAGGCGACCGGCCACCGAGGAGTCGTCGGTGACCGGGGAGACGACCTCCACGGCGGGCTGGCCCGGGTACTGCCAGAACTCGCAGGCAACGCCGTACGCGTCGGCGATGCCCGCGTCGGCCTTGGCCATGCCCAGCGCGGCCAGGAAGACGCCGACTCCGGCGGGGTCGTCGCTCGCGAGTCCAATGTGGTCGATGCCGAGGATCATCCGGACTCCAATCTCGTGAACCGCAGGTAGCAGTAGTCGTCCAGCATCTTGGCCAGCGGCCGGCCGGGCCGGCCGAGCCGGTCGGCCAACTCCTCTTCGTCCACGCCGGCTTCGGCGAGTAGTCCGGTGGCCCACGCGCGGCCGAGGCGCTGGTGCGCGGTGTACGCCGCAGCGTCACGAGCCCCGTGCAGGTGGTCGGCGATCGCCTCGTCCCAGGGCATGAGCGCCTTGGGGCGCAGCGCGTGGAGCAGCTTGGACGCCGCGGTCGGCCCGAGCGCACGCGGCCGTGCGGGGCTGCCGACCTGCGCCGCGGCCAGATCCTCGTAGCACTCGCCGAGCTCGGCGATCGCCTCGTCGGTGAGAGCGGACAGAGCGGTGTCCTCGTCCGGCAGCGCGTGTCGCCGGCGGGTCCACCACGCGCCGACGCTGAGGTCGAACAGGTCCGGTTCGCCAGGACGCGGGTATCTGATCCGGCAGCCCCAGGAGTTCAACCAGGCCAGCAGCGCACGCCGGTGCGCGGGCACGGTCAGGTCCGGTCGGGGTGCGGTCGCCAGCGCGAGTGCCGCGGAGGCGCGGTCCGCCCCGGTGAAGCCGCCGAAGGCCGTGACTGCGGCGCGGAGGCTCTCCAGGTCGGGCCTGAGGTCGGTCGTCACGGGCTGCTGCTCTCCGGTGCGTCGAGGGCGGGTACGGGTGGTGGCGCGATCTCGTGGCGACGCCGGCCCATCCGCAGGTACAACAGTGCGGCGCCGGTCACGAGCAGCGGCCAGACGAGGTAGATCCCGGCCATGACGAGCAGCGCGACGACCCCGGCGAGCGACACCAGAGCCGCGATGTGCGCCTTGCCGCCGCGGGGGAGGAGCCTGATCGCCGCGGCGACGCCCACGGCGTACACCGTCGTGAACTGGCCCGTGGCCAGCAGCACGAGCGGCCGGGTGCCCACGCCGGTGCCGATGACGATGAACAGTGCGAGGAAGTAGAGGGCCGCCACGACGACGAGGCTGCGTCGCGGTACCTCACCGGCCATGCTTCCCCGCGACAGGCCGCGAGGGAAGGCGCCGTCGCGGCTCAACGCGGAGCCGAGCTTCGCGGCGGCGGCGCAGTAGACGTTCATGGTGGCGAGCGTGACGAGGGTCGCCACGACCGCGGCGAGCACGCGGGCGTTCCCGCCGAGTCCTCGCGCCATCAGCTCGCCCAGTGGCGCCTCGCTGCTGCCCGCGGACGCGCCGAGCACGGCGATGATCGCGAAGGCCAGGGCGACGTACAGCGCGCCCACCGTCACGACGGCCACCGCGGTCGCCCGGGGCAGGTCGCGACGCGGACGCCGGAACTCCGCGGCCAGGTGCGTGATGGCCTCCCATCCGGCGAAGCTCCACACCAGCAGCGCCGCCGCCGGGCCGATGGCCGTCCACCCGTGCGGTGCGAACGGCGTCAGGTTGTGGAGCCGGGCGTGGGGGAGGGACAGGGCGATCGAGACGAGCAGGAGGCCGACCAGCAGCCCGGCGAACGCGAACTGCAGCCGCCCGGTCAGCTGCACGCCCACGGCGTTGGCCACGGTGACCACGACCGTCATCGTCACCGCCGTGATGACCGTGGTCGTCGTCCCGCCGCCGAGGGCGGCGGAGACGTACGCGCCGCCGAACAGGGCGGCGGCCGACATGCCCGGCGGCACCGCGAAGAAGAAGCACCAGCCCACGACTGCCGCGGCACGTTCTCCGAACGCCAGGCGCGCGTACGTCGAGACGCCTCCGGCATCGGGATGGCGGGCGCCGAGGGCGGCGAAGACCGCGGCGAGCGGCGCGGAAAGGACGACGAGGGCGAGCCACGCGAGCAGCGACGCCGGTCCGGCGACTCTGGCGGCGAGAGCGGGGAGGGCGATGACACCGGTGCCGAGCACGGCGCCCACGTACATCGCGGTCCCCTGAGCCAGGGTCAGCCGGCCTGCGGGATTCTCTGGAATTGTGTCCGCCACGATCGCCTAGCCTTCCATATCCGCACCCCGCCATCCAGGGAGAAATGAGCCGTCCCATTTCGCCGTGTGTCACGGAGCGCTGACATATTGTCCTGCCGGATGCTGCGCGCACGGTGCCCGGTATGAACGATTTCGATTTCTCATCGGCTCATGAGATTTCAGTTGACGGGCGGCTCACCTGCCTGTTCGGCGAAAGTGACTTGTGGACACCGGGTCGTGGATCTGACTCATGCCTGACTCGTCCGGGCCCCGGGGCGGCACGGCTCGGTCCGAGATGGCTCGGTCCGGGTGCTGCTCGTGGATCGGTACGCGTGGCCGCCGGCCCGCGTCGGTGTCCCGCGGCGTCGATGCTCCGTGTCCACTCGCCCGCGCCTGGCGTTGCGTCCGGGGCCCGCTGCCCAGGGCGCGTCGGGTCCGAGGCTGTGCGTGTCGCGAGCCGCCGGGCCGGCGTCGGTGCGGATGCGTGCTCGCGGGAGCTGTGCACAACACCTATTCCGGAAAGTGCGAACGTACTTGAACTAACTTGCGTCACATCTGACTATGAACTTCACTCCAGTAACAACCTTAACCATGTGCCCCCCGTGGGATCGGTCTCACCGGTCACTCCGGTTGGGTCCGTGCGCACTGGTGACATCTGACTCACTGATCAGATCGACAACATGCCTGCTCATCGGTCCCAGGCGTGGGTTTCGGCTGTCCGATCAGATTGCTTCGGGTTGCGTAAAAAGGCAACTTTCTATCTCCGAAAAGGCCAAGAATCGCTTCTCCAAGAGTGGGCCGTGTCCGTCGCTGACGGCGCTCCGTAAGCGATCGTCGTCGGTCGGTAAGCGTTCGAATAATTGCGCATCTGCGAAGGCTATGGCAGCCTACTTTCGAGCTACAAAGGCCGTAGATCCATTTCGTCTGCCGTGGCTACCTTCCGGATCTTTCTGCATTGTTTCATGGTACGGAGGCGGGGTCGTTGTTCGAAGTAAATGAGCGGGGAAGGGCGCACGATGGAAGCAATGAATCCATTGCGCACTCACACGATGACCTCCTATCCGACGCGCCGGAAACCGGCCCGATCACCGTCGTGCCGGTGGATTCTCTGCTGCCGGCCGACTCGCCCCGACTGGCCGGGGAGGACGCGGCGCACACGCGGGTCCTGGCCGGCCTCGAATCAAGACTTCCCCCTATTCTCGTCCATCGCGAAACCATGCGGGTCATCGACGGAATGCATCGCCTCATGGCCGCGAAGATGTGCGGAGCGAGGACCATCGAAGTGCGGTTTTTCGACGGCACCGAGGCGATGGCGTTCCTGCTGGCGGTCAAGTCGAACATCACCCATGGCCTACCGCTCTCGCTGGCCGACCGGGAGGCCGCGGCGGCTCGGGTCATCCGCTCCCAGCCGGAGTGGTCCGATCGGGCGATCGGCGCCGCGACCGGACTCTCCGCCAAGACCGTGAGCGCGATCCGTCAGCGTGCAACTGCGGATTCCCCGCAGTTGCACGCCCGGATCGGCAGGGACGGGCGCGTCCGCCCCCTCGATGCCAGTCAGGGACGGCTGCGGGCCAGCGAGATCATCCGGAACCGGCCCGACGCGGCACTCCGGGAGATCGCGCGAGAGGCGGGCATCTCTGTAGGGACGGCGCGTGACGTGCGCGAACGCATAAAGGACGGTCGAGATCCGCTCCCGCTCAAGCAGCGCGCGACGGAGCGGAAGGCCGCCGCCCCCGCCGCTGCGCCGCCGGCCGTCCGGCCACCCCTGCTGCGCCGCACCCGGCGGAGCATCGAGGTCATCGACTGGGGCTCGACGCGGGAGAAGCTGAGGGCCGATCCCGCGTTGAAGTACGCCGAGTCGGGTCGGCAATTCCTGCGCTGGTTCGACGCCCACGTCGTCGGCCTCGACGACTGGAAATTGGTCGTCGATGCCGTCCCTCCGCACTGGGCGAATGACATCGTCGTGCTGGCTCGTTACTGTTCTGACCGATGGCTGGATATCGCTCGACAGGTCGAGCAGGATTGCAGCACTTTGTAGGACGTTCATCAGGCGCTGACCAGGCCAGGCATCCGAGATCAGCCTTTACCGGCGGCGTCAGGTGACTTGACTCAACCGTCATGGAGGGTAACCGAATGCGCAGTCTCACTCGTATCGAGGCCGCTGGACGAAGTGCGTTGCTCAGCGTTCGCTCGTACCACGTCGACCTTGATCTGACGACCGGACCGAGCATCTTCCGCTCCACGACGACGATCGCGTTCGACGCCACCGATCCGGATGAGACTACATTTCTCGATATCAAGCCGGAGAAACTGCATTCGGCGTACCTGAACGGCATGGCATTGGACGTCGGCGCGCTCAGCGACGGACGGCTGCCGTTGACCGGGCTCGCGGCGCGGAACGAGATCGTCGTGACCGCGGACATGAGGTACTCCCGAGAGTGCGAGGGAATGCACCGCTATGTCGACCCCGCCGACGGCCAGGTGTACCTCTACACGTTCGTCTACGTCGACAACGCGCCCCGCGTGTTCGCCTGCTTCGACCAGCCGGATCTCAAGGCGCCGTACACCTTCACCGTGACGGTTCCGGACGACTGGAAGGTGCTGGGCACCAGCGCGGCGGTCAAGACCGGTCCGGGCCGCTGGGAGCTGGCCGAGACGCCGCCGCAGGCGACGTACCTCACCGCGCTGGCCGCCGGGCCGTACGCCTCCTTCCACACCGAGCACGGCGGCACCACCCTCGGCCTGCACTGCCGGGCCTCGCTGCGGGACTCCCTCGCCCCCGACATCGACGAGGTCTTCGAGATCACCGGGCAGTGCCTGGACGCGTGCGGGCGGTTGTTCGGCGTGGAGTATCCCTTCGGGAAGTTCGACCAGCTGTTCGCTCCGGAGTTCAGCGTGCTGTCGCTCGACCATCCGGGCCTCGTCCTGCTCAGGGAGCTGTACCTGTTCAGCTCCGCGGCGGCCGTCAGCGAGCGTGAGACGCGCGCCGTCGTCCTCGCGCACGGCATCTCGCTCATGTGGATGGCCGGCCTGGTGACGAACAGATGGTGGGACGACCTGTGGCTCGGCCAGGCGTTCGCCGACTACCTGGCACACCGGGTGTCCAGTGAGGCCACCCGGTTCCCCGGCCCGCCGACGACCTTCGCGGTGCGCCGCAAGGCGCAGGCGTACGTCGCCGATCAGCGCCCGTCGACGCATCCGATCAGTCTCGAGGGGCCGGACGTGCAGACCGTGCTGCTGGAGATGGACCGGATCTCCTATTTCAAGGGCCACTCGGCGTTGCGCCAGCTCGCCGCGCGGGTCGGCGACGACGCACTGCGCGCCGGCCTGCGGATCTACTTCGAGCGGCACGCGTACGGCAGTGCGACGTTCAGCGACTTCATGGCCGCGCTGAGCACGGCCGTGGGCACCGACCTCAGCGGTTGGGCGGACAAGTGGCTGAAGTCGGCGAACGTGAACACGCTGTGGCCGGAGATCACCGTCGCGGATGGCCGGGTCCGTACGGCGGCGATCTGTCAGTCCGCGCCTGACACCCACCCGACCTTGCGGCCGCACACGCTCGACATCGGCCTGTACGGCCCGGGCGAGGCGCGGACGACGCTGCGCGTCGAGGCCGACGGGGACCGCCGCCCGCTGCCGGAGCTCGCCGGCCGGCCCGCGCCGTCGCTGCTCCTGCTCAACGACGGCGACCTGACGTACGCGAAGGTCAGGTTCGACGCCGCGTCGCTGGCCGCCCTGCCGGACCTGCTGCCGACGCTGTCCCCGATCAACCGGGCGATGGTGTGGTGCGCGCTCCTGCTCGGGGTCCAGGACGGCGTCTTCCCGCCCGCCGACCATCTCGCGCTGGTCTGCCGGATGATCGCGGTGGAGACCGAGCCGTCCATCCTGGCCGAGGTTCTCGAACAGGCCCGCGACGACGTCGCCGACCGCTTCCTCCTGCCCGAGGAGCGCCCGGCGGCACTCGACCGCATCGCCGAGAGCCTGCGGGAACGCCTCGCACGGACCGGCGCCGGCGACGAACGCCAGATCACGCTGTTCCGCGCGCTGATCGGCTCGACCGCGGAGGCCGGGGAGCTGCGCGGCTGGCTCGCCGGCACCGGGCTGCCGGCCGGGCTCACGCTCGACGCCGACCTGGCCTGGCGGGTCCGCTACCGGCTCGCGATCCTGGGCGCGCTGACGGAGGCGGAGATCTCCGCCGCGTACGACGCCGATCCCACGAGCGAGAGCGAGCGGTTCGCCACGAAATGCCGTTCCGCGCGCCCCGATCCGGCGGCGAAGGAAGCGGCCTGGAACGCGATCATCAACGACACCAGCCTGTCCAGCTACACGCTGTGGGCCCTCGCCGAGGGGTTCTGGCAGCCGGAGCAGGACGAGGTCACGGCGCCGTACGTCGAGCGGTTCTTCGCGACGATGCCGGAGGCGGCCGAGCGGCGCGGCGACCTGGTGCTGGATGTCCTTCTCCGCTTCCTCTACCCCCGGTACGCCGCGACGATCGAGACCCTGGAGCTGGCCGGCGCGATGCTCGCCCGCGACGACGTTCCGCTGCCCCTGCACCGCCGGGTGACCGACTTCACCGACGATCTGCGGCGCGTGGCCGAGGCGAGGGACCGGCAGGTCCGCCGGACGACCGCGATGTCGCGGTGAGCCTGGGTTCCGGTGAGGAGGAGTCATGCGGATAGCGATCATCGGCGGCGGCATCGCGGGCGCCCTGCTCGCGCTCCGGCTGCGCCAGGCGTCCGGGCGGGTCGAGCCGGTCGTGTACACCGGCTCGTCCGCCGACGCCTCCGGCGCTTCGGGCGGTCTGACCCGCGCGTTCGAGAGCGACCCGGAGGCGTGCCGGGCCGCGGCGGAGAGCCTCGCCGAACTCCGGGCGAGCGCCACGCTCCGCGACTGGGCCGGATTCCGGGAGATCGGATCGCTGTACCTCCTGCCCGCCGGCGCCGACCCGGCCGGCCCGGTCGCGGTGGTCGATGAGCTGCTGCCCGGGTCGGCCGCGGTCCTCGACCGGGAGCGTCTCCGGCAGGCGTACCCGTTCCGCGACTTCCCGGGCGGCACGCTCGGCGTCGCCGAGCGGCACGCCGGCCACATTCACCCGGACCGGCTGCGCGCCGCCGCGCTCCGCGATCCCGGGATCTCGGTACGGCGGACCCCCGTCCTGGCGGTCTCACCGAAGGCGGAGGTGCGGCTGCCCGACGGCTCGGCGCCCGGTCATGACGCCGTGGTCGTGGCGGCCGGTGCGTGGACGGCCGGCCTACTGGCCCGCAGCGGCCTGCCCGCCGGCGGTCTGCGCACCAAGCAGATCCAGTACTCCGTGTGCGCCGCGGACATCCGCGGCCTCGGCGCCTTCGTCGACGAGTCCACCGGTTTCTACGGCCGTCCCGCCGGACCCGGGACGTTCCTGCTGGGGCTGCCTGGTGACCGGTGGGACATCGATCCGGACGCGGTGACGCCCGACGCGGACCTGATACGCCGGACGGTCGCGCACGCACGCGACACGTTCGGGGTCCCCGTGGAGTCGATCCGTACCGTCGCGTCGTTCGACTGCTACCACGATCCGGCCGGGCTGCGGCTGCGCCCGGTCGCGGCCGGCGCGCCGGTCTTCACCTTCACCGGGGGCAGCGGCGGCGCCGCCAAGACGATCTTGGCGACGAGCCGGATCGCGGCGGCGGCACTGCTGGCCTGAGCCCCGACGGCGCGGCCGTCAGCTCCCGTCGGGAGCTGACGGCCGCGCCGTTCTTGCTCGCAAGCGGCATTCGGTATGGCGCCGGACGCATTCGTTCACCTGTCAAGGCTGCCCGATCGTACGCCTTTTCGCGGTTGATGATTATTTGCCGCCGTTCAATATCAGCGGCTATTGCCGCTGAATGCCTCCACGGGACAGAATTTCGGCGTATCGGGCAAAAGAAGGAGTGGTGATGGCGAGTCCATCGGTAGATTTCGGAATTGTTGGATTCGGATATGCCTTCGGCGAAGACCAGGACGTGGAAAAGACCGTCGGGTCCTATGTGACCGACCCGGAACGGGTACTTCAGTGGGGCTATCACACCTTCCACCGGGCCGCGGACGGCGTCACAGCCACCGATCTGGCGGCCGAGGCCGCCCAGGACGCGCTCAACCGCACGGAGCTGAGCGTCGACGACATCGACCTCGTGGTGCTCGTGACCTCGGAAATGCCGGAATACCCGCACTGGGACTCGTCGGCGGCCCTCGCCAGAGGGCTGAAGATCCGCCAGGCGCAGACGCTCCTGCTCAATGAGGGATGCGCGTCAGGCGTCACCGGCCTGGGCATCGTAGCCGGAGTCCTCGCCGTTCAACCAGAGATCGAGACCGTTCTCTTCACCGCGGTCAACCGGGTCAGCGAGTACCACCGGAACCGCATGAAGGTGAACAACGCCGTCCACAGCGACGGGGCGGTCGCCGCCGTTCTCCGCCGGGGCCACCCCCGCAACCGGTGGCTGTCGACCGACCAGTTCACCGACCCCGACCTGTGCGACTGGTTCCGCACGGACTACGGCGGGGCCGTCGCGCCGGTGGCGCCGGAGGGATGGTCCAGCCTGACGGCCCCGGCCGGGCACGAGCGGGTCCAGGCGCACTTCCAGAAGGACCCGCGCCGGCTGCGGGAGTTCGCCGGGCAGGCCATCGCGCGCTCCGTCGAGGTCATCGAGGGGGCGTGCCGCCGGGCGGGCGTGAGCCGCGACGACGTCACCCAAGTGATCTACATCAACGACAGCGCGGACTCCATCGAGGACATCGCCCGGCCGTTCGGCGTCCCGCTGGAACGGACCAACGCCGCGATCTCCGTCGCGCACGGGCACATGGGCGCCGCCGACCAGCTCGTGTCCCTCGGACAACTGATCGAGCAGGGCGCCATCGCCCCCGGTGACCTGGTCGCGCTGACCGGGATCTCCATCGGCATGCGCTGGTACTGCACGCTCGTCCGGCACTGAGGGCGGTGACGAACCCGATGGGTGACATCACCCTGAACGAACTGCGGACCGCCGTCGCCGAGCACCGGCTGCCGGCACCGGCCGTACGCCGGGCGCTGGCCGGGTCCGCCGACGCCGCCCTGATGCGGAAGGCCGGCCGGCTGCTGGCCGGGCTGGAGGCCGAGGACGCCCCGGCCGTGACCGTGGCGGTGCACGCGACGTTCACCGCCGGCTCCTTCGAGCCGCTGCTGCGCGCCGCGCTCGTCGGCACCGGGCTCGTACCCGCGATCGAGCACGGCGAGTACGGCACCTTCGACCTGACCCTGGCCGCGGCCGCCTTCACCGCCGACGTCGTCACGCTGCTGCTGGACGCGGCGTACTTCCTGCCCCACGACTGGAGCGCCGATGTCGAGACGCTGGAGAAGCACGTCGAGGCGCGCCTGGCGGAGTTCCGCGGCCTGCTCGCGGGGGCGCGGGAACGCACGTCCGCACTCCTGGTGCTGCACACCGTCCCGCTGACGGCCGAGGTGCGCGACGCCTTCATCAGCGTGCGGGCGCGGGCCGGCGTGGCACGCCTGTGGTGCGAGCTCAACGCGTCCCTGCTCCGCCTCGCCGAGGAGGACGCCCAGGTCGTGACCGTGGACCTGGCCGGGGCGCTGGCCGAGGCGCCGGTGCCCGTACGGGACGCGCGGCTGCACCGGTACGGGGACATGCCCTACACCGACGGCGCGCTGCTCGTCCTGGCCCGGCAGGTACGCCGGGTCGTGCAGGCGAAGCGGGGCCTGTCGCGCAAGGTGCTCGCCCTCGACCTCGACAACACCCTGTGGGGCGGCGTCGTCGGCGAGGTGGGTGCGCAGGGCGTCCAGCTCGGCGGCCTGTACCCGGGCAACTGCTACCAGGAGCTGCAGCGCACCGCGCGACGGCTCCGCGACCAGGGCGTCATCCTGGTACTGGCCAGCAAGAACGACCCGCAGGTGGTCGAGGAGGCGCTCACCGGGCACCCGGAGGTGCTGCTGCGGCCGGACGCCTTCTCGGTGAGCGCGGTGAACTGGTCCCCGAAGGCCGGCAACCTGCGTGACGCCGCACGGTCGCTGGGCCTGTCCACCGACGCGTTCGTGTTCATGGACGACTCGGACTTCGAGCGCGGCCACGTCGCCGACGAACTGCCCGAGGTCGCGCTCGTCCCGGCCAACGGCGATCCCGCGTACCTCGTGGGCGCGCTCCTGGACGACGGCTGGTTCGACGTCATGGCGCTCACCGAGACCGACCGCCGGCGCCCGGAGCTGTACCGGACCCGCGCGTTGCGCAGTGACTTCGCCACCGGCTTCGGGTCCTCCGAGGAGTACCTCGCGGAGCTGGGCATCGCGATGGAGATCGCGCCGGCGACCGGCTTCACCGTGGCCCGCCTGGCGCAGCTCGCCGCGCGGACCAACCAGTTCAACCTGACCGGGCTCCGCTTCGACGAGGCCGAAACCGCGGCCATGAGCGCCGACCCGGGGCACCTGGTCGCCTCCATCGTGGTCGCGGACCGCTTCGGGGACGACGGGATCGTCGGAGCCGTCTGGGTGGACCGCCGGGCCGGCGTCTGGAAGGTGCTGAACCTGGTGCTGAGCTGCCGCGTCCTCGGTCGCGGCGTCGAGCTCGCGATCGCCGGATGGCTCCTGCGGACGGCACGGGACGGCGGCGCCGGAACGGTCGAGGGCCGGTTCACGCGCTCGCCGAAGAACGGCGTGGCCGCCGACTTCTGGACTAGGGCCGGATTCACCCAGGCCGGTGACGGCGAGGTGTTCGCCTTCGACCTGAGCGACGAGCTCCCCGACATCCCGGAATGGATCACATTGCGCGAGCGGAGTGACGACTGAAATGAGCGCCTCATCCACGGTCGAGCCGACCGTGCTGGAGATTCTCGGCGACGTACTGAGCGAGACGCCCGACGACCTCTACGCCGAACCGGTCCTCGCCGCGCACGGGTGGGACAGCATCGCCTCCCTCGAAGCCCTCGCGCAGCTGGAGGACCGCCTCCAGATCACGCTGGACCTGCGGTCCTTCCACGCCGCGCACACGGTTCCCGACCTGGTCGCCCTCGTCACGGAGACGGTAGTGGCCGACAAGGCGCGCATCCCTTGACGTCCCCTCCCGCCTGAAAGCGAGAGATTCCGGCCTCTCACGAAGGAGAAGCCAGTGGTTCGCGGTTCACAGCCCCGCCCAACGGCTGGAGGGCTCCCCGCGCTGTCACGGCCCGCCCGGCCGCGAATCCGCTTGGCTATCGCGAACTCACACACCGTAGCAGAAATTGGAGGACAGAGTGGAGCGTCAAGAAGTCGAGCTACTCGCGATCGGCGCCGGTCCGGCGAACCTCGCCCTGGGCGTGGCGCTGGAGGAGATGGCGCTCGAGGAGATCGCCCACGACACGCTGATCATCGAACAGCACGACAGCGTGGAATGGCAGCGGGGAATGCTGCTGCCCTGGACCCAGAGTCAGGTGTCGTTCCTGAAGGACCTGGTGACCCTGCGCAACCCGCGGAGCCGGTTCTCGTTCGTCAACTACCTGCACTCGGTCGGCCGCCTCGACGAGTTCATCAACCTCGGCAGCTTCACGCCGTACCGGCTGGAGATCTCCGGCTACCTGCGCTGGGTCGCCGAGTCGCTGCGCGCCGTGCGAATCGAGCACGGACGGCGCTGCGTCTCGATCAAGCCCTGCCATTCGAGCGACGGGCAAGTGGAGGAGTGGCTGGTCGAGCTGGCCGACGGCGGGCAGATCGTCTGCCGGAACCTGGTCATCGGCGCGGGGCGGGACGCGCACATCCCCGCCGAGTTCTCGGGACTGCCGCGGGCGCGGGTGATCCACAGCACGGAGTTCTCGATGCGCGTCGCCGAGCTGGACACGGACGCCCCGCTGCGGGTCGCGGTGATCGGCGGCGCGCAGAGCGCCGCGGAGATGCTGTGGGCGACCTACCAGGGCTTCCCCAGCGCGCGGTGCACGATGGTCATGCGGTCGATCGGCCTCAACGCCTACGAGACCAGCAAGTTCACCAACGAGCTGTTCTACCCGTCGTTCATCGACGAGTTCCACGCGGCGCTGCCCGAGGCACGCGAGCAGCTCCTGCGCGAGATGCACCGCACCAACTACGCCGGCCTGGCGCCGAACATGCTCGATTCCCTGTACCGGGCGATCTACCAGGACCGGCTCACAGGCACCGAGCGGCTCCGCATGGTCACGATGGCGGAGGTCACCGACGCGCGCATGGACGGCGGTGACGTCGTGCTCACCCTCGCCGACCGCAAGAGCCACAGCGTCGACGAACTGCGCTGCGACGTCGTGATGCTCGGCACCGGCTTCGTCCGCGGAATGCCGCGGATGGTGCGCGACCTGGCGGCGACGGCCGGCGTCGGCGAGCCGCGCGTGAGCCGCAACTACCGGATGGACCTCCCGCCGTCGTTCACCGCGGGCTGCTACCTGCAGGGCGTGAACGAGGCCACCCACGGCATCGCGGACTCCCTGCTCAGCGTGCTGGCCGTCCGCTCCCAGGAGATCGTCACCGAGCTGCTCGCCAGCCGTCACGACCCCGAGCTCGTCCTCAACACCCACTGACTCAACGCACGGCAAGGAGCCACCGTGGAGATCCGCAAACTCGACCGGGACAACCTCAAACAGGACAACGGGCTGATCGCGCAGCGGCTGATGCCGTGGCCGGTCCTCAACGCGCCCTTCGAGGGATCGTGGTGCGTCGTCAAGCCCGGCGCGTCCTCCGGCGCCCACGGGCACCACGAGTACGAGATCTGGGTCGCGATGAACGGCGCCGCCGAGATCATCAGCGAGGGGAAGCGGGTGCCGTTCGTCGCCGGCGACATCGTCCACTTCCCGCCGGAACAGCGCCACCAGGTCGTCAACGACGGCGACGCCGACTTCGAGATGTACGCCGTGTGGTGGGACGCCGACATGGCCGAGCGGTTCAGCGCACGCCACGGCGGGCCGGCGTGACCGCCGGCGGGCGCCCGGCGATCGTCGTCGCCGCGACGCCGACCTCCAACGGCGACCTGCACGTCGGTCACATGGCCGGACCGTACCTCGCCGGAGACGTCTACAGCCGCTACCTGGCGGCCACGGGCCGCCCGGTCATCTACACGACCTGCACCGACGACAGCCAGAGCTATGTGATCACGACGGCGCACCGGAAGGGCGTCCCGCCCGAGCGGCTGTGCGCGACGTCGACCGAGGCGATCGGGCGGACCCTCACCGCGATGGGCATCTCGATGGCCGGGCTGCCGCCGATCGACGACCGCTACCGCGAGACCGTGCGGGAGTTCTTCGCGGCCCTGCACGAGGCGGGACGGCTCCGGCTCCGCACTGTGCGCCTGCCGTACGCGAACGGCGCCTACCTCTACGACGGGCTGCTGACCGGCACCTGCCCGACCTGCCTGAGCGGGAGCAGCGGCGGCGTCTGTGAGGGGTGCGGGCACCCGAAC
This sequence comes from Actinoallomurus sp. NPDC050550, assembly GCF_040655075.1. Classification (NCBI taxonomy): domain Bacteria; kingdom Bacillati; phylum Actinomycetota; class Actinomycetes; order Streptosporangiales; family Thermomonosporaceae; genus Actinoallomurus; species Actinoallomurus sp. NPDC050550. Next base: position 18,185 of record NZ_JBFAJC010000030.1, on the reverse strand, counting down.
AACTACGACGAGCTGCTCGATCCCCGCTCGACGCTCGATCCCGACGCGCCGGTAACGTTCCGCGAGCAGACCATCCTGGTGCTGCCCATGGAGGAGTACCGCGACCGTCTCACCGCCTACTTCGCCGCGCGGGAGGGGCGCTGGCGGCCGCACGGCATGCAACTCATCCGCGAGCTCCTTGAGGGCCCGCTGCCGGACATCCCGGTGACGTTCCCCGGCACCTGGGGTGTCGCGGCGCCGTTCCCCGAGACCCCCGGGCAGATCTTCTATCCGTGGGTCGAGGCCATGCCGGCCGTGATGTACAGCACGTGGTGGTCGGCGGCGCAGCGCGGTGAGCGCGCCGAGTCGGCCGACGGGCACTGGCGCGCCGAGCAGGGCGCGGAGCTCGTCTACTTCCACGGCTTCGACAACGTCTATCACTGGGGGCTGCTGGACCTGGTCCTGCTGATGGCCCACGGCGACCGCTACGTCCTGCCGGAGACGAACGTCTGCAACGAGTTCTACGAGCTCGAGGGGCAGAAGTTCTCCACCAGCCGGGACCATCTCATCTGGACCGCGGATCTGCTCGCCGAGGTGCCGCGCGACCTCGTGCGGTTCCACCTCGCGCTGACCGCGCCGGAGTACCAGCGCACCGACTTCAGCGTGGCCGCGCTGCGCGAGGTGACCACCCGGCGCCTGGTCGAGCCGTGGAACGCCCTGGCCGACGCGCTCTGGCTCGCGTCGGCGGGTACCGGCGACGCGCCGCTGCCGACGTCGGAGACGGGACGGCGGCGGGCGGAGATCCTCATCGAGCGCGTCCGGCTCGGGTACGAGCTGCCCAGCCTCAGCAGGGTGGCGGACACGATCGCCGGTCGGCTGGAGGGGCTGGCGGAGGAGGCGGCGGTCGCGGGCGGCGATCCGGTCGCGCTCGGCGACCTGTTCCTGCAGGTCCGCGCGCTCCTGGCCTGCGCCGCGCCCATCCTCATCGACGTCGCCGGCGAGGCCGCGGACGCCGGCGTCGACCTGAGCCTCGCCGGCGCGCAGCCGGCCGAGATCGGCGCGTTCACGCTCCCGCGCCTGCGGACCGCGGACGCCGGCGAGACGACCGGCGTACGGGCCGGGGCCTGATCCCGATGACCCACTCACGGACGGGTACGCCATGAAGCTGCTCACCATCGAGACGCGCCAGTATCTGAACTACTACCACTCCCGCTACAAGCAGGTGCAGGACCTCGGCATCGACCTGTACGTCCTGAACGGCGAGGGCACCGAGGACTTCTGGCCCGCCGACCACTACCGGTTCGTCGGGAACAAGAAGATCGACGACATCGTCGCCACGGCCCGGGAGTGGCACGCCGTCGAGAAGTTCGACGGTGTGATCACCTTCTCCGAGTCCGCGGTCATCACCGTCGCGGCGGTCGCCGAGGCCCTCGGGCTGCCCGGCATCGGGGTCGACGCGGCGGTCCGCAGCCGCAACAAGTACCTGATGCGGCAGGCGTACGAGAAGGCCGGCGTGCCGATCCCGTCGTACCGGCTGGTCCCCGAGCTGTCCGACGCGCTGCGGGCCGCCGAGGACTTCGGGTACCCGGTGATCCTCAAGCCGACGCTGGGCGCGGGCAGCCACTTCGTCTTCCGCGTCGATACGCCGGAAGAGATGGCCGAGCACTTCGCCCAGGCGGCCGACGGCATCAAAGAGATGTTCTGGGTGAACTCCGAGGCCGACGGCGTCGACCTGGGCCCGAACGGCCTGCTCGTCGAGTCGTTCCTCGACGGCAAGGAGTACCTGATGGAGGCCGTCGCCTGGGACGACGAGGTCTATCTCGGTTCGGTCGTGGACCGGATCACCCCCGAGGGCGGGACGTTCGACGACGACGTCCACCACGCGCCCACCTCGCTCAGCCCGGAGGACGTCGCCAAGGTGCAGCGCACGGTCAGGGCGGCCGCGCACGCCCAGGGGCTGCGGCGCAGCGTGATGCACGCGGAGGTCCGCTTCCACGAGGGGGAGCCGTACCTCCTGGAGATCGCCGCCCGGGTCGGAGGCGGCGGTCTGGACATGATCGCCCGGCTGACCGCCGACCACGACCCGATCGCCGCGGTCGTCGACATCGGGCTGGGACGACGCCCCGAGGTCCGGCACTTCCAGCCGACCGGCGTGCACGTCACGGCGATGTGCCTCATCTGCGACGAGGGCGTCGTCGAGCACGTCGAGGTGCCGTCCGAGGTGAGCGAGTCGGACCAGGTGTTCCTGCTCAAGATCACCGCGCGGCCGGGGGACGTGATCAAGAGGCCGCCGAACGGCAACACGATCCTCGGCTTCCTCGGCACGACCGGCAGGTCCGAGGCCGAGGCCTTCCGGACCATGAACGAGTTCGCCGACAAGATCACGGTCACGTTCGCGAAGTAACGGGGGAGCAGTGTCCGTTCCAGAACAGATCGATGACACGCGTGCCGGCCGCCCGGCGCGCGTGTCCCGGCGCCGTCGTTTCCTGATGTGCCCGCCGACCCACTTCGACGTCCGCTACTCCATCAATCCGTGGATGGACCCCGGCAAGCCGACCGACGCGGCCCTGGCCGTCGCGCAGTGGGAGCGGCTGCGGAGCCTGTATCTCGGGCTCGGCCACCAGGTCGAGGTGGTCACTCCGTCGCCGGGCCTGCCGGACATGGTGTTCGCCGCGAACGGCGCGACCGTCGTCGACGGCAGGGTCCTGGCCGCCCGGTTCCGGTACCCCGAGCGGGCCGCCGAGGCGGCGGCCTACGCGGACTGGTTCCGCGAGCGGGGCCATGAGGTGTACGAACCCGCGTACGTCAACGAGGGCGAGGGCGACTACCTCGTGGCCGGCGACCGGATCCTGGCGGGCACCGGATTCCGTACGGACCGGCGGTCGCACGCGGAGGCGCAGCGGTTCCTCGGCCGCCCGGTGGTCGCCCTGACCCTGGTCGACGCGCGCTTCTATCACCTCGACACCGCCCTGGCCGTCCTCGACGACGACCAGATCATGTACTACCCGGCGGCGTTCTCCGCCGGCAGCCGCGCGCTCCTGGGCGAGCTGTACCCCGACGCGATCCTGGCCACCGACGCCGACGCGGAGGTGTTCGGGCTCAACGCGGTCTCCGACGGCCGTTATGTCGTGCTGGCCGAACAGGCGACCCATCTGATCGACGAATTGTGGGCACGTGGATTCGTGCCCATCAGCGTGGACCTGTCGGAACTGAAGAAGTCCGGCGGTGGCGCCAAATGCTGCACGTTGGAATTGCGTGCGCCGGTCAATCCCGTCGATTCGTGAAGGTGTGGAAAATGATCGATTATGACGGCCGCCGGTTCCGTCCGGCGGAGGCCGCCGAGAGCGGCCGAGTGGCGATCTACCGGCAGGACGGCGACCTGCTCTGGGGCGAGTTCACCGGGGGCAGGGCGCGGCGCGGCTCGCTCGCCGGGCGATGCGCTCCCGACGGCTCGCTCGACTTCGCCTACTGCATCGTCCTGGACAGCGGAGAAGTGATCTCCGGGCACTGCCGGAGCACCCCGGAGTTCCGCTCCGACGGCGGCGTCGACCTGCGCGAGGAGTGGGAGCGCTTCGGCGCCCACGCCTCCACGGGCGTGTCGTACCTGACCGAGATCCGATAGCGGGAGGGACCCGATGACGCAGCAGACCACCGCCGTGGCGACGGCGGGCGGCCGGCCGAAGAAGGGCGGCGTGGTCACCTGGGCGATGGCCCCCGGCTTTCCGCCCGCCGTGATCTTCCCGTTCACCCCGGCGGAACGCATGGGGATGCGGAACAACTACGAGTTCCAGATGCTGATGTACCGGCCGCTGTACTACTTCGGCAGCCACGGCACGCCCGAGGTGGACTACGAGCAGAGCATCGGCGAGCCCCCGCAGTGGAGCGAGGACGGCCGCACGGTGACCATCAGGATCAAGCCGTGGAAATGGTCGAACGGCGAAACGTTGTGCGCGGACAACGTGCTGTTCTGGGTGAACCTCATGAAGGTCAAGGGCGAACGCTACGGCGAGTACGTCCCCGGCTATTTCCCGGACAACTGCACCTCGTACGGCAAGCTGGCCGAGGACGTCGTCTTCTTCACCTTCGACAAGCCGTACTCCAAGAAATGGGTGCTGATGAACCAGCTCAGCACCATCACGCCGCTGCCGAAGGTGTGGGACCGTACCGCCGACGGCCCGGCGAACGCCTCCGGTGGCACCGCGGACGTCCTCGCCGTCTACGACTACCTGATGGAGCAGCAGGGCAACATCGTCGACGAGGGCAACGCGCACCGGACCCGTTGGCCGGACAGCCCCCTCTGGAGCGTCGTCAGCGGACCCTGGCGCCTGAAGAGCTACACCCTCGACGCCGTGGTCACCTTCGTGCCCAACGAGCACTACTCGGGGCCGAACAAGCCGTACCTGGACGAGTTCCGGCAGATCCCGATGCCCTCCGACGAGGCGGAGTACGAGATCCTCAAGCGCGGGCCGGACGGGCCCGGCTCCGTCCAGGTCGGCTACCTGCCGCTGAGCTTCTCCACGGAGCCGACCACCGACCCCACCCAGGGCGGCCCGAACCCCCTCGACGAGCACTACCGGCTCGTTCCCCAGGTGGCGTACTGCATCCGGTACACCAGCCTGAACTTCAACAACCCCACCGTCGTGGGGAAGATGTTCAAGCAGACCTACATCCGGCAGGCCCTGCAGCGGACGCTCGACCAGGACTCGGCCGTCCGCGACATCTACCACGGGTACGCCTACCGCCAGGACGGCCCCGTGCCGGTCATCCCGGTGAGCGATCTGGTCGCGCCGGAACTGGTCGGTGGGAGGGGACCGCTGCCGTTCGACCCCGAGGCGGCGCGCGCGCTGCTCGAGGCCAACGGCTGGGACACGAGCACGACCCCGGCCGTGTGCGTGAACCCCGGCACCGGGCCGGGCCAGGCGGGAGAGGGCATCCCGGCGGGCACGCGGCTCAGCATCCTGCTCCGGTACGTCGAGGGCCGGCCCGCCCTCACGCGGTGGATGCGGAAGTACAAGGAGGACGCAGCCAAGGCCGGCATCGAGCTCCGCCTGGAAGAGGTGTACGGCTCGATCCTCGTCGCGGAGGACGCTCCCTGCGTGCCGGGCCCCGGCGTGCCGTGCCGGTGGGAGATGTGCTGCTGGAACGGCGGCTGGGCGTACCACTATCCGAGCGGCGAGATCCTGTTCAAGACCGATGCCGGCGGCAATTTCGGGCACTACTCCGACCCTCGCTGCGACGAACTGGTCGAGCGCACCGTCACCAGCGACGACCTGGACGCGCTGTACGAATTCCAGCGCTTCATCGCCGAAGAGGTGCCGGTCATCTTCAGTCCCAATTTCCCGATCCGGCTTTTCGAGGTGGACAGGAGACTCGGTGGCTTCGAGCCGGTGAATCCGTTCGGGATGCTCAACCCCGAGAACTGGTACTACACCGAGGACTAGGGGGTGTCCGGTGGACACCCCCTAGCGGAAAGGGCGGAAAATGGCTGAGCGACATGACCCTCTGCTGCTCGTGGTCGCGACGGGCATGCGCACGTACCGCGAATACCTGCTGCGCTCCATCGGCACCCGATTTCGCATTCACCTCTTCCACGTCAGCGAGCCGACCTGGGAGAAGGAGTACATCAGCGGCTGGACGGTTCTGCCGAGCACGATCGACGGCCCGGCCATGGCCGAGGCGGCCGTGAAGGTCCACGCACAGGACCCCGTGGCCGGAGTCCTGTGCTGGGACGAGGGACGGATCCACGCGACCGCGTACGTCGCCGAGGCGATCGGAGCCCGCAACGGCGACCCGGCGGTCATCTGGCGGCTGCGCGACAAGTGGCAGACACGCGTCGCGCTCGACGCGGCCGGTGTGCCCCAGCCGCGATCGGTCCCGGTGAAGACCCTCGACGAGGCACTGAAGGCCGCGGAGCGGGTCGGCTATCCGGCGATCCTCAAGCCGCGCGGGTTGGGCGCGAGCCTCGGCGTCGTCCGCGTCGACGACGCCGGCGAACTCCGCGACCGGTTCGCCTTCTCCCGCGACACCAAGGCGCCGGACCCGGTCGTCTACAGCACCGACCAGCCGCTCCTCGTCGAGGAGCTCGTGACCGGCGAGGAGATCAGCGTCGACGCGCTGGTGCAGGACGGCAAGGTCACCCCGCTGTACGTCGCGCGCAAGGTCGTCGGCTACCCGCCGTACGCCGAGGAGGTCGGTCACTTCGTGGACGCCGCCGACCCGCTGCTCGGCGACCCGGCGCTCCTCCAGTCGCTGCAGGACACCCACACCGCGCTGGGCTTCCTCGACGGCTGGACGCACACCGAGTTCATGCTCACCGCCGACGGGCCACGGCTCATCGAGGTCAACGGCCGGCTCGGCGGCGACATGATCCCCTTCCTCGGGATGCTGGCCACCGGCGTCGACCCGGGCCTGGCGGCGGCGTCCGCGGCGTGTGGCCTGGCGCCGGACACTCATCCGGTGCGCCGGCGCGTCGCGGCGATCCGCTTCTTCTACGTCGACGAGGAGGACACGACCATCGGATCCGTCGCCTTCGACGAGGACGCCCTGCCGGCCGCGATCGAGCGGGCGGTCGCGGTCGCCACGCCGGGTGCCGTGGTGTCCCCGCCCCCCAAGGGCACCGTGTGGGGCCGGATCGCCTTCGCCATCGCCATCGCGGACACCGCCGAGGAGTGCCTGCGCGCGCTGGACGGCGCGGAGGCCGCGCTCACCGTCACGACGGGATGACCATGGCGATCGACATCAAGGCCGAGGAGAGGGGGACCGTCGCCGTCTGGAACACCTTCCGTGAGTCACAGCTCGCGGTGAAGGTGCTCCTCGTCGGCGTCTTCCTGAGCCGGCTCGGCGGATTTCTCAACATCTTCATCGTGCTGTACCTCGCGGCCAAGGGGTACTCCACCGAACGGTCGGCGCTCGCGCTGAGCGTCTACGGCGCCGGCGGGGTGGCCGGGCTGCTCCTCGGCGCGACGCTGGCCGACCGGCTGGGAGCGCGGAACTCCGCCGTGCTCGGCATGACGGCGACCGCCGTGCTCACCGCCTCACTGCTCTACCTGCCCGGCTATCCGGCCGTGCTCGTCGCGGTGGGCCTGGCGAGCGTGGCCGCGCAGATCTACCGGCCGTCCTCGGCGTCGCTGCTCTCCGAGCTGACGCCCGAGGACCGGCAGGTGATGATCTTCGGGATGTACCGGTTCGGGCTGAACCTCGGCGCGACGGCCGCGCCTCTCCTCGGCTTCGCGCTGTTCTACCTGGGCGGCCGGGAGTACACGCTGCTGTTCTGGGGCGAAGGGCTGATCGCGCTCGCGTACGCGGCGCTGGCCCTCGTCGCGATCCCGGCGCGCTCACGTCCGGCGGCCGGCCCGGACGCCTCGGCGGAGTCCGGGCCGGCCCGTTACGTCGCGATGTTCCACGACCGCCGGTACCTGCTGTTCCTGTTCGCCACGATGCTCAACGCCATCGTCTACGTGCAGTACCTGTCCACCCTGCCGCTCGAAGTGAAGGCCGCCCACGTCTGGGTGCTCTGGTACACCGTCGCGGTCTCGCTCAACGGGCTCATCGTGGTGGTGTTCGAGCTCCCGCTGACCAAGATCTCGCAGCACTGGCCCACCCGGTTCACGGTCGGCCTGACCCTGACCCTCGTCGGCCTCGGCAACGCCTGTTACGGATTCCCGATCTCGCCCGTCGTGATCATCGGGGCCACGCTGGTGTGGACGCTGGGCGAGATCCTCGGCGGGCCGTCCGTCTTCGCCTATCCGGCGATGACCGCCCCGCCACCGCTGAAGAGCCTGTACATCGGCGGCTTCCAGTTCATGCACACGCTCGGCACGGCGGTGGGCCCCATCATCGGCGGCGCCCTGTTCGTCCGGCTCGGGCACGGGGTCTGGCCGGTGATGGCCCTTGTCGGGCTGGCCGCCGCCGTGCTGGGCGTCGCCGCCATCCGACCCACCGATTCCCCCTGATTCTCGTCACTAGGAGGAGACAAATGCGCGACTTCCGATTCGGCTTCACCTTGGGAAACGTCCCGTCATACCGGCAGGCCAGGGACACGATGGCCACCGCGGAGGAGTACGGCTTCGACATCGCGCTGGCCGTGGAGCACCTGGGCACGGGGCGGACGTCCCCGTTCCAGGGCCTGCTGGCCGCCGCGACCACCACGGACCGGCTGCGGATCGGCACGTACGTGCTGAACAACGGCTACTGGAACCCCACGATCCTCGCGCGTGAGGTCGCCACGGCCGTCCGGCTGAGCGGCGGCCGGTTCGAGCTCGGCCTCGGCGCCGGCATCGTCAAGGAGCAGTACGACGCCGCGCGGATCCCCTGGCACCCCTTCGGCGAGCGCATGGACCGGCTGGCGGCAACGATCGAGGAGGTCGACGCGCTGCTCGCCCTGGAGGAGGACGTCGAACGCCCGCCGCTGCTGCTCGGCGGGGCCAGTGAGCGCGCGCTCCGGCTCGCCGCGGAACGCGCCGACATCGTCAGCTTCGGCGGGCGCTTCCAGCTGCCGGGCGAGCCGCCCGGCACCATGAGGATCATCAAGGCCGCCGAGGCGGACCGGCGCGTGGCGTTCTTCCGCGAGATCGCGGGACCGCGGGCCGATGAGATGGAGTGGAACGCCTTCGTCCTGGTGGTCGAGGTCACCGACGACCGCCGCGCGGTGGCCGAGCGGATCGCGGCCGAGAAGGTCCCCTACCTCCAGCTGGACGACGTACGGGACGCCCTGGAGAGCCCCTTCATGCTGATCGGCACGGAGGAGGAGATCGCCCGGCGGATCCTGGAGAACCGGGAGCGCTACGGCTTCTCCTACATCTGCGTGCAGCGCCCGCACATGGACGTCCTCGGCCCGATCATCAAGCGCGTCCGCGACCTGGCCTGACGAGTACGACGAAAAGCGGCCCGGCCCCTTTCGGGGACCGGGCCGCTTTTCGTCGTCGGGCCCGTCATCCGGTGGCGGACCACTCCTCGATGACCCGACGGGACACCGGCACCAGCGTGGTGTGGTACTCCTGGATCATCTTCATCACCGGCTCTTCGTACTGCTCCTCCCACTCCTTCGTGGCGTAGACGGCCGGCGCGAGCTCATTCCGTAGCTCCACCGACGGGAACGCACGGATCAGGAAGTAACCGTCGTCGTCGGTCGGAGAGGGGCCGTGCGCCAGCACGGTGATCCCGCATTCGCGCATCAACGGAATCGTGCCGTCGCGGCTGATCCGGTGAAATTCCGGCCGTGCGTCGGGGCTCACCGTGAAAAGCCGGATTTCAAGGATCCAGTCGTCGTTATTTGACACGCCGGCCGCCCTTCCAGACTCCGGTGATGTGGTCCGGTTCGGCCATGATCGCCATGTCCGCCAGGGGATCGGCGTCGAGGGTGATGACGTCGGCGTCGTACCCGGGCTGCAACTGCCCGGAGCGCGGCGCCTGCGGGCCCAGAGTCGCCGGGCCGTTGGCCGTCGCCGCCTCGATGATCTCCAGGGGAGTGAGCCCGATCTTGGCGAGCAGGGGCAGCTCGCGGCCGTTGCGCCCCCAGGAGTTGAGCATGTCCGGACCGCTCGCGGAGATGTCGGTGCCCGAGGCGATCGTCACGCCCTGCTCCCGGGCGATGGCGATGGCCTCCGCGTGCCGGCCCATCGTCTCCTCGAGCTTGCGCACGGCGTACGCCGGCACCTCGTCGCTGTGGTCGAGGAGCTCCTGGAAGATGGTGCGGGTGGTGACGAGGATGGCGCCGCACTCCCGCATGGCCACGGCCGCCTCTTCGTCGAGGAAGGTGCCGTGCTCGATCGTGGCGACGCCGGCCTCCAGCGCCGCCATGATGCCCGGCTTGCCGTGGCAGTGCGCGGCGACGATCCGGTCCGCCATGCCCGCGACCTCGACGATCACGCGCAGCTCCTCGCGGGTGAACTGCTGGTGGATCGGATGGTCGACCTCCGACAGCACGCCGCCGGAGGCGTAGACCTTGATGACCTTGGCGTTCTGGCGAAGCTGCTCGCGCGCGCCCCGTACGCATTCGGCGGGCCCGTCGACCAGGGTCAGCTCGCCGCCGAGGTGGCGGTAGTCGCGCATCCACGACAGCGGGTAGCTGTGCATGTCGCCGTGCCCGCCCGTGGTCGACAGGGTCGACCCGGCCGCGTAGATCGACGGCCCTTCGACGGTGCCTTCGGCCACCGCGCGGGCCATGTGGATGCCGAGGCCGCCCACCTCACGGACCGAGGTGACACCTGCGTTGAGGGCCGCCCGCAGGTCGCTGCTGACGCGTGCGGCCCGCAGCGCGATGGGCTCCTGGAGCATCACCGTCATGTCGGCGGACCGCAGGCCCATGAAATGCGTGTGGCTGTCCCACAGCCCCGGCATCACGGTGGGCGTGCGGACGGCGGTGACTCCGGGCGTCGCCGGAGCTTCCGCGGCGGGTCCGGCGTAGCTGATCGTGCCGTCGTTGAGAATGACGACAGCGTCGCCAATGGGGTTGCCTCTTCCTGGAATCAATTGATCCGCTTCGATACGCTGCAACATATTCGCAGCCAATCAAGATTCCCGATGGATAACAATGAATCCACGCACTCGGAATGTTGAACACAACAGCGAAATGGCGCATTCTAGAATGCGGCGCACCGGTCAGCACAAGAGCGGTTCGATGAACCGGGCGGCGTTGGTGACGCCTTCGACGGCGTCCTTGACGGGAGTGCCAACTAGCTCGAATGACTGTGTTGTCCGTATCCCTTCGTCAAGGGTCAACTTAGATCGATCTACACTGCTAGTGAGGCGGTTGAGCGAGAAGCCCCTGCCATAGCCGAGGTCACGGAGGTCGCATGTCCACCCCTAAGGTGTCCCGCCCCTCGGGCTCGAAGGGTGACCCATCGGATGCGGGCGCGGGGCGACGGCCGACCCTGCTGGACGTCGCGCGACGTGCGGGCGTGTCGCGGGCAACGGCATCGCTGGTCATCCGCGATGCGGCCGGGCCGAGTGCCGAATCCCGCGAGCGCGTGCGGAAGGCGGCCGCCGAGCTCGGCTACCGCCCTGATCAGGCCGCACGGTCGCTTCGGCGCCGGAACAGCCGCCTGATCGGGGTGATGTTCACGGCGCAGGAACCGTTCCACGCCGATCTGATCGAGAGCATCTACGCCGCCACCGAAGAGGTCGGCTATGACGTGGTACTCAGCGCCGTGGTCCCGAGTCGTGGCGAGCGCCGCGCCCTCGAGGCGCTCATCGCCTCCCGCTGCGAAGCGGTGGTCCTGCTCGGCGCAGGCGAGGCATGCACCACCGACTTCGGCAGCCGGCTCCCGGTGGTGGAGATCGGCCGCTCACCGAACGAAACGGTGTTCGACGCGGTCCACACCGCCGACGACGAGGGCGCCCGCCTTGCCGTGGACCATCTTGTCTCGCTGGGTCATCGCGACATCGTCCACGTCGACGGCGGCGACCAGCCCGGTGCCGTCGAGCGGCGGTCGGGCTACCTCGACGCGATGCGCCGCCACGGACTGCAGCGCCGGGCGCGAGTGCTGCCCGGCGACTACACCGAGTCATCCGGTTCCGCGGCGGCACGCACCCTGCTGGACGACGGCGAACTCCCCACCGCAGTCGTCGCGGGCAACGACCAGTGCGCCATCGGACTGCTCGTGGAACTGCGACGCGCCGGAGTCGTCGTCCCCGGTCAGGTCTCGATCGTGGGATACGACGACAGCCGGCTCGCCCGGCTCGCACACATCGATCTCACCACCGTGCGCCAGGACGCCAAGCAACTGGCCCGGCTCGCCGTGCAGGCCGCCGTCGAACGGCTCGACAAGGGACTGGACGGCGAGACATGGGTCTTCCGGCTCGCCCCCCACCTGGTGGTCCGTGGATCGACCGGCCCGGCGCGCTGACGGACGCAGCGCGGCAGCACCCTTCTGGCGGGAATGCGCAGGGAGCTCCGCCGAGAGTCGGTGCCTACCGGCTACACGCGGTTGACCAGGGCGAACGGCTCGGTTCGAGTACCTGTATCGACGATATGTATGTATGTGCCTATGTCTGTATGTCTTGACAAAGTCACGTACCATCGAAAGTGTTCGGCTCAAGCCGGTGAGAGCATCGCGGAAGGCGGCGAGCACATGACCGCACAGTTCGACCTTGTGACGATGGGCCGGATCGGTGTGGATATCTATCCGTTGCAGACCGGCGTGGGCCTGGAGGACGTCACCTCGTTCGGCAAGTACCTCGGCGGCACCGCGACCAACGTGGCGGTGGCGGCCGCGCGGTACGGCCGGCGCTCGGCGGTCGTGACGAAGACGGGCGCGGACCCGTTCGGCCGGTTCATCCACCGCGCGCTGCGGGAGTACGGCGTGGACGATCGCTTCGTCGGCACCTCCGAGCACCTGCCCACGCCCGTGACGTTCTGCGAGATCTTCCCGCCCGACGACTTCCCGTTGTACTTCTACCGCTTCCCGCAGGCGCCCGATCTGGACCTGCGCGAAGAGGACATCGACTTCGACGCCGTACGCGAGGCGAAGATCTTCTGGGTCACCGGCACCGGCTTCTCGGAGGAACCCAGCCGGACGGCGACCATGGCGGCGCTGGAGGCGCGTGGCCGCAGGGGCATCACCGTGCTGGATCTGGACTACCGGCCGATGTTCTGGGAGTCGCGCGAACAGGCGCGGGAGCGGGTGAGCAAGGCGCTCGACCACGTCACGGTGGCCGTCGGCAACCTCGACGAGTGCCTGACCGCCGTCGGCACCGACCGGCCCCGCGAGGCGGCGAAGGCGTTGCGCGACAGGGGGATCTCGCTCGCCGTGGTCAAACAGGGCCCTGAGGGCGTGCTCGCGGTGGACGACTCCGGTGAGGTCGTGGTGCCGCCGGCGCCGGTCGAGGTCGTCAACGGGCTGGGCGCGGGCGACGCGTTCGGCGGCGCGCTGTGTCACGGGCTGCTCTCCGGCTGGGACACCGAACGGGTCATGCGCTTCGCCAATGCCGCGGGCGCGCACGTGGCCGGGGAACTGGCCTGCTCGGACGCCATGCCGACCGAGGAACAGGTACTGCGCAGACTGGAAGGGACACAGGGTGTCTGACACCGTGCGGCGGATCGTCGCGAAACGGGTGCACGAACCGGAGGCGATCGCCGAGGCGGCCGCGAACCGCGTGCGGGCGAAGTCGCCCTTCAACGACAAGGGCCGGATGATGATCATCGCCGCGGACCACCCGGCACGCGGCGCCAACGCCGTCGGCGGCGACCCGCTCGCGATGGCCGACCGGGGCGACCTGCTGGAGCGGCTGTGCCTGGCGCTGGAGCGCCCCGGCGTCACCGGCGTGCTGGCGACCCCGGACGTCATCGACGACCTGCTGCTGCTCGGCGCGCTGGACGGCAAGACCGTGATCGGCTCGATGAACCGTACCGGCCTGGCGGGGTCCACCTTCGAGATCGACGACCGCTTCGCCTGCTACGACGCGGAGTCCATCGAACGCATGCGCTTCGACGGCGGCAAGACGCTGACCCGCATCTGCCTCGACGATCCCGCGACGCCGGGCGTACTGGAGAACACCGCGGCTGCGGTCAACGACCTGGCCGCGCGCAGGCTGATCGCGATGGTGGAGCCGTTCGTGTCGGTGTGGACCGACGGACGGTTGCAGAACGACCTGTCGCCGGAGGCGGTGATCCGTTCGATCACGATCGCCTCCGCGCTGGGCAGGACGTCGGCCTACACGTGGCTGAAGCTGCCCGTGGTGGCCGACATGGAACGGGTGCTCGCCTCCTCGACGCTGCCCGCCGTACTGCTGGGCGGCGAGGTCAAGGACCCGGACGCGGCCTTCGCCGCCTGGCAGCACGCACTGTCCCTGCCGACGGTGCAGGGGCTCGTGGTCGGGCGATCGTTGCTGTATCCGCACGACGGAGACGTCGCCAAGGCAGTCGACACGGCAGTGGGGTTGGTATGACGTTGCATCGGGAGGCGGGCAGCACCGCCGAAGGTCCGTTCAGCACGGTGGTCACGCCGGAGTCGGCGGGCTGGGGCTACTCCGGGCTGCGGGTGCTCGAGCTGAACGGCACCGAGACCGTCGGCACTGGTGACGCGGAGGCGCTGGTCCTGCCGCTGTCCGGTTCCTGCACGGTCAGCGTGGACGGGCAGACGTTCGAACTGGCCGGGCGGACCGGGGTGTTCGACGCGGTCACCGACTTCGCCTACCTCCCGCGCGACGCGGAGGCGACGATCACCGGCACCGGCCGCTTCGCGCTGCCGAGTGCGAAGACGCGCAAGCGACTGCCCGCGCGGTACGGGCCGGCGAGCGGCGTGCCCGTCGAGCTGCGCGGTGCGGGGAACTGCAGCCGCCAGGTCAACAACTACTGCCTGCCGCACACGTTCGAGGCCGACCAACTGCTGGTGTGCGAGGTGCTGACGCCGAGCGGCAACTGGTCGTCGTACCCGCCGCACAAGCACGACGAGGCGCGCGAGGGCGAGAGCGAGCTCGAGGAGATCTACTACTTCGAGGTCGCCCGCGACGGCATGGGCTACCAGCGCGTCTACGGCACCGCCGAGCGGCCGATCGACGTGCTCGCCGAGGTGCGCAGCGGCGACGTCGTACTGATCCCGCACGGCTGGCACGGACCGTCGATGGCCGCGCCCGGCTACGACCTGTACTACCTCAACGTCATGGCCGGGCCGGGTCAGGAACGCGCGTGGCTGATCTGCGACGACCCCGCGCACGGCTGGGTGCGCGGGCTATGGGAGTCGCAGGACGTCGACCCGCGCCTGCCGTTCGGAGGCGCGCGATGAGGCTCACCACGGCGCAGGCGCTCGTACGGTTCCTGGCCAATCAGTACTCCGAACGCGATGGCGTCGAGCAGCGGCTCATCCCCGGCGTGTGGGGCATCTTCGGGCACGGCAACGTGGCGGGCATCGGCCAGGCGCTGTTGCAGTACCGGGACGAGATGCCGTACTACCTGGCCCGCAACGAGCAGGGCCAGGTGCACGCGGCGGCGGCGTTCGCCAAGATGCGCAACCGGCTGCAGACCTTCGCCTGCACCGCCTCGACCGGTCCCGGCTCGACCAACATGATCACCGGTGCGGCGCTGGCGACCACCAACCGGCTGCCCGTGCTGCTGTTGCCGTCGGACATGTTCGCCACCCGGGTCGCGGATCCGGTGCTGCAGCAGCTGGAGGACACGCGCGGCGGCGACGTCACCGTCAACGACGCGTTCCGCCCGGTGTCGAAGTACTTCGACCGCGTCACGCGCCCCGAGCAGCTGATCCCGGCGGCGCTCGCGGCCGTGCGCGTGCTGACCGATCCGGCGGAGACCGGCGCGGTGACGTTGTGCCTGCCGCAGGACGTGCAGGCCGAGGCGTACGACTGGCCCGAGGAGTTCTTCCGCCGCCGCGTCTGGCACATCGGCAGGCCGGTGCCCGAGCCCGAGGCGATCGAGCGGGCGGTCGAACTGCTGCGCGGAGCCGAGAAGCCGCTGATCGTCGCGGGCGGGGGAGTCGTGTACTCCGAGGCCGAACGCGAACTGCGTGCCTTCGCCGAGGCGACCGGCATCCCGGTGGCCGACACACACGCCGGGAAGGGCGCCGTGCCGTGGGACCACCCGTGCGCGGTCGGCGGCATCGGCTCCACCGGCACGTCGGCGGCCAACGCGCTGGCCGCCGAGGCCGACGTCGTGCTCGGCATCGGCACGCGCTACAGCGATTTCACCACCGCCTCGCACACGGTCTTCGGCAACCCGGACGTGCGATTCGTCAACCTCAACGTGGCCCGGCTCGACGCCGCGAAGCACTCCGCACAGATGGTCGAGGCCGACGCGAAACGCGGCATCGCAGCGCTGCACGAGGCGTTGTCCGGCTGGCAGGTGGACGACGCGTACCGCGCGCGGACGCGCACGCTGGCCGACGACTGGAACCGCAAGGCCGACGAGTGCTTCCACCTCGGCCACGGCCCGCTGCCCGCGCAGATCGAGATCCTGGGCGCGCTCAATGAGGCGCTCGACGACCGCGACGTGGTGATCAACGCGGCCGGTTCCATGCCCGGCGACCTGCAGATGCTGTGGCGGGCACGGGATCCGAAGGCCTACCACGTCGAGTACGCGTACTCGTGCATGGGCTACGAGGTCGCCGCCGGCGTGGGAGCCAAGCTGGCCGCGCCCGATCGCGAGGTCGTGGTGCTGGTCGGCGACGGCTCGTACCTGATGATGTCGCAGGAGATCGTCACGATGGTCTCCGAGGGGCTGAAGGTGATCATCGTGCTCGTGCAGAACCACGGGTTCGCCTCGATCGGCTCGCTGTCGGAGTCCCTCGGCTCGCAGCGGTTCGGCACGTCGTACCGCTACCGCGCCCAGGACTCCGGGCAGCTCGACGGCGGCAGGCTGCCCGTCGACCTCGCCGCCAACGCCGAGAGCCTCGGCGCCACGGTGCTGCGCGCGTCCACCGTGGAGGAGTTCACGGCCGCGATCGCCACCGCCAAGGCGAACTCCACGACCACCGTCGTGCACGTCGAGACCGACCTGCTGGGACCCAACCCGCCCGGGAGCGCCTGGTGGGACGTCCCCGTCAGCGAGGTGTCCGAGCTGGAGTCCACGCGGAAGGCCTACGAGACCTACGCCGCCACCAAACGTACCCAGCGTCATTACCTGTAGGAGTAGGCGTGAAGACCATCGAACACTGGATCAACGGCGCCGCCACCCCGGCGAACTCGACCCGCACGGCGCCCGTCTACGACCCCGCCACCGGAGCCCGCCAGGCCGACGTGCTGCTGGCCGAAGCCGCCGACGTGGACTCCGCGGTCGCGGCCGCGAGTAAGGCCTTCGTGGCGTGGAGCGACTCGTCGCTGTCCCAGCGCGTCAAGGTCATGTTCGCCTTCCGTGAGCTGCTGGTGAAGCACGAGGACGAGCTCGCGCGCATCATCTCCAGCGAGCACGGCAAGGTCATCGACGACGCGCGCGGCGAGATCGTACGGGGCCGCGAGATCGTGGAGTACGCCTGCGGGATCGCCGACGCGCTCAAGGGCGACTTCTCCGACCAGGTTTCGCGCGGCGTCGACGTGCACAACTTCCGGCAGCCGCTCGGCGTGTGCGCCGGCATCACGCCGTTCAACTTCCCGATCATGGTGCCGCTGTGGATGCACCCGATCGCGATCGCCACCGGCAACACGTTCGTGCTCAAGCCCAGCGAACGCGACCCGTCCGCGTCCGCGTTCGTGGCCGAGCTGTACGCCGAGGCCGGGCTGCCCGACGGCGTGTTCAACGTCGTCAACGGCGACAAGGTCGCGGTGGACGCGATCCTCGACCACCCGGACATCGAGGCGGTGTCGTTCGTCGGCTCCACCCCGATCGCGAAGTACGTGCACGAGCGCGCCACCGCGAGCGGCAAGCGGGTGCAGGCGCTCGGCGGCGCGAAGAACCACGCCGTCGTGCTGCCCGACGCCGACCTGGAGTACGCCGCCAACCACCTCACCGCCGCCGCCTTCGGCTCTGCGGGCCAGCGCTGCATGGCCGTGTCCGTCGGCGTCGCGGTCGGCCCGGCTGGCGACGCGCTCGTCGAGGTGCTGGCGCGCAAGGCCCGCGAGGTCAAGGTCGGCCCCGGCTCCGACGTGAGCAACGACATGGGACCGCTGGTCACCGACGCCGCCCGGCAGCGGGTCGTCGACGCGGTCGCGACCGGTGCCGAGCAGGGCGCCACCGTCGTGGTCGACGGCCGGGACCTCACCGTCGCCGGGCACGAGGACGGTTTCTTCGCCGGCCCGTCCCTGCTCGACCACGTCACCACGGACATGAAGGCCTACACCGAGGAGATCTTCGGCCCCGTCCTGTCGATCGTGCGCGCCGACACCCTCGACGAGGCCATCGAGATCATCAACGACAACCCCTACGGCAACGGCACCGCGTTGTTCACCTCGAGCGGTGAGGCGGCACGCCGGTTCCAGCGCCAGGTCCGGGTCGGCATGATCGGCGTCAACGTGCCCATCCCGGTGCCGATGTCGTACTACTCCTTCGGCGGCTGGAAGGACTCGCTGATCGGCGACAGCCCGATCCACGGCGCCGAGGGCGTGCGCTTCTACACCCGCCCGAAGGTGGTCACCACGCGCTGGCCCGAGACGGACGGCCACACGGCGGCGTTCAACTTCCCCACCTCGAACTGAGGTCGTCTCGGACGAGTGGTGGGGGGGGGGGGGGGGGGGGGGGGGCCCCCCGCCCCGCCCCCCCCCCCCCCCGCGACACCAAAACGAACGAAAGGGCGCGGCGCGAGACCGACCGAGGGGGGGGCCCC
>NZ_JBFAJC010000029.1:0-124233 GCF_040655075.1 Actinoallomurus sp. NPDC050550 | reverse complement strand
GCACGGACACCGGCATGGACACGGCCCATCCTGGCGGCACTCATGAATAGGCGCCCGGGGCTCAGCGCCCGGCTGAAACTCACCATCAGCTACGCCGGATTCCTCCTCCTCGCCGGCGCTCTCCTGCTGGCCGTGATGTGGGTATTCGTGCTGCGCTGGCTACCCAATGTCGACCCCGGATCCATCCAGAAGAGGTTCGGCGGCGTGATCATCACCGGGCCCAAGCGCTCCGACCTCCTGCGCGGCTTCGCCCCCGCCGTGGCCGTAGCACTGGCCTTCCTCCTGCTGTTCGGCCTGCTGGGAGGATGGATCCTCGCCGGCCGCATGCTCGCACCACTCACCCGGATCACAGACGCGGCACGGATGACCGCGAACGGATCCCTGTCCCACCGAATCCGGCTACAGGGCCGCCGAGATGAGTTCCGTGAACTCGCCGACGTGTTCGACACCATGCTCGAACAACTCCAATCCCACGTCAGCGAACAGCAGAGGTTCGCCGCGAACGCCTCCCACGAACTGCGCACCCCACTGGCGATCTCCCAGACACTCCTCGACGCCGCCCGCAGCGACCCCACGCGGGACCAGGGACAACTCATCGAACGCCTGCACACCGTCAACACCCGGGCGATCGACCTCACCGAGGCCCTCCTGCTGCTCAGCCGCGCCGACCGCAAGAGCTTCACCCGCGAGGTGGTCGATCTGTCCCTCATCGCCGAAGAAGCGACCGAGACGCTGCTTCCCCTCGCCGAAAAGCACGGCGTCGCCATCGAGACCTCCGGGGACATCACCTCCACCATCGGCTCACACGCTCTCTTGCTGCAGATGACCACGAACCTCCTGCACAACGCCATCGTCCACAACCTCCCCGCCGGCGGCAGGGTAACGGTCCACACCGGATCGCAGCACGACGCGAGCGTGCTGCGGGTCCAGAACACCGGCCATCGAGTCCCATCGGAACTCCTACCGACCCTCACCGAACCCTTCCAACGCGGAACAACACGCACCCGCACCGACGAGCACGCCGGCGTCGGCCTCGGACTGGCCATCGTGCACAGCATCGTCCGAGCACACGACGGAACCCTCGATCTCACCCCCCGCCCCACCGGCGGCCTCCTCGTCACGATCCGACTTCCCGGCACGCCGCAGGCATCGTCCTCGAGCGGGGCCCACTAGATCGTTGACCTGCAACGGTCGGTTTGTCGATCAGAAAAGGAGCCTGCGGGAGATACAGGCAGTCACCGGGGGTTCGCCCGGCGGCGGGTCGGGTGGCTGAGGTGGTCGCACCGGTACTGCTCCCGGGCACGCCGGCAACGCGCCTACCGGGCCCTCCGCTCGGGTCCGTGTCGCCAGATGCAAAGTAGCTCTGGGTAACCTGTTCGGCGACTTCACATAACGTCCACACGCGACCATCGCCGGGCCGTCGTCGTGACCGGGCGAACCGGCCCGTGACCTGCACCGGTTTCACAGATCCGATCGGACTCGAGGTGCCGCCGCGCGGTTATCCGGCCGCGCTGGCACGCCGCGCCCGACTTATCCCCGCGCGCCCGGACCGAAACCTGCTGGCGGTCCAAGCCGCGCGTACCGTCCGTGACCGCGCCGATCTCTCTGCTTTCCCCTGGTGACACGGACCCGAGCGGAGGGCCAATACAACAGAATCGCAGGCGGCTGAGGGGTCGCGTGGTGGGTCGATCACCATCTGCGCGACCATGCCATGCTCCGCGCAGCCGAATGGCCCCTATCTACTGGACGCACCAGTGACGCGCCAGCGGCTCATGGTCACCATCGCGCCACACTCTCCCGGCATGGCCGAACGTGGGTTGATTGGGCCGAGCGCGTGCCGGTCGAGGTCCAGAAGAATACCGGCCGATCAATCCATCAACCAAAAAATCAACGACGAACCCTTCTGGCCGCGGTCCTCTGCCTCGAGAATGAAATCACCCAGTTCGTTCGCCTGCAGAAAGCGCGAGTCAGCACCGGCCAGAAAGGAGGAATTTCATGCCCATTCGTCTCGCGCGCACTTTGGTCGTCGTGATCGCTCTTGCGATCGTGAGTACTACGGCCACCGCAGCGGCCGCGATCTGGATGACTCCCGGCTGCTGACACCTCACAGCTCCGGACACCACAGGTCGATCTCATTCGAAAGCGACTCTTAAGGAGTAAAATGCGTAATCGCGCTAAGGCGTGTCTCATCGCAGGAGTGGTGGCGACCGCCTGCACAATCGCGGCACCGGCCGCCCAGGCGGCAGACGGGCGCCTGTGTCAGCCGAGCACCTTCGACACCTGGTCGGGCCCTATCTACCAGATCTTCAACTTCAAGGGCCGAACGAGAGCATACATCGGCTCTACGTTGCGCGGAATCTACTCATGGCAGGAGGTGGACTACT
Organism: Actinoallomurus sp. NPDC050550; assembly: GCF_040655075.1. Taxonomy (NCBI): domain Bacteria; kingdom Bacillati; phylum Actinomycetota; class Actinomycetes; order Streptosporangiales; family Thermomonosporaceae; genus Actinoallomurus; species Actinoallomurus sp. NPDC050550. The sequence continues at coordinate 121,849 of NZ_JBFAJC010000029.1, read as the reverse complement.
ACATGAGCACACCGATTGGCACGAAAAACTTCACCGAGACCTGTCCGAACTACTGAGCTCCGCATCCATGGATGTCGCCCTTCAAGAAAAAGATGGGAGATCATGTCGATAAGGCGATATGTCATCGCGCCAGCGGTGATTACGCTCTCCGTCCTAACTGCCACGACGAACGCAAACGCAGTTTCGACGGTCGCTTCCTCTGTCACCGGAGCCGCCACTGCCCCGAGTAGTGCGATACCAACTTCGGGCACGTTCAGCCTGTACAACTGGAAATCCTCGCTGTGCCTGGGCATCAATGCCAGAGGAGCGGCCGGTCAGTGGATCTGCACTGGCAACTCCGACCAAACCTGGCACTGGAGCGCCTACCAGCCGGGCAATACGGGATACCGGCAACTCGTGAATGGCAACCGCCAATGTCTCGGGGTGATGGGCGCCAGCACAGAACAGGGAGCGCGACTCAACGCCAGCGAATGTGCGGGAACCTCCAGGCCGGAGCAATACTGGTACGTGAACCCGGTGGCGCCGATCACCGGAGGCCGAGCGCTGACGGTGTGGAACTATAAGACCCAAGGAGTCATCGCTGTGAGCGGCGCATCCACGTCGAACGGTGCGCCTGTCATCCAATACCACTGCATCTGCTCCCCTGATCAGTACTGGTACGGCAAGTGACGAATGCGGCGGTCCGCCGCAAGGCGGACCGCCGCAGACAAGGGCTTGGACGTAATATGAAGTCGCCGGTTACCGAGAGCTACTTTGCATCTGGTGACACGGACCCGAGTTGAGGGCCTCTTACCCGTGCGCGCGGGCCCACAGCCAGGCGATCACGACCATCGTGCCGACGATCGACAGCGCCCACATCCGAGCCGTGACCAGCAGCCCAAGCCGCCGCAGCAGCATCACCACCACGGCGGCAATCACGAGCGAGATGACCGCGAACTCCAGCACTACGCGCTCACCCTCTCGACCGGCCGAGCGCCACGGCGCCAGCGCAACGTCCGCACGACCTTGACCAGGTGCGCGCCGGCGGCCGCCGCCAGGACGAGCAGCCACAGCCCCCATGGACTCGGTCGACTCCCGCCGCGGCGACGCAGACGGGCCCGGCTGCTGCGGCCCCGGACCGTATGACGGCGGCTGCTGATTCGGACCATAGGAAACTCCGGGCATTACGGGCCCCCTAACGCTCCCAGACAAAGGCCTGCCGCGATGGGCGGGCCGGCTGGCCTGCGCCAAGCACGTCGCGTCCTACACCTTCTGCACCGCCTTCGCGGTGGGGATGATGTGGCACGTGTTCGGGCTGTCCATGACCTGGACCGGTTTCATTCTGGGCCAGGTGATCTCCGCCGTCACGCACTACTGGGCGGACCGGCGGAGCACCCTGCGGGGCCTGGCTGAGAAGCTGGGTAAGACTGCCTTCTACCGCCTCGGCGCACCGCGTACGGGCACGGACAAGGACGGCAAGGAACGGGACGACAACCCCTCCCTCGGGACGGGCGCCTACGCACTGGACCAGAGCTGGCACAAGCTGTGGATCCTGATCGCCGCGATCGTCACCGCGATCGTGGTCTAAAGCAACACCGTGCCCGCCCCCAAGCAAGCGGACACGAACAACACCTCAAGCGAGCAACAATCGGTCACCCACGGGGCCCGGCTACACCGGGCCCCGTTCTTTCCAGGTACTCCGATGGTGCTCTGTAACGCTCAGTTACTTTTCCCCTGGTGACACGGACCCGAGTGGTGGGCCTACCGGGGCAGGCGTGAACGTCTCAGGGCTGAATGTTCTCCGGGTCATCGAGGAGGCTGGGGTGCGTCGGCCGCCATCCGGAGTGATGAGACACCTGTCGCATCACCTACAATGACGGCATGTCTCGATGGCTACCGGGAGTGCGCGAGCGACTGGTCGTCGCGGCTGTGGATCTCTTCACTGAGCAGGGGTACGACGCCACGACGGTGGCGCAGATCGCCGAGCGCGCCGGGGTCACCAGAAGTACTTTCTTCCGACACTTCCCCGACAAGCGTGAGGTCCTGGTGGCCGGTCAGGAAACGCTGAGCCGGCTCCTGGCCGAGGGGATCGCCGAGGCGCCCGCCGGCGCCAGCCCGCTCGAGGCGGTTGCAGCGGGTCTCGAGCGCGCGTCGAGCGAAATGGGACCGGTGAACCGCGAGCTCGGGCCCCGCCTCAAAGCAGCCGTCGCAGCCAGCACCGAGCTCCAGGAACGGGACGCGCTGAAAAGCGTTGGTCTCGCGAGCGCCATGACGACCGCGCTCGTCGCCCGCGGCGTCCCCGACCCGACCGCGCACCTCGCAGGCGAGCTCGGAGTTCTCGCTTTCAAGCGCGGCTACGCCCAGTGGTCCGAAGGTGATCGCGATGACGACAAAGGGCTCGCGCACCATGCACTGGCCGCCCTGAACGACCTGCGTACGGCAACCGCGTCGCTGGGCTGACCCGTCCTGCGCGACCGCGAATGGGCCGACCGGTGTTTTACGGCACCTACCGACCTGGGGCGGCGAATGACGAGCATTCGGGGCATTCGGCGATGACCGGGTGCCGGCAGGCGGTCACGTGTTCGAGGAAGTGGTCCGTCACCCGGAGCAGGGCGATTCGGTCTCGGATTTCGGCGCGTTTGTTGTTGATCAGGGTTATCCGGTCGTCGTGTGCGCTGGTCGCGAGTTGCCGGATCTGGCGCAACGAGAGCCCGGCTCGTTGCAGAGTCTGGATCATGCGGGCCTGGTCGAGCGTTTGCTGGTCGTAGGTTCGATGGCCGGCGTGGCTGCGGGGCGGCGTCAGCAGCCCGACGGCTTCCCAATGCCTGAGGACATGTGTCTCGATACCGAGGGCGGCGGCTGCGTCGCCGATCCTCATAACGGTCGGAGCGATCACAGGATCTCCCTTTACTTAAGGTCGACGTGAAGTATTAGGGTGCCGTCGATCGGGTCGAGCGGCCAACCCGCTGGGAGACGAAGGAGACGCTGAAGTGTCCGATGCGGTACGCGTGCCTAGCGCGCTGGAATGCTGTTCCGCGGCAACGGGCGCTGTGTACGGGCTGGTTCGGCCACGACGGGTCGACCGGCGGTTCCTGCGCTCGGTCGTCGACGTCGGCCTGCCCGCCGTGCGGCGTACGGTCACCGTGGCCGCGCTGCCGCAGGTGCCGCGATCGGTGCCGACCTTCGCGATCGTGGAGGGGACGTTCACGCCTCGGCGAATCAAGAACTCGTTGACGTCATTCGTGATCCAGCATCCGGACGCAACTTTGATAGTCGATCCGAGTGTCTGTCTGGACGCCGAGCATCGCGCGATCGCGCAGCTCCCCGCGGTATTGCGAGTCGCGGTTCGGCCACCCGCCGAAACGATCCCGACGATCACGGCGCTGCGCAAGCTGCCCAGCCTGCCGAAACCGGACTTCGCACTGCCCACCCACGCCCACTGGGATCACGTATGCGGCTTGTTGGACATGCCCGGACTTCCGGTTCACCTCCACCGCCCCGAGCGCGAGTGGGTCACGTCGGGACCAATGGCCCCCGTCGGAGGTGTTCGAGATTCGCTACGCGACCGCCCGGTTGTCGACTACGAGCTGGACGGGCCGCCAGTGCTCACCTTCACCCGCAGCCACGACCTGTTCGGTGACAATAGCGTCGTCCTGGTCGACCTGGCCGGGCACACGCCCGGCCAGGTCGGTGTCCTCGCCCACACGAAGCAGGGGTGGCTCCTGCTGGCCGGCGACGCCGCCTGGCACACCTTGCAGATCGACAAAGTCCGCCAGAAGTCGAGCTACCCCGGCAATTTCGCAGACCATGACCGCAACGAAACCTTCCGGACCCTGCATCGACTCCATCTGGCCCGACACTCCGCGACGATCATCCCCACCCACGACCATGACGCCGGCCTCCAAGGCGTCCAGCCCACATAAGCCCGAAATCCGTATTGAGATGATCTTGAGCATGCCGCGAGGTTCTGAGCTGCGTGTTTGAGGGCATCCGTGGATCGCGGCTACGGCTGGGCTCTCGGAGCGGATCAGGCCGGCTCGGTCGGATGCCTGCTCTGCAAGCGGTGCATCAGGTCGGGCGGGATCGTCCCGTAAGCCGTCCCGGAATACAGGCGTCACACCCGGATTCCGGGACGGGTTCAGGGACGCTCCTTCCTGGGTGAACGCGCCCGGATCTTGCGCGCCCCGGAAACCAAGACCGTTTCCGCGACGGCGAACCGGCCCGGGATGTCGGCCCGTTCCCCTGGGGGTTGGGCGCGGTTCTTCGCCAAGACGTCGGTAGTGACTGCGGCCGTTCCCTCTGCGGCGCTGACCGCCCGCCCGCGGGCACCCACCATCCCCGGGCCCCCGCAGTGCCACCTGCGACCGGTCGACCCATTTCTCTCGAAAAAGGCCAAGGCTGCTCCCGCGGCGGCGGCCACCTCATCCGCCGCACCACCCGCACACCCGGCACCCGGTTCCGCGTCGAAGAGACCTCCATCATGCGCGCCGCCCGCGCCGCCACCCGCTGGCAGGCGCCGCTCGAGCCAAAGATTCAGATCGTTGATGATCAGATTAAGAAAATCAAAGTTCTCGCGTTGACGACTTAAGGAAGTCAAGATAAACCTGAACGGTGGGCACGTCGCCGAGAGTGAGGGGGCCGAAGGTGGACTGGCAGGAGCTGACGGACCTGACGCAGGGGCGGCCGTTCGTGGTCGAGCGGGTTCGCCTGGTCGGCAGCGGCGTCGCGGTCGAAGGGCAGTTCGAGCCGCCGCAGCTGGCTCAGCTCGGCGTCGACGACCAGGTGTTCGTTGCCGCGTTCGTACGGTCGCACGGTTCGATCAAGGAGATGGAACGGATCTTTGGGGTGAGTTACCCGACGATCAAATCCCGGCTGAAGCGGATCGCCGAGCATCTCGACTTCGTCGACATCGCCCCGGCGGCCACCGGCGCCGACGTCGTTGACCGCCTGCGGCGGGGGGAGATCAGCGTCCAGGAGGCGCTGGCCGAGCTGGAGAGCTCCTGATGATCCCGCAGCTGGTGACGGTACGCCATCGCCGTCGCAATGGCCGCTGGCTGCGGCTGTACGTCCCTGTCGTGCCGGTAGTGCTGGTGCTGTCACCGCTGCTGTTGCTGGCCGGACTGGTCGCATGCCTCGTCTTCCGGGTGAGCCCGGTGGGCGCGCTGCGCGGCATCGGGCGACTGCTGTGGGCGCTGCCCGGCACCCGGTTCGAGTTCGAGCAGGGCCGTACGGCCGTGCTGGTAAGCGTCAGATGAGTCAGAGGAAAGAGCAACGATGAACGAGCAGCGCCGCCAGATCCTGCAGATGCTGGCCGAGGACAAGATCACCGCAGACGAGGCCGAGCGGCTGATCGACGCCCTCGAACGAGCACAGCCCGAGTCGCCGCCGGTGGCCGAGTCCCGCCCGAAACCCCGACCCAAGTACCTGCGCGTGGTGATGGTGGACAACTCCGCCGGTGACGAGCCGAGCCGGATCAACATCCGGATCCCGCTACAGCTGCTGCGCGCCGGGGTCCGGCTCGCGAGCCTCATCCCTCCGCAGGCGCTCGCCAAGGTCAACGCGGAGCTGGACAAGTCAGGGGTACCGATCGACCTCACCGAGCTCAGGCCGCAGCAACTCGAGGAGCTCATCGAGCACCTCGACGACGTCACCATCGACCTCGAGGACCCCGACACCAAGATGCAGGTGTTCTGCGAGTGAAACCGCCACGGATTGACGAAGGAAGACCCCGATGACGACACAGGCGATCCACGTTCAAGGTCTTGAGAAGTCCTACAAGGAACTGCGCGTGCTGCGCGGCGTGGACTTCGGCGTGGCGTCGGGCAGCATCTTCGCCCTGCTCGGCTCCAATGGTGCCGGCAAGACCACGGTCGTGAGAATCCTGTCCACACTGCTCAAGGCCGACGCGGGTACGGCGACCGTCGAGGGCTTCGACGTCGCCACGCAACCGGCGGACGTGCGGGAGTCCATCAGCCTCACCGGGCAGTTCGCGGCCGTGGACGAAATCCTCACCGGGCGAGAGAACCTGGTGCTGATGGCCCGGTTGCGGCGCGTGGAGGACCCGGGCCAGGTCGCCGATGACCTGCTGGCTCGCTTCCGACTCACCGACGCGGCGGGGCGGAGGGTGTCGACGTATTCCGGAGGCATGCGCCGCCGTCTGGACATCGCCATGAGCCTCATCGGGAGTCCGCCGGTGATCTTCCTGGACGAACCGACCACCGGGCTCGATCCCCAGGGCCGCGCCGAAGTGTGGAACAGCGTCAAAGAGCTCGCCGGGCAGGGCACGACGGTGCTGCTCACCACGCAGTATCTGGACGAGGCCGAACACCTCGCCGACCGGATCGCGATCCTCCACCAGGGGCGGATCATCGCCAACGGCACCCTCGACGAACTGAGGCGGCTCCTCCCGCCCGCCGAAGTCGAGTACGTCGAGAAACAGCCGACCCTCGAAGACGTCTTCCTCGCCATCATCGGCAACGACGACACCGGCACGGACGCCCCGACTTCGGCACAGACCGCAAAGGAACAGCGATGACCATGCGTTTCTTCGGCGACACCGCTCTGTTGACGGGCCGAACCATGCGTCACATCACCCGCAGCCTGGACACCATCCTCACAGTCGCGATCACGCCGATCGCCCTCATGCTGCTGTTCGTGTACGTATTCGGCGGCGCGATCCGTACCGGGTCGCACCACTACGTGAACTACCTGCTGCCCGGAATCCTGCTGATCACGATCGGGATGGGCATCTCCTACACCGCACTCCGACTCTTCACCGACATGCAAAGCGGAATCTTCGAGCGATTCCAGTCCATGCCGATCGCACGCTCGAGCGTGCTGTGGGCGCACGTGCTGACCTCGGTGGTCTCCAACCTGATCTCGCTTGCGCTGGTCGTGCTCGTCGCCCTCCTCATGGGATTCCGCTCAGGCGCGGGAGCGTCGGCCTGGCTTGCCATCGTCGGGATCCTCGTCGTGTTCACCCTGGCCCTGACCTGGCTCGCCGTCATCACCGGCCTCACCGCCAAGACCGCGGACGGCGCGGGCGCCTTCGCCTATCCGATCGCCTTCCTGCCATTCATCAGCTCGGCATTCGTGCCCACCCACACCATGCCCGCCCCGGTGCGCGCCTTCGCCGACAATCAACCCGTGACATCCATCGTCAACACGATTCGCGACCTGTTCGCGCAACAGCCGGTCCATACCGACATCTGGACCGCCCTCGCCTGGTGCCTCGGCATTCTCATCGTCGCGTACGCTCTCGCCATGACCACCTACCACCGCAAAATCGCCTAGGTACCGGTCTCCTTAGACCGATCAGTCAGCAATTTCGGTGGTGCGGTGCCACCACCTCGCCGTCGAGGAGGCCGGATGCCGACAGATCCGCCCAGCTCACCCGCGCTGCGCGCGTCCGACGCGGACCGCGACCGGGTCATCGAACTGCTGCGCGCCGCCACCGCCGACGGCCGACTCGACCAGGTCGAGTTCGACGAGCGGCTGGACGCGGCGCTGGCCGCCCGCACCATCGACACGCTGACCCCGCTCACCGCCGATCTGATCCCCGTGTCAGGCGGCGGTGCGCTCACGCTGCCGTTCGCCGGGACACCGGCCGAGCCCGCCGCCGAACTGCTCACCATCAAGGAGAAGCACGGCATAGTGCGCCGCGATGGCCGGTGGACGCTGCCGCACCGGCTGGCGCTGCGCACCGCGTGGTGCGATGTGGTGCTGGACCTGACCAGCACGGTGCGCGCCGCGCCCGAGCTGGTCATCGAGCTGCGAGTGAGCGGCGGCAACGTGGAGCTGGTCCTCGCGCCGGGAATGGTGGTGGACGCCAACGAGCTGTCGGTGCGGCACGGCGCGCTGGCGATCAGCAGGGACGCGGGCGACAACACGCCGGAGACGCTGCACGTCCGCCTGGTAGGCCGAATGCGGCACGGCCGGATCGACACCCGGTGGCAGGCGCCGCGCCGGTGATGCGGCAGTGCCCGGATACCGCGGTATCCGGGCACCGACATCTCGCGACGCCCATAGGCCGGCTTGACGTACAAATGGGACGAGGCACTGCTCCACGCCGACCCCTGTCAGCACAACCTGACGCGCACGCGCCCGGTCACCCCAGGGAACCCAGCCTGACGGCCTGCTTGAGGAAGACGACGCCGTCGATCATGTCGAGCTGGGCCGGGTCCAGCGGGAAATAGGCGAAATCGCGGGAGATGCGGGGGGCGGGCTTCGTGACGACCTCGGCCAGGCGGCGGGCGTCGATGAGAGAGCGGTCCCACGGGAGCGTGGACAGAACGCCCTCGACGGTGTCCGGGGACGGGGTGTCGTCGCCGGCCGTACCGAGGGCTGAGGCCAGGTAGGCGTACCGGTCGCCCAGGTACGTCGCGGTGATCGCTCCCGCGCTCCACCATTCCAACTGCTGGTCGCCGAACGCCATGATGCTCTTGTTCCGCTGCAGGTGGAGATTGGAGGCGAAGACCAGGGCCGGGCCGTGCTCGGCGACGGCACGCAGGTTGGAGGCCATCATCGCGTCTCGCAGGGCCGACAGCCGGGTCCACCGTGCCGGGGACGCGTCGGCCATCCAGTAGTGGTAACGGAGCAGGCCGGTGGCGGTGCGCCCGTACAGTGCCGCCCGATCCCTGTCCTCCGCGCTCAGCCGCGGCGCCTGCGTGTCGAGCAGCGCCACCAGGTCGTCGGCGATCAGCCGCAGCCGCTGGGCGTCGGTGGACTGGCCGATGGACTGGGACGGATCCATGGCCGTGGCCTCGTTCGACCACCGGTCGTCCGGGCCCAGCAGCGTGTCGAGCGTTTCCCGGGTGCAGGGGAGCGGGCCGTCGAGAAGGGCGTGGAGGGCGGTGAGCGCCTGGCGCGGGCTCGCCGCCCAATACTCCAGAGGACCGTCGAACCCGAAGAACCGGAGCTTTTCGTCATGCTCCTCGTTGTAGGCCCGCATCCAGCGTACGAGGTCGCGGTTGGCCGGTGACGCGCCGAAGTTGTGGCTGAAGCCGCGCTCCATGACGTCATCGAGCGTGCCCGCGCCCGTCGTGATGTAGTCGTTCACGACGAGGCCCATGAGACAGTCGCTCTCGATGGCGAACGACCGGTAGCCCTCGTGCTCGACCAGCTGCCGGAAGATCTCGTTGCGCACCTCGCCCAGTTCCCCCACGAAGTGCCTGGCCTCGCCCAGGCCGAGCAGTACGGGTTTGGCGGGAAGCGACCGGAGGAACGCTGAGACGCCCGCGCCATCGAGCGGCCGGGCCGTGTCCTTGATATCCATACCTTCAACGGTATCGTTGAACATTCGGTGTAAACTTTTCCCCGGAATTCCCCCTCTTGTCGCGATGGACCTTCAATCGGTGATGCACCCATGAGGCCAGTGGACCTGGCGCGCGAGCACGGCCTGTCCACCCAGGCGATCAGGAACTACGAGGAGGCCGGCATCCTGCCCGCCGCCGAACGCACCGTCCACGGCTACCGCACCTATACGCCGCTGCACGCGCAAGCCCTGCGCGCGTTCCTTGCCCTCGTGCCCGGGCACGGTCACCAGACGGCCACGTCGATCATGCAGGCGGTCAACCGGGGTGCCACCGAGGACGCGCTGCGGCTCATCGACGAGAGCCACGGCCAGCTCCTCGACGACCGCCGCACCCTCCAGGCCGTCGAAGCCGCGCTCCGCGATCTGGCGCCCGTGCCGCAGGAGCACGGCGACACGTTCATCGGCCCCTTGGCCAGGAGGCTCGGCATCCGCCCTGCCACCCTGCGCAAATGGGAGAACGCCGGGCTGGTCCGGCCGCACCGCGATCCGCAGACGGGCTACCGGATCTACAGCGCGGCCGACGTACGGGACGTCCGGCTGGCCCACCAGCTCAGGCGGGGCGGCTACCTGCTGGAACAGATCGCCCCGTTGATCGCCCAGGTACGCTCCGCCGGAGGCGTCGCCCCGCTGGAGTCGACCCTGCGCGACTGGCAGGCCCGCCAGTCCGCCCGGGGCCGCGCCATGCTCAAGGGCGCAGCCGACCTGGACGCATACCTCCGCGCCCGCGAAGCCGGCGGCCGAGTCGGCCCTTGAGGAGCAACCGAACGAAAAGTCGGGCCTAGGTCTCGGTAGTCATGCCGAAAAAATCACCGGATATAGCTGCGTATTTCGCGCGGATGCTCGAGGGGAACGCGCGCCGCGGCTACATCCCCGCTAGTCCCCGGCCATCACGGTGAAGGTGAATCCCGCGCTCGCCGGACGGCGCAGCGGAATGCCGCACTTGATCCGGCGCAGTACCTCGTTTCTGCTGAGGCCGAGCCCTTGCGCGATGAGCCGTTCCGGGCGCACCGGCACCGGATCCTCGAAGACGACCTCCACCTGGACCGGCCACGCCTCGTCGAGCCATGCCGACGGGGCGTCCAGCCGCCAGGCCCCCTCCCAGTCCAGGGTGAAGCGGTTGCGCCGGGCGAGCAGCGGATCCATCAGCCTGGACGCCACCAGTTCCGGATCGTTGACGCGGTAGCCGTGGGGCTCGGCCGGATCGAAGGATCTGACCGGCACTCGCTCGTGCACGGTGAGCTTGCTCGTCCGATCGTAGGATACGCAGCGGACCAGCAGCCACACGTCCAGCAGCTTGCCGTTGGCGTTGACGCGGAACCTGCCCTCGCCGGTGGTGGCCGACTCCGACCGGCAGTCCACGCACCGCAACGACAGTAGAGGCAGCCTGGTCCGACGAACGACCCGACCCCTCAGCGGCGAAGGCGATGGTGTAGCCGCCGTGCTCGACCACCAGCTCGGCCAGCGTCCGCACCGGCCGATCGGTGGCCGGTGCTCGGCAATGTGCGGATGCGTCTGCGGCGAGTACACCGCCGCGGCGGACGGCGAGCTGGGCGGACGCGAGCCGACGCAGGACAGCGTGACAGGTAGTACAAGTTCTGTGTCACAGAATGTGCGGCGCCGTGGGCAGAGGCTACGTGGTCGTTCGCGACCGGGCCTCGGCGGCCCAGTGGGGCGCGTTCCACCGGTCGGCGATGGTGGCGGCCTGGGCGAAGTGGGCGGCGGCCTCGTGGTCGCGGCCAAGGAGGACGGCGAGCTCGCCGAGGGTGTGGGCGACCGGGCGCAGCGCCACCGACAGGCTCGTGGCGCCCGCCGGGGGGCCGTCGCGGTGCGGAAGCAGCGTCGCGTAGATCTCCTCGGCGGCGTCGCGGTCGTTCAAGGCGACGATGGCCATCGCGCGCAACGTTGTGAGGAAGATGAAGAAGAAGTCGGGGCGGATCGGGCTGGGTGACGCTCGGACCTCGCGGGCTTCGGCGTCCAGGCCGTTGGCGTGGAGGGCGAGCGCGAGCAGGTCGGAGACCATGGGGCCGAGCGCGGCGTGGAGGGCGCGCACGTCGTCCAGGTGCGCACCGAGCGTGCCGTCGTTCAGCCAGATCACGGCCAGGGCGAGTTGGAGAAAGCCCGTGGCGTGCACCGATCCGATGCGCCGCATGCCCTCGTCGGCCTTGATGTAGAGGAGTTCGGCGTCGGCGAATCGGCCTTCGATGAGCGCCAGGCCCGCCAGCGCGATCTCGGCGGCGGCGATCGCCTCGGGCATTCGGTAGGTGCGCGCGAGTTCCAGGGCCTCGGTGGTCACCTGGTGCATGGTCACCGGGTCGTTGGCGGCGGCGGCGACGCCGGCGTGGTTGAGCAGCCCGGTGACACGGTAGACCGGCAGGTCGTGCTCGGTGCCGATCTCCACGAGCTCCCGGCAGAGCTCGGCGTCGCCGCGGACTTCGGCCAGGATCTCGAGTGCCGCGGCCCGCAGCCGGGGTTCGGTGGCGAGGTCGAGTGCCTCCTGCGCTGCCTCCAGGATGGTCGGGTCGTCCTCGCCGACCAGTTCGTTCGCGTACGCCGTCAGGAGCCGGGACCGCACCGGAGGGGTCAGGTCGCGCTTCAGCAGGCGGCTCAGGCGGTCGACGATGGGCCGGTCCACCGTGCCGTACGTGCGGGCCTGCCAGGGGGTCGGCTCTGTCCACGCGGTGAATGCGGCGATCATCAGGTCGTCGCGGCCCAGGGACTCTGCGTACTCCACGGCTTCACGGCGTGTCTCGCGGGCGGCTCCGACGGCTCCCGCCCGGATCTGCGCGCGCAGCAGCCTGCCGAGCAGTTCGACGCGTTCGTCCGGTCCGGTCGAGTTGGTGACGGCGTCGGTGAGGAGGTCGGCCGCCACGTCGTGGGCGTAGCGGGCCTCGGCAAACTCGGCGGCCTGGACGCAGTAGCCGACGGCCTTCGGTGAGCCGGCGCGCGCGTAGTGGTGCGCGAGCGCCGCGATGTCGTCGGTGCCTTCCAGGGCGTCGGCGATCCGGGCGTGCATCCGGGTGGCACGCAATCTGCTGACGTCGGCGACGAGCGTGTCCCTGACGAGGGCGTGGACGAAGCGGATGAGGCCTGGGCCGGGCTCGTCGAGGAGCCCGGCGATGACGCCCGCGTCCAGCGCGTCCATCACGCCGTCCTCGTCGGCGTCGGCGGCCTTGACGAGGACGTCCACTGAGCTTTCCCGGCCTGCGACCGCGGCGAGCCGGAGGATGGACACGCCTCCCTCGGGCAGGCGCGCGAGCCGGCGCCGCAGTACGTCCCGTACGCCTTCGGGGACCTCGGAGAGGGCGACCAGCGCGCCTTCGCCGTTCAGCAGCCGGGCGCTTTCGCGCACGTAGAACGGGTTGCCGCCGGTGCGCTCGGCGATCCCGGCGATGGTCTCCTCGTCGGCGTCGCATTCGGTCCGTACGAGCTCCGCGACGGCCTCGTCGTTCAGCCCCGGCAGCGCTAGGCGGAGGGGCGTGGCGCGCGCGAGGGAGGCCAGCGTTTCGGTGAGGTGCCCGCTCTCGTCCGCGCGGTACGCGGCGACGACCAGGATCGGGGCCCGCATGCCGAGGCCGCCGCCGAGCAGTTCCAGCGTGGCGGCGTCCGCCCAGTGCAGGTCGTCCAGCACGACGGCGACCGGGCGTTCCGTGGCGACCGCCGCGAGCCACTTCCACACGGCTTGGCGCAGGCGGAACCGTCCGGCGGTGGCGTCGGCGTTCACCGGCTCGGTGTCGGTGAGCAGCGGCGCGAGGTCGTCCGCGAACTCGCCTGGGGACGTGGTCGCGGCGACGGCTCTCAGCGCCTCGGTCCAGGCCCAGGCGGGCGGCGCGCTGTCGACCTCGGGGCAGTGGCCGGCGGCGACCAGCCATCCGTCACGTTCGAGCCGCCTGCCGAGGTGTTCCAGGAGCGTCGACTTGCCGAGCCCGGCCTCGCCGGTGACAACGGCGATGCGGGCGCCGTCGGTGGCGGCCTCGGCGGCGGCCGTGACCAGTGCCGACAGCTGTGCCTCGCGTCCGACGAACGGCGCCTTGATGATCGGAGCCGGCCGCGGCAGCGGTGCGGTCGGCGATGGCGGGGGCACGGTCTCGCGCATGACGTCCGTGCGCTGGGTGAGGATCGCCTCCTCCAACGCCGTCAGGTCCGGGCCGGGGTCGAGCCCGAGCTCCTCGGCGAGGATGCCGCGGGCGCGGCGGAGCGTCGCCAGCGCGTCGGCTTGGCGGCCGCTGCTCCACAGTGCAAGGGCGTGCAGCCGCCAGCCCTCCTCACGGAGGGGCTCGTCGCGGGTGAGCCGCTCGGCCTCGGGAACCACCGCGGCGGGGTCGCCGATTCGCAGACCCGCCGCGACGTGCAGTTCGGTGGCGACCAGGCGCAGCTCGCCCAGCCGGGCCGTCTCGGCGGCGGCCCACGGCTCGTCGGCGACCTCGGCGAACGCCGGTCCCTGCCACAGCCCCAACGCCTCGGCGAGCCGAGCCCGGGCCGCGCGCGGGTCGGTGACCGTACGGGCCTGGTCGAGCAGGTCCTCGAACCGCCACGCGTCCACCGACTCCGGCGGCAGCCGCAGCGCATAACCGGGCGCCGCGCTCACCAGCAGCCGGGCCGGCGTGCGCGGCGGACGCCCGGGCTCCAGCAGCCGGCGCAGGTTGGACACGTACGCCTGCAAGGACATCAGTGCCCGCGCGGGCGGCTCCCCGCGCCACAGATCCTCGATCATCCGGTCGACCGGCACGACCTGCCCACGCGCCGCCACCAGCAACGCCAGCACGCCCCGCTGCCGCGGCCCGCCGAGGTGAACGGTCTCACCGTTCACCTCGGTCGCGAACGAGCCCAGCACCCGGATGAAGACCATGATTCGCACATCGTACGTGGACGTTCCAAGTCAGCTCCAAGTCCCCTCCAAACACCCGGGAGCAGCCTGAACACACCGCAACCGACCACGGGCAGGTACAGATGAGCGTCAACACCCAGGACATGGAGATCGTCCACCGCGTGCTCCGCCGTGAGTCACGGCTGCTGGTGGAGCTCGTCGCGGCCGTCGCCCCGGGTGACACCGCTCGCGCCAAGGTGATCGCCGACCACTTCCGCGACTACCGGTTGGGCCTGCACAACCATCACGAGGGCGAGGACGAGCTGCTGTGGCCGCCGCTCCTGTCCCGGGTGGACCTGGAGGCCGACATCGTCCTGCGCATGGAGGCCCAACACGAACGCATCGCGGCCACCCTGACCAGGCTGGACGCCGCGGTCCCCGCCTGGGAGGCCACCGCGGGCGCCGACGAACGCGACACCCTCGTGGCCGCCCTGTCCGAGCACCGCGCGGTCCTGCTGGAACACCTCGACGACGAAGAGGCCACCCTCCTCCCGCTCGCGGCCGAGCACATCACCGAACAGGAGTGGGCCTCCCTGGGCGACCACCTGGTGAACAACACCCCCAAGCTCACCCTGCTCACGCTCTTCGGCGCCGTCCTGGAAGACGCGAACCCGGCCGAGCGCGCCATCGTCCTGCGCGGCCTCCCCACTCCGGTCCGCGTCATCTGGCACGTCATCGGCCGCCCCCGCTACGCCCGCCACATCCGCCGCGTCCGCGGCTGAACCCTGTCCCGCCCCAGTCTGAACGTTTTAAGGAGAAGAACCATGTCACTAAAAAAGATCAACACCGTCCTGGCCGCCGCCTTCATCCTCTTCATCCTCTGGTTCGGGGTGGAGTTCATCCTGAGCCCGGAGACGACGGCGCCGGGCTTCGGCCTGCCGAACTGGCCCTCCGGCGACGGCGGCGGCTTCCTGATCATCAAGGGCATCCGCGACGTCGTCTTGGCCCTGGTCCTGGGCATCCTGCTGGTGACGGGCCACCGCCGGGCCCTGGGCTGGGTCCTGCTGACGGAGGCCCTCGCCGCGTACGGCGACATGACCACCGTGCTGGCCCACCACGGCTCCGTCGCCACCGCGCTCGGCGTCCACGGCCTGACCGCGACGCTGATGGTGGTCAACGGCCTGCTGATGATGCGCGAAACCAGCAAGGCCCGCAAGTCCCACGAGGCCGTCGCCCCAGCGCTCGCCGCGCAGCCCGCCTGACGTCTGCACGCCCCGAAAGGGTGTATTCCTTCGCATTTTTTGAGAAGTCGAAAAAGGAGACGATGATGACGATCAACGATCTGCGCGATGTCCTCAAAGGGCGCGTGCTCCTGGCCGATGACGACGGCTTTGAACAGGCGACCACCGCGTGGAATCTGACCGTCAGGCAGCCCGTGGCGGCCGTGGCGGAGGCCGCGGATGCCGATGACGTGGCGGCGCTCGTGCGTTACGCGCGGCGGGCGGGTATGACGGTGACCGCGCAGCCGAGCGGGCATGGCGCCTCGGGTGATGTGGAAGGCCTGATCCTGTTGCGTACCGGCCTGCTGAACGAGGTGGAGGTACGCGCGGAGGAGCGCGTGGTCCGGGTGGGCGCGGGCGTGAAGTGGGGGCAGCTGCTGGCGGCGGCCGGACCGCTGGGTCTGACCGGCCTGTCCGGCAGCGCGCCGGGGGTCAGCGTGACCGGCTACACCCTGGGCGGTGGGGTCGGCTGGTTCAGTCGCAAGTACGGCTTCGCCTCCGACAGCGTGCGGGCCATCGACATCGTGGACGCCGATGGCGAGCCGGGCCGGGTGACCGCCGAGTCCGATCCCGAGCTGTTCTGGGCGCTGCGCGGCGGTGGCGGGGACTTCGCGATGGTGACCGCCCTCGAACTCGAGCTGTATCCCGCGCCCACCATGTACGGCGGGCGCGTCATCTGGCCGGAGCACCGGACCAGAGAGGTGTACGACGCGTTCCTGGAGATCACCGCCGAGGCGCCGCGTGAACTCAGTGTCTGGATCAACCGGCTCCAGCCACCCGGCGCGCCGCCGATGGTGACGCTGGATCTGGCCTACCTGGGTGAGGCGGCTCAGGGGGAGGACCTGCTGGCGCGCATCGACAAGATCGAGGGCGCGATCTCCGACAGCCGCGGCGTCGTCCCGGTTGCCGACCTGGGTGACATCGCCGCCGAGCCCACCGACCCGGCCCCATCCATCGCTCGTGCGGAGCTGCTCACCGGCTTGGACGCGGACGCGGTGGAGCTCCTGCTGGCCAAGCCGGTCGAACCGCTCATCAACGTGCAGATCAGGCACCTGGGTGGGGCGCTCGCCGAGCCGGGCGGCGGGGCCGGTGCGAGCGGCGCGGTGGTTGAGCCGTACCTGCTCAGCCTGCTGGGTCTCGGCCTGCCGCACGCGGCCGATGCGACGCGCGCCAAGCAGGCCGAGGTCGTGGCCGACCTGGAGACCTACATCAGCGGCCGCAAGCCGTACACCGTGCTGTCCCCCGGTGACACGGCGGCGAAGTCCTTCTCCGGCAGCGCGCTCGCGCGGCTGCGGGAGATCAAGCGGGCCCGTGACCCGCACAACGTGTTCCGCGCGAACTACCCGGTGCTCGGATAGATCGGTTCCCAGCAGGTCACGGCCCCTCCGCCCACCGGGGCGGCGGGGCCGCACCGAACCCGCGTTACGACTTCGCCCGGCCGGAGATCATCCGCGACGGCGCGCCCTGCGCCCGCTGCGCACACCCGCCACCGGCCGCGTCCGCTCCGGTTTCCTCTAGTCCCGAGCCGCTTCGCCGCCGGCGCTGGGGGAGCCGGGGTCCTCGGGTTTCGGCTCGTCCGTCGATGCGGTCCCGCCGTCGATGGTGCGCCGATCGCGTGCGGGCAGTTCTTCGCGCGCGGCCCGGGCCTGCAGCTCGGCTTGGGCCGCGCGCTCGCGCTGGGCGGCGGCGTCGGCCCGGGCGGCGTCGCGGTCATCGCGCAGTGCCTCGCTCCCGGCCGCCAGGCGATGGACCTCGGCGCGGGCGCGTTCGGCCTCCCGCCGTAGCTCTTCGACCTGCAGCGTGAGGGCCTGGCCGTCCCGCTCGGCGCGGTCGGCGAGCGCGGCCATCGCCGCAGCCTTCTGCTGGGCTTCGGCGGCCTGGCGTTCGGCTGTCTCGGCGCGCTGCCGGGCGGCCCGTGTGTCGCTCTGGGCGGCCTGGGTGGCGATCTGCGCCGCGGTCAGCTCGGCGTGGCACTGGGCCAGGCGGGTGGTGAGCTGCTCGCGGGCCTGTCGTTCCTCCTCCAGGTCGTCGGTGGCCGCCTCCAGGCGCACGGCCAGGGACTGTTCGGCCTGGCGGGCCAGCGCGGCCGCGCGTTCAGCGTTCACAGCGGCCTGCCGGTGGGCGGCGATCGTCTCGGCCGCCTGCTGTTTTGTCTGCGCGGCCTCCGTACGCGCCAGGGCGGCCGCCTGTTCCGCGTCGGCACGTGCTGCCCGGTCCTGGTCACTACGGGCCTCCGCCTGGGCGGCCCGTTCTTCGGCCTGATCGGCGCGGCGGCACGCGGCCTCGGCCTCCTGGCGGGCGGCCTCCACCTCGGCTTTGGCCTCGGCGACCTGCGCGGTGGTGACGCCGGTGATGGCCGCGAACCCCTCGATGGCCTTGGCCAGGACCGCCTGGGTCTCGGCCATCGCCGGGACGGCCTCCTCGGCCACCGCCGCCACGAGCCGCAACGGATCGCTGAGCGCCTCGGCGAGGCGGGCGTCGCGCATGGCCTGGGCGCGCTCCTTGCAATCCTTGGGCGGCGGGCAGTACAGGCGGCGCCGGCCGCCCTTGTAGCGGCCGTCGGGGCGGCGAACCGGCTCGGGCAGCGGCGACCGGCACACCTGGCATCGCCCGTGCGGGGCCGCCTCCTCCGGTTCCCGGCTCGCCGCGTCGGCGTCCTGCGGCCGAACGCCCGAACCGAACGGGGGAGCGGGGGAGGATCCGACGGTGCCATCGCGGTCCGGCGTGGACTCTCCGGCGCTGCTGGAGACGTCAGTCATGAGGCAACGCTAGCAGACATTCGTTTCGCGATACTCGAAACTTGTTTCGTGTTAGCCGTAACTAAATACGACGACGCTCACTAAGAGGATGAGAATAACTGTTATCAACCAGTCGCTCAGTCCCGTCCCCTTGGGAGCTCCGTCCGGGTGTCCTAGTGGCTGGTCAACCCGGCCAAGGACGCCTCTGCGTCGTCGGTGAAGACCGCGATCGAGAAGCTGACAGCTCAGAGAGGTTCGCCGAGGCTTCCCTCGTACGTGAGGGCATCTCTTTCAGGGGCGGAAAGGCCGACCCAGAGCCGGTCGAGGACCTCGCGCAGGAGCGGGCCGATCTCGACGGGCGGATTGGCGCTGAGCCAATGATCCATGGCGACCGTGGTGGCCGCGCCGGTCGCGGCGGCGACCAGGTTCGGATAGACATCACGCATCAGGTCGGTGCCGGTGCGCTCGGCGATCGCCTTCGCGAGCTCGTGCTGGATGAGCATCCCCGCCCGGAGGAACGCGCCCTGGACATCCGGCTCTGTGAGCATGAGCCGGATGTCGTCGGCCCACTCCCGGCTGCGCGGGTATCCGTCGTTTGCGTCGGGCTCCGATGAGAACCGTGCCTGCACGGCGTCGACGACGGCCTCGGACAGGGGCTCGTCGGCCGGGCGGGCGCGCAGGTCGTCCGCGACGCGCAGCATGCGGTCGAGGTACTGGGCGACGAACGCCTCGGCCTTGCTGGAGAAGTAATTGCGGAAGGTGCGGACGGAGACGTTCGCCTCGGCGGCGATGTCCTCAACCGTCACGTTGTCCCACCCGCGCTCGAGGCTCAGGCGTATCGTCGCCCGGCTCAGCGCGGCGCGGGTCTCGTGCTTCTTGCGCTCCCGCAGCCCCATGCGAACTCCCTCATTCGACCCTCCACTCGGGTCTGTGCAATGAACCCCGAAGTAGCTCTGCGTAATGTCGTTACTGTGCGTCTCTGAGGTTCGTCGAGCGGCCGGACGGCGTCTCGGGTTTGATGCCGTCCAGGGCGCTGCGGAGCGCGGTGGCGAAGGCTTCTGCCTCGAAGATGAAGCCCAGGTGGTTCCCGGGAAACTCGATGTAGGGGCATCCGAGGCGTTCGGCTTGGATCCTTGCTGTGCGTGCGTAGTATGCGTCGGCGCTGTCGCGCCCGGCGGCGGTGACCATGGGGACCTCATTGCGGCGGATGGTGTCGAGGTCGGGGTTGTACCTGCTGATCGCAACGTATTCACGAGCCATGAAGAACTCGGCGTTGGGTGGCATCTCGCCCGCGGCGACACGAGCTTGTTGCGGGGTCGTGTCGAAGCCGACGAGTTCGGTGGCGAAGACCTTGAAGGCCTCCGCAGCGCCGTGGGAGGTGAATGCGGCGTGCACACGCTCGATGAAGGCCAGCCAGGTGTCGGCGTGGGGAAGCAGCGGCGTGGTCGGTCCCTCATGGGCGACTAGGCCGCGGATGACGGCGGGGTGGTCGGTGGCGAGTTGGAGCGCGATGTTGGCGCCGCCGCTGTTGCCGAAGACGTAGGCGTCGTCGTGGCCCATCGCGTGGATCACCGCGGCCGCGTCGCGTGCCTGTTGTGCCATGTCCAGGTCGATGGTGGTGTCGCCGGTGCTTCGGGAGTTGCCTCGCCGGTCGTAGCTGACGACCGTGTAGTCCTCGGCGAGGATCGCGGAGATCGGCGCGTAGCGTGCCGCTTCGCCACCGCCACCGGAGATCAACAGCAGGAGCGGGCCGTTCACACCGCCGGCCGTCATGGCGATCGGCCCGGCGATCTCCGCCTACTCGCCACGCTGTCCGGACCGGAACAGCGAGGCACCAGAACGGTCTACCGCTCGACGTTGCGAGCGCTGGCTGCCGAACTGTCACCCGCCTACCCGGTTGGCGACCTGGACACCGAGGCCGGCGTCGAGCGTCTCACCGACTGGTTCACCGCGCGGTGGGCGGACCGGGCGCCGGCGACCTGGAACCGCAACCTCGACGCCGTACGCGCGGCCGTCCGCTACTGGATCGGCCAAGGCTGGATCACCGCTGACCCGACCCGGCGGCTCCGCCGCCGCGGCCGCGCCCCCGACCGTACCCGCGCCCTGACCCGCGGCGACGTCGCCGACTTCCTGGCCCGCGAGGACCTCGAGCTGCGGATCAAAGTCTTGGCCCGGATGCTGTACGAGACCGCAGCCCGGGCGTCTGAAGTCCTCGCCCTCGACATCGAGAACCTGGACCTTCGCAACCGGCGTGCGAAGGTCCGCCGCAAGGGCAACGCCGTCGACGTCATCGTCTGGCAGACCGGCACTGTCCGCCTGCTGCTCCGCCTCATCGGCGGCCGCGCCAAGGGGCCGCTCTTATAAACCGAGAACGCTGCCCCTGCGCCACCCAGCGCAGGGGCAGCGCGCGAGGAAGCGATATCCCGAGCGGTGGAAACTCCACCGACCCCGGTGCACCGGGGTCGATGGCGCCGTCGCGCTGCCGGTGTTCCCGTCGGCGTGAGCCGATGATGTGCTGGTCGATCAGATGGTCGGCGGCGAGCGTTTGCCCCTGGGCGGCACTGGCCTGACCTGGGCGCGGCCGCTACTTCGCCCCTGGGCCTAGCTCTTGGAGTTTCCAGGCCGTCTCAGCTTGGGATGCGGCCGTAAGCGCGCAGTACCCGTAGGGCGTGCAGCGTCACGACGCCGCGCCAGGCCAGGACCGAGGCGTGGCCCGGCGGCTCCCATGCGAGGGGCCAACCGCCGTCGTCGTGCTGGGTGGCGGCCAGGTCGTCCAGGTGGGCCGCGATGGATTCGTCCGAGAACAGTTCGCGACGCGGGCTGTCCGGGGAAGGGGCGAAGTCGAGCGGGGAGAGTCCGTAGTCCGGGCCGGGCATCTCCTTGAAGAGCGGGAGTTCGGTGATCCGGCTTCGCAGGTCGTGGTAGGCCTTGGCCGCCCAGTCGTGGTCGGTGTCCGTCTCGAGGAACGGCAGGACGCAAAGGGCGCTGTGCGCGTCGCCGACCGAGCCGGGGGTGTTGATCGCCGTGCGGCAGAAGGTCGCGGCCCGGTCCAGCCAGTGATGCTCGATCCCCAACGCGCGTGCGACGCCTACGATCTTGGCCGTCGGGTTGAGCCCTGGAGCGAAGACTCCATCGCCCCAGTGTTCGGCGCGGGGGTGCGCCGCGACCGAGGGAAAGACGATCGACAGCCCGCCATCCGGGCTCGAGACGCCGGCCAGGTAGGGCATCGTGGCGCGGACGGCATCGGCCGCCCGCGTCCGGGTCGCTGGGTTCGACGTCGTGCGGGCGATGTCGCCGAGGATGTCGAAGGCGGAATCGACGGCGAGCGGCTGGCTCTCGGGAGCGAGCGCGTCCGGCTCGAGTCCATGACCGAATCCGCCGTCGCCGTTGCGGTACGCCTCGAGTCCGGCGATCGCGGCGGGTGCCGCGGTTTCCTCGCCGTCTAGATAGAACTCCGCAAGCCGTCGCTCGACGATCCGGGCGTTGGTGCGGATGAAGGTCCGAGCGGCCTCGATGTTCACTGCCATGCCGCCGAGCCTAGGAGCGGTCCCTACGAGCCGTCTTGAACAGATCGGCCACGCAGCAGGGCGCGGGCGCTCATCCCGGTGAGGTTCCTGACCTCGCGTGACATGTGCGCCTGGTCGGCGTAGCCGGCGCCGGACGCGATGTCCGCGAGACCGGCCAGGGGACGCTCGCGGGCGAGGTGCCGGACGCGTTGCAGCCGGACGATGCGCAGGAACGTCGCCGGTCCGTAGCCCACCTCGCTGGTGAAGCGGCGCCGCAGTTGCCGTTGTGACAGACCGACCGCATCGTGCAGATCCGCGACGCGCGGCCGATCCGCGGTCAGGCGTCGCACGGCACCGTCGATCTGCCGGTCCGGGCCCTGTGCCGTCCGAGTCAACCGATCCCTGACCAGGTCGAGCAGCCGTTGCGGGTCGTCGATCAGCCACTCGGAGGTTCGTCGCCCGGCCGCGCCCCACAGGTCTTCGAGATCGACACGGAGATCGCGCAGCTCGTCCGCCGGCACGCCGAGGATCCTGCGCGCCCGCCCGGTGCGGAACCGAATGCCGTGGACGACCAGACCTTCTGGCGAGTCGTTGGCGGCCGCCACCGTGTCCGGCCCGGCGACGCGCACGCGGCCGTTTCCCACCACGAGATCGAGATGCCCGTCGGGAAGAATCGGCGCGGTGCCCCCAAAGGACGACCACCACACGCACCGCACATCCGCGGCGAACTCCGCCGGAGGCGCCCACTCGGCGTAGCTCGTCGTACGGGCTCTCCGTGCCGCTTCCACGTGATCGGGCTCCCGTCCTGAGGGTGCGTCAGGTCGCTCGCGGTCCGGACCTCGCGGGCCGCGAACCGGTCCCCGCCTACCCTAGGACGGACGCCGGCCATGCAGAGCGGGTCGCGGAGGTCGGTGGGTACGGGCAGCCGGGAGACCTTCACGACGTCGTAGTCCCAGTGCTGGGTCCATTCGGGGCGGCTCACGGCGGGTCCCTGTCTGATCACGGCGGGAGGTCGCGCCAGCGTTCGGCCGACGCCAGACCGTCCAGGCTGATCCGCTCCAGGAACGCCCCGCCCCTGGCCAGGCGGCGTCCCACGGGGGTGTCGAGCCCGAGCGTCCGCCCCGCCGCCTTCGCGACCTCCGCCGCCTCGAGCGTCTGCCGCGAGCTGATCACCGTCGAGTGGTACCAGGCGTCGTCGTCGACCACGTAGATGTCGCGACGCCGCCGCGGATCACGTTCGCGCCTGATCAGCCCCTGCCGGGTCAGGTAGCCCACTGCCATGGAGATCGAGGCGGGACTGACTTTCAGCCCGCGTGACAGCTCGGCCGCAGTGAGCCTGCCGTCCTCGCTCAGCCACAGGCCGATGAGCACGCGCGCCATCATTTTCGGCAGGCCCATCCCGATCGCCATCTCGACGGCTCCCTCTTCCACCTCGAAGACCTTGCGGTCCTGGGGTTCGGCCTCGGGCGAACGTGCCGGCGTGCCGCGCCGCGCCCGCCGCGCTGTCGCCTGGTGCGCCCGCTCGGGGCGGTAGTCGCTGGGGCCGCCGTTGCGGCCGACCTCACGGCTGATCGTCGAGGTCGGCCGGTCCAGCCGCCTGGCGATCTCGGCGTAGGAGCGGCCGTCGGCGAGGCCGGTCGCGATGCGCCGACGGTCCTGCAGGGTCAACCTTCCTTCTGACATGACACCACTATTGCGTTCGGCGCCACACAATGCAACGTTTTATTGCATTCAGCTTCAGTGTCAACGCACCAGTTTATTGGCTTTGACATGCACTTATGTACATCAATTGATTGACAGAATTTCTGAACGCAACGTAGCTTTCAATTGTGACGAACACGTACTATCGCGACGAGCCGGTCACTCCGTCTCTCGACCGCGCACCCGCCTGCCCCTTCGATCCCGCCCCTTCGCTCACCGCCCTGCGCGCAGAGCAGCCAATCGCCCGTTTGGCCGCGCCCGAGGGCGCCCCCGGCGTCTGGATGATCACCGGATACGACCTGGTCCGCCAGATCCTCGCCGACCCGCGGTTCAGCTCCCGCTACGAAACCCACTACCACCCCCTGGCGGGCGGGCACCTGCCGCCCGCCCCTGTCGGCGACCTGACCGGCATGGACGCACCCCAGCACACCCGCTTCCGCAAGCTGCTGGCGGGCAAGTTCACCGTCCGCAGGATGAACCTGCTCACCGAGAGGGTCACCGAGATCACCCGTGAGCGGCTCGACGCGATGGAGCGGCAGGGACCGCCCGCCGACCTCGTCGAGGTCTTCACGCAGCCGGTTCCAGCGCTGATGATCTGTGAGCTGCTCGGCGTGCCGTACGAGGACCGCGACCAGTTCCAGAGCTCCACCCGGGCCCTGCCGGACGCCGGCACCGCTGAGGCGCAGTATGCCGCCTTCGTCGAGCTCGGCACGTACCTGCGAGAGCTCGCGCTCGCCAAGCGGGCCAAGCCGACCGACGACCTGCTCAGCGACCTGGCCACCGGCGGCGACCTGACCGACGAGGAGCTCGGCGGCGTGGCCGCGTTCATGCTCGGCGCCGGGATCGACACCACCGCCAACATGCTCGCGCTCGGCACCTTCGCCCTGCTGCGCAACCCGGCCCAGCTCACCGCCCTGCGCGGCGACCCCGACCTGGCCGTCGGTGCCGTGGAGGAGCTGCTGCGTTACCTGTCCGTCGCCGCCACCGGTATGCGCGGCGTGCTGGAGGACGTGGAGCTCGGCGGCAGGCAGCTCAAGGCGGGCGACACGGTCGTCATCGCGATCAACGCCGCCAACAGGGACCCGGCCAGGTTCTCCGACCCCGACGTGCTCGATCTGCGCCGCTCGGCGGCCGGGCATCTGGCCTTCGGCCACGGCGTCCATCAGTGCCTCGGTCAGCAGCTCGCCCGCATCGAGATGCGTGTCGCGTTTCCCGCGCTGCTCATCCGCTTCCCGACGCTGCGGCTCGCCGTACCGGCTGAAGACCTGTCGCTGCGCACCGACCCCTCGCAGGTCTACGGCGTGCACAGCCTGCCCGTCACCTGGGATCGGGGGTGAACGCGATGCGAACCTTCGTCTCGGTGACGGGGCTGCGTAAGTCCTACGGCGCCCACCGCGTCTTGGACGGCATCGACCTCACCATCCCGCAGGGCACCGTCTTCTCGCTGCTCGGCCCGAACGGCGCGGGCAAGACCACCACAGTGCAGATCCTGTCCACCCTGATCAAGGCCGACGCGGGCGAGATCTGGGTCGCCGGGCACGACCTGGCCAAGGAACCCGACAAGGTGCGTGCCGCGATCGGCGTCACCGGCCAGTTCTCCGCGGTCGACAGCCTCCTCACCGGCGAGGAGAACCTGCGACTCATGGCCGACCTGCTCCACCTCGGCCGCGCCAAGGGCCGTAGGCGCGTCCGCGAACTGCTGGAGCGCTTCGACCTCACCGACGCCGCGCGCAAGCGCGCGGTCACCTACTCGGGCGGCATGCGCCGGCGGCTCGACCTCGCCATGACCCTGGTCGGAACGCCCAGGCTCATCTTCCTCGACGAACCGACCGCAGGCCTGGACCCGCGCAGCCGCCGCACCATGTGGCAGATCGTCCGGGACCTCGTCCAGCAGGACGGCGTGACCATCTTCCTGACCACCCAATACCTGGAGGAGGCCGACGAACTCGCCGACCGCATCGCTCTGCTCAGCCAGGGCCGGCTGGTGGCCGAAGGCACCCCTGAGGAGCTCAAGCGCATGGTGCCCGGCGGCCACATCGTCGTGCGCTTCGCCGACCCCGACGGGTACCGCAGGGCGGCCGGCCGCGTCGACGCCACCTCCAGCAACGACGCGGCGCTCACCGTCCAGATCCCCGACTCCGGCGGAGTCAGGACGCTGAGGAAGCTCCTGGAGTGGCTGGACACGCATGCCATCGACGTCGCCGAGCTGTCGGTGCACACTCCCGACCTGGACGACGTCTTCCTCACCCTGACCCAGGAGCCCTCGGCCAAGGAGCCCTCCCGATGAGAGCGATCACCGACTCGGCGACGATGCTGCGGCGCCAGGTCAAACACATCTGGCGCTACCCCACGCTGATCCTCACGTTCGCGTCCGTGCCCGTGGTGTTCCTGCTGCTGTTCGTCTACGTCTTCGGCGGCACCATGGGCGCGGGCATCGGCGCCGACCGCGCCGCCTACGCTGGTTACCTCACCCCCGGCATCATGATCACGACGATCGTCGGGGCCGCGCAGGGGACCGCGATCTCGGTGGCGACCGACATGACCGAGGGCATCATCGCCAGGTTCAAGACCATGGCCATCGCCCGCGTCTCGGTGCTCACCGGGCACGTACTCGGGTCGATGGTGCAGACGTTCCTCGCGATTGCCATGGTGACCGTGGTGGCGTTGCTGATCGGGGCCCGCTCGCCCGCCTCGGTCCTGGACTGGCTCGGCGTGGTCGGTGTGCTGGCCATGTTCACCTTCGCGATCACCTGGCTGTCGGTCGCGCTCGCCATGGTCACCAAGAACGTGGCCACGGCCAGCAACCTGCCGATGCCGCTGATGCTGCTGCCGTTCCTGGGCAGCGGCTTCGTTCCGACCGAGTCGATGCCGGCTGGTTTGCGCTGGTTCGCCGAGCACCAGCCGGCCACCCCTGTCATCGAGACGCTGCGCGCGCTGCTGGCCGGGCGTCCGGCCGGGTCCAGCTTCCTGGAGGCGGCCGTGTGGAGCGCGGGCATCGCCCTGGTCAGTTATCTGTGGGCACGCAGGCTCTACAACCGATGAGGTTCACTGGCCCTCCGGGTGCGGGGCGGCATCGCCAGTAGGTCCGGCTCGCGTCGCACGTACCGCTTCGACAGCCTCGCGTCGCTGCGCCGCACGCGTCGCGGGTCGTAGACCGCCATCGTCTCCATGACGTCAACGATAGCTACTTAAACTCGTTGTGCGAGTATATTGGTCGCCATGACATCGGGTCAGGCACGACACTGGCGTTCGGCGGCCGAGGCGCTCGCGGTGCTTCGGCGCGAGGCCCGGGTCACCCGGCCGCAGTTGGGCCACGATCTCGGGTTGGAAAGCGGCCCGATGTCGGACCTCGTCAAGCGGCTTTCGACCGCCGAGTTGATTTGCGAGCGTCGGGCGACATCTCATCGACGCGGACGCCCGACGACCACCGTGCACGCCCACCCGTCCGGACCGGTCGCCGTCGTCGTGGACATGCGGCACGGTGACTGGCGGATCGGGACGTGCGACCTCGATGGGGTGGTGGGGGTCGTGGCGACTGGTCAGCACGACGGCACGTCTCCGGGGAGACTTCTCTCGCGGCTTCGTGCGCGGGTCGGCAGCCTGATACAGACCCTTGACGACCGTGTCGCCGGGATCGGCGTGGCCGTCCCGGGCCCTACCGCCGACAGTCGGCTCGTGCACGCCACCATGCTCGGCTGGCACGACCTGGACGTCGCCCGCGTCGCGCCCAATCCGGACGTCCCGGTCATCGTCGGCAACGACGCGACCATGGCGGCGGTAGCCGAGACCCGCCTGCACGCGCCGCGTCCGCACACCCTGCTGCACGTGGTCGTCGAGGTCGGTGTCGGCGGCGCCTTCGTTGTGGACGGCAGACCCGCACCCAGCGCGCACGGTCTGCATGGCGAGTTCGGGCACCTCCCGTTCGGCAATCCCGACGACCGTTGCCCGTGCGGCGCGCGCGGTTGCTGGACCGTCGCCTTTGACGCGCCGACAGTCGCCCGCCGCGCCGGCCTCCGCGCTCAGCCGGATCCCCGCGCGTGGCTGCACCGCCTGTACACCGACCCTCACCCATCACCCGACGCTCATCGGACGCGCACGGCACTGGCGGCTGACCTCGGGCGCGGGATCGCCGGGCTGGTCAATGCACTCGATCCGAATCTCGTCACGCTCGGCGGGCTGGCGGCACAGTTGCGGGACGCGGCATCTGCCAGTTTCGAGCGCGCCCTCCACCTCGGTCTCATGGACGTGCATCGAGACCGACCCCTCAGTTTCGTCGCGGCCCGCTCGGGCGAAGACGCGCCGCTCATCGGCGTCGGCCTGTCGGTGTTCGACAGCGTTCTCGACGCCGAGATGCTCGCGCGGTGGGCGACCCGCAGTCGGGTGGCT
The DNA here is from genome assembly GCF_040655075.1 of Actinoallomurus sp. NPDC050550. NCBI lineage: Bacteria > Bacillati > Actinomycetota > Actinomycetes > Streptosporangiales > Thermomonosporaceae > Actinoallomurus > Actinoallomurus sp. NPDC050550. The sequence goes on along the minus strand of NZ_JBFAJC010000029.1, from coordinate 94,142 downwards.
ACGTGAATCGACGCCGGTACGGAGCCCCCGCGGCCATGCGCGTGCAGGTGGCCTACCACCGTGACACCGCGACCTGGGTGGCGTTCGCTGCCCTGTTCGCCTTCGGCATCCTCAACGCGGCGCTCGGACCGGTCCTGCCGTATCTGCGGCGGATCGAACACACTTCCTACCTTGTCGGTGCGCTGCACCAGGTTGCCTTCGCGGTCGGCGGTATGACGGCCGGTATTCAGGCCAGCCGGTCCAACGCGCCGCGACGACGCGTGATCATTGTCGGTCTGAGCGGTGCCGCCGTGGCCGGTCTGTTGCTCGGCTACGGCCGGACGTTCTTCCTGACCATCGCCGCTGCCCTGCTGATCAGCACCTTCGCTACCGCAGCGCTCATCCGGGTCTGGGCAGTTCTCGCCGATCTGCACCACCGCCACCGTGCCGTGGCGATGACCGAGGGGGAAGTCGCCGTCAGCCTCGCCGGAATCGTCACACCGGCGATGGTCAGCACCTGCGCCGCCACGGCACTCGGCTGGCGGTTCTCCTTCATGATCGCCTTCGTCCTTGTCGCTGTCGCGACGGTCGGCGTGGCCGCGACGCGCCTACCCGACTCGACTCAACGGCACACCACCGACACCACGGAACCCCACGCCGCCGGACACGCAGGTAAGCATCGGCACACACACCGACGCACCCTCACCACGATCTTCGCGGTGGTAGGCCTGGAGTTCACCCTCAGTTTCTGGGCCGCCAGCTACCTGCACGACGACATCGGCATCGCACAAGACACCGCGGCCGGCCTGGTGAGCGCCCTCTACGCCGCCAACCTCGCCGGCCGCGTACTCGCCAGCCGACTGGCCCGGCGGCTGCCGCCGACGACCCTGCTCCGGCTCTCGCTCGCCACCGCCCTCGCGGGCTGTCCGATCCTGCTCGCCACCGACGATCCAGCGCTGGCGACGATCGGGCTCGCCGTGACCGGTATCGGGATCGGCGGCACCTTCCCGCTCGCGTCTTCACTACACGTCGCCGCCAGCGGCCGAACGGCCGACCAGGCACTTGGGCAGATCCTCACGATCGCCGGCACCGGCCAGATCACCGGCCCCCTCGTCGCCGGTGCACTCGCCCAAGCCGCCGACCTTCGCATCGGCCTGCTCGTCATGCCCGCCCTCATCGTCCTGGCCGCCGCCACGACTCTTCCGGCCCGAACCTGAGCTACCGGCGTCAACAGTGGGCGCGCCGCGCGGCAACGCGGTCAACTCGCCGACGTCGCGGGCCGTGGCCCGCCGGGGTACGGCAGCCGGCCATCGACCCGCTCGGTCGATGAGCTGATCGCCCGGGTCGGCCGCGAAGCTCGACTCGTTGACGAGGACGGGGAGGTGGCGTCGGCGTTCACCGCGCCCCCGCTCGCAGCACGCGGCGGGTGGCGGCCGCTATCTCCAGGTCCTCCCGCGCGGTGACGACGAGTACGCGGGCGGGCGCGTCGGTGGTGCCGATGTCCGCGTCGGATCGGGCTGCCTCGTTGCGGGCCTCGTCGAGTGCGATGCCGAGGAAGCCGAGCCCGTCGGCGCAGCCTTGCCTGATCTGCGGCGCGTGCTCGCCGACGCCCCCGGTGAAGACCAGGACGTCCAGGCCGTTCAGGGCGGAGGCCATCGCGGCGATCTGGGCGCGGAGCCGGTGCAGGTAGACCTCCACCGCGAGGACGGCGTCGGCGTCGCGGCGGGTGAGGATCCGTCGCATGTCGGCGGTGCCCGCGAGGGCCAGCAGCCCGGACTCGTGCTCGAGCGCCTGGGCGAGGTCGTCGGGGGACAGGTCGGCGTGCTGCTGCAGCCACAGCAGCATGCCCGGGTCGATGCTGCCGGAGCGGGTGGCCATGACCAGTCCTTCCAGCGGCGTGAACCCCATGGTCGTGTCCACCGAACGGCCCTGGGCCACCGCGCAGAGCGAGGCGCCGGCCCCCAGGTGACAGACGACGATGCGCAGCGCGGCCGGATCGGCGCCGAGAAGCTCGCCCGCCCTCCGGGTCGCGTACGCGTGGGACAGCCCGTGGAACCCGTACCGGCGAAGGCTGTACTTCTCCCGCCATTCCGCCGGCAGAGCGTACGTCGCGGCGGCGGGCGGGAGCCCGGCGTGGAAGGCGGTGTCGAAGCAGGCCACCTCCGGAACGCCGGGCAGCACCGACCGTACGGCGTCGATGCCGTTGATCGACTTCGGCTGGTGCAGGGGTGCCAGGTCGACGAGGTCCCGCAGCCGGCGTTCGACGTCGCCGTCGATCAGCACCGGGCCGGTGAAGTCCCGGCCGCCATGGACGATGCGGTGCCCGATCGCGTCCGGGGCGGGCAGCCCTCGTACGTCCTCGATGCTTTCCGGCTTGGCCAGCACGGTGTCGTCCGCGCCGAGCAGCGTCAGTTTCAGGCTGCTGGAGCCGGCGTTGACCACGAGGACGGTGGTCACGGCGCTCACATCCCCCGGCCGTGCGGCCATACCCAGTCCGCCACGTCCGGCATGTCCTCGCCGTGCTCACGGGTGTAGGCGCGGGCGCGAATACGGCGGTCGGTCATCTGCTGGCGTACGTGCGCGGCCCGGCCGCCCAGCTGCGGCAGCCGGTCGATGACGTCCATGACGAGGTGGAACCGGTCGAGGTCGTTCATCATCACCATGTCGAACGGCGTGGTGGTGGTGCCTTCCTCTTTGTAGCCGCGGACGTGGAGGTGGTGGTGGCCGTGCCGCCGGTAGGTGAGCCGGTGGATGAGGTAGGGGTAGCCGTGGAAGGCGAAGATCACCGGTTTGTCGGTGGTGAACAGCGCGTCGTATTCGGCGTCGGACAGCCCGTGGGGGTGTTCGGTGTCGGGTTCGAGCCGCATCAGGTCGACGACGTTGACGATGCGGACCCGCAGGTCGGGGAAGTGCTGGCGGAGCAGATCGGCGGCCGCGAGGGTCTCCAGAGTCGGGATGTCGCCGGCGCAGGCCAGGACGACGTCGGGGTCGGCGCCCGCGTCGGTGCTCGCCCACTCCCAGATGCCGATGCCGCGCGTGCAGTGCAGGACCGCCTCGTCCATCGACAGCCAGGTGAGCGCGGGCTGCTTGCCGGCCACGATCACGTTGACGTAGTCGCGGGAGCGCAGGCAGTGGTCGGCCACGGACAGCAGCGTGTTGGCGTCCGGCGGCAGGTAGACCCGGACGATCTGCGATTTCTTGTTCACCACGACGTCGAGGAAGCCCGGGTCCTGGTGGGTGAAGCCGTTGTGGTCCTGGCGCCACACGTGGGAGCTGAGCAGGTAGTTCAGCGACGCGATCGGCCGCCGCCACGGCAGGCGGCGGGTGACGTACAGCCACTTGGAGTGCTGGTTGAACATCGAGTCGACGATGTGGACGAACGCCTCATAGCTGTTGAACAGCCCGTGCCGACCGGTGAGCAGGTACCCCTCGAGCCAGCCCTGGCACAGGTGCTCGCTCAGCACCTCCATGACCCGGCCGTGCGGGGCCAGGTGCTCGTCGGTCGGCAGCCGCTCGGCCTCCCAGACCCGGTCGGTGGCCTCGAAGACGGCCGACAGCCGGTTCGAGGCGGTCTCGTCGGGCCCCATGATCCGGAAGATGTCGGGGTTGTCGGCGACGACGTCACGCAGGAAGCCGCCCAGCACGCGGGTCGCCTCGCTGAACGTCGTGCCCGGCTTGTCGACCGGCACCGCGTACGCACGGAAGTCGCGCAGCGCCAGGTCGCGCAGCAGCAGACCGCCGTTGGCGTGCGGGGTGGCGCTCATCCGCCGCTCGCCCTCGGGTGGCAGCGCCAGCAGCTCCGGGACCGGCCTGCCGTTCTCGTCGAACAGTTCCTCGGGACGGTACGAACGCAGCCATACCTCCAGCGCGGCGAGGTGCTCCGGGTTCTCCCGTACTCGGGCGAGCGGGACCTGGTGGGCGCGCCAGGTGCCCTCGACGGGCACCCCGTCGACCTCACGCGGGCCGGTCCAGCCCTTCGGCGTCCGAAGCACGATCATCGGCCAGCGGGGGCGCTCGGTCGAGCCGCCGCCGCGGGCCGCCTCCTGGATGCGGGCGACGTCGTCCAAGGCGTCGTCCAGGGCATCCGCCAGTTTCCGGTGTACGTCCGCCGGCTCGTCCCCGCTCACGATGATCGGCCGATGACCGTACCCCTCCAGCAGTGCCACCAGCTCATGCTCAGGGATGCGGGCGAGCACGGTCGGGTTGGCGATCTTGTATCCGTTCAGGTGCAGGATCGGCAGGACCGCGCCGTCGGCCGCCGGGTCCAGGAACTTGTTGGAATGCCAGCCGGTCGCCAGCGGTCCGGTCTCCGCCTCGCCGTCGCCGACGATGCAGGCGACGACCAGGTCCGGGTTGTCGAACGCCGCGCCGTAGGCGTGGGCGAGGGAGTAGCCGAGCTCGCCGCCCTCATGGATCGATCCGGGGGTCTCGGGCGCGACGTGGCTGGGCACGCCGCCGGGGAAGGAGAACTGCCGGAACAACCGGGCCATGCCCGCCGCGTCGCGCGACACCGGCGGGTAGACCTCGCTGTAGGTGCCCTCGAGCCAGGCGTTCGCGACCGCCGCCGGGCCCCCGTGGCCCGGCCCGATGACGTACATCAGGTTCAGGTCGCGTTCCTTGATCACCCGGTTCAGATGGACGTAGCAGAGGTTCAGCCCCGGCGACGTCCCCCAGTGGCCCAGCAGCCGGGGCTTGATGTGATCACGGGTCAGCGGCTCCCGGAGCAGGGGATTGCTCCGTAGATAGATCTGCCCGACCGACAGGTAGTTCGCGGCTCGCCAGTACGCGTCGATCCGGCGCAGCTCCTCATCCGTCAGCGGCATGGCGTGATCTCCTCGGGTCGAACCTGAACATGGCCAGGGCCGACGGCATATCCCCGCGACCCCTCGGGCCCAGAGACGTACCCCTTCGGCCGGTTCGCTGCGGCATCCGGTGCCCATTGGACCACGGGCGCTCAGATCTCTGACAGAGACGAAGGTCCTCGAGCAGGGATCGACTCGTACGGGTCAGGGCCGCCCCACCATGGCGGGCTCTGCGAGGAGCCGCAGCCGAGACAGGTCGTTGATCACTACGTCCGCGCCGTGGTCGCGGAGCGCCGCGGGTCGGCCGATGCGATCGACTCCCACCACCAGCGCGAAGGCGCCGTACCGTGCGGCCGATACGCCGGCCGGGGATTGCTCGACGACGGCGGTCCGTGCCGGTGGCGTCCTCAGCCGCTGGGCCGCCTCCAGGAGCAGGCCGCATTCGGGATGTACGGGCAGCATTGTCCCCGGGGCCTCCAGGCCGTCCAGCCGCACGTCGAACATCTCCGCGACACCCGCTCGGGTGAGCAACTCCGAGGCGTACCAGTCGACGGAGACCGCGGCCGTACGCAGGCCGCGGCGGCGCACCACGCGAACGAGGTCGACGGTCGAGGCGAACGAAGCGATGCCATGACGGCGGACCTCGGTGAGGAACAGCTCTTCCTCACGCCCCGCCAGCCCGCGCAGATCGTCATAGGGCAGTGTGATCCCCCGGGAGGCGAGGAAGTCGCGCACGCCGTCGAGCCGTGGTCTGCCGTGCATGTGTTCCAGGTAGTCGTCACGGACCTCGAACGGCCTGACCTCCGCCTCCTGCATCGTGGCGTAGGAGCGCAGGAGCGGGTCCAGCACCGACTTCCAGGCGGCGGCCGCGACCCGGGCGCTGTCGATGACGACTCCGTCGACCCCGAAGATGATCGCCGCGATCTCGTCGCCGAGCACGCATCGATCGGCCGTGGTCTGCATGGCCTTCCCCCCGTCCCTTACGCCGCCGGTTCACCGGGTGGCCCGCGTCGGGCCCGACGCCGCGGCCGGGCCGCTCTGAACTTCCCGCCGAAGCCGTTGACTATTGCGCGCCCTGCTTGGCGGGACGGTGCTCGATCAGCGTGTCGGCGGAGGGAAAGAAAACGCTCTCATGGCCATCGCTCCAGCACACGAGGTAAGGCGGCGCTCCGTTCTTTCCGTGCACTTCGGTGATCACACCCTCGCGGATCTCATCTCCGACGTGACGGCCCTTCACCACCAGCGCGTCGCCGGCATCAGCGTGCATCGTTCCTCCTCATTCGTCGTCACTTGACCAACCGGCACGATCGCCGTAGCCGACAGCGGCAACCGGCCCGACGGCTCAGTGCTCGATCGGGATCCGGCGGGCGGCCTCTTTCGCCTCCTGGAGCGGCACGGTGATCGTCAGGATGCCCTTGTCGTAAGTCGCCTTGATGTCTTCTTCCCGCACGTTGTCCGGCAGCCGGATGTGGCGCTCGTAGGTGCCGTACCGGAATTCGGAGTGGCGGCGTCCCTCGCGTTCCTCATGGCGTTCGGCGCGGATCATCAGGGTGCCCCGCGAGACGCTGATCTCTACATTGCGTTCCGGGTCGATTCCCGGAAGCTCAGCGCTGATGACGTACTTGTCGTCGTCGACGTAATCCTCGATCCGGATGGCCTGGCCGGTGAAGGGCCGCAGCGTGGTGAACGGCATCTCCAGCAGGTCGAACAGATCAGGAAGTCTGGCCTCTCTGCGGGCCGGCGTGCCCATGGGATCCTCCTCAACTCGACGTGCACCTTCATTCCAGACGCGGCGCATCGCCGGACCGTAGAGGCGGACTGCCCTCGTGCTCTAGGACTTCAGTCCTTACCGGCCCGGCGGGCCCGGAGCCATGCCGGAGGCTGTAGCTCGATACGGGCCCGCTGGTGGACGGCCGGGTCAGTGCTGGATCTTGCCTTTGGCCTGGTGCATCGGGAGCAGGCCGAAGACGCTGGTCACGTGCGTGATCTTGCCGTTCTCGACGGTGATGTGGTCGATGGCGCTGAGCGTCACTGCTCCTTGGCAGGCCGGTCATTCCGTTGGTCGGCGTTCCTGCCTTATTTCGCGGTCGACCGCCCAGGCGTCCGCCACCGGGCCCACGTGCCCGAGCTTGTCGGGGTTGATCACCAAGCGGATCGCCTGGATCTGCCCGTCGAGTACATCGAGCGCCAGGGTGTGGAGGACCTTGCCGTCCCGGGCGCGGAAGATCGCGCCCGGCTGGCCGTTGACCTCGTGCGGCTCGTACGTCACGTCGATCCGGGCCAGCCGGGGGAAGACGGAGGCGAGCAGCCGAGCCACGTTCGCGGCACCGACGATGGCCCTGGCCAGCTGCGGGGACTTGCCGCCGCCGTCGCCGACCATCGATACGTCGGCGGCGAGCAGGTCCTGCAGGCCGGCGACGTCGCCTTCACGGAGCGCGTCGAAGAACCGCGACGCCAGTTGCTGCCGCTCCTTGCGGTCCGCTTCGAAGCGGGGCCGGCCTTCGGCCATGTGGCGCCGCGCCCGCACCGCCAGCTGGCGGCACGCCGCCTCCGAGCGCCCCACCGCCGACGCGACCTCGGGAAAGCCGAAGTCGAACACCTCTCGCAGCACGAAGACCGCCCGCTCGAGCGGGCTGAGCCGCTCGAGCAGCAGCAGGGCCGCCATCGACACCGAGTCGGCCAGCTCCGCCGACCGTGTCGGATCCTCATAAGGGTCGGCGAGCAGCGGCTCGGGGAACCACGGCCCGACGTACGCCTCCCGCCGGACGCGGGCCGAGCGCAGCACGTCGATCGAGATCCGGGTCACCGTGGCCGAGAGGTACGCCTTGGCCGACCTGGGTCGGGTCGGGGATGCCTCGTAGCGCAGCCAGGTCTCCTGGACCGCGTCCTCGGCCTCGCTCACGCTGCCCAGGATCCGGTAGGCGATCGAGAACAGCAACGGCCGCAGCTCCTCGAACTCCTCGGTCTTGCTCATACCAGTTCCTCCTAGACGCCCCGCCGCATTGAGGAAGCCGCGCCCCTCGGTCATCATGCCGCCGATCAGCCGGTGAAGGACCCGGTGCCGAAGCAGCCCCAGGCGATGAACGTTGCGAGCGCGAGATAGATCAGGTTCAGCACCACAAGTTCGGATTCGCCGCGACGGCCGTGGGTGATCATCGCGCCGACCATCAGCAAGATCCAGCAGACGGCGGTCACGGGCATCAGAACCGGTGCGATATCGAGCGCGGCGGGCAGGATCAGGCCCACCGCGGCCAGGAGCTCGAGGACACCGAGGGTCTTGACGAAAGCGACGCCGACGTCGCCGGTCCATCCACCACCATGGGCCGCGGCCAGTTTCTCCTTGGGCACGAATGTCTTGGTGATGCCGCCGGTCAGAGCGACCGCGGCCAGCAGCCCGGCTGCGATCCACAGCGCGAGGTTCATCGTCTGCTCCTTGGTCGAGGATTGCCTGCACCCCATACGACGAGACGGCAACCCCCGCCTGTGACATCTGCGAACATCCGGGCATGGGGCCGGGCCTGGTAGGCCCGGCAGAGGAGGTCACGGCCTGATGATGATCTTGCCGATCCCGCTGCCGGTCTCGACCGCCTCATGGGCGGCGGCGATCTCGTCGAGTGGGTGGCGTGCGGCGATGGGGTGGCGGAGGGCGTCCTTGGCCAGCAGTTCGGTGATGTCCTCGACGCCCGACCGCAGCGCGTCTTCGGGCATCACGTACACCAGCACCATGCGGACGACGATGCCGCGCCGCATCAGCGGATAGAACGGCAGCGTCGGCTCCGGTACGGCGTCGGAGGCGTAACCGGCGATGGTGCCGTTGGTGGCGACGACCGCGGAGGTGAGGGGAAGGTTGGCGCCGAACGCCACGTCCACGACCCGGTCGACGCCGCGTCCGCCGGTCAGCTCGAGGACGGTTTCGGCCGCGTCCGTACGACGGTAGTCGACGACGTGGTCGGCGCCGGAAGCCAGGGCGGCGCTCCGTTTCTCGCCGGTGCTGGCGGTTGCGATGACGGTCGCGCCGTGGTTCTTGGCGAGCTGGATCGCGTAGTGGCCGACGCCTCCCGCACCGCCCGTGACCAGGACCGTCGCCCCATCGACCGGGCCGTCGGCGAGCAGGCAGCGGTGCGCGGTCAGCGCCGGGAAGCCGAGGCAGGCCCCGGCATCGAAGGGGACGGCGTCGGGCAGTTCGACGGCCTGCGCGTCCGGCACCACGACGTGTTCGGCCGAGGTGCCGAACGGCGAGTGCTGCCCTGCGGCGTACACCCACACCCGGCGTCCGACGCGGTCGGCGGGCACGCCAGGGCCGATCTTGTCGATGGTCCCGGCACCGTCGTCGCCGGGGACGACGCGCGGCGCGGTCATCGTCCGCCCGCCGGCGCCGGAACGCCGCTTGACGTCGGCGGGATTCAACCCGGCCGCCGCCAGCCGTACGCGGACCTCGCCGGGCCCGGGCTCGGGATCGGGCAGTTCCCCGACGGTGAGGACCTCGCGAGCGGCGCCGTTGCGGTCGTACCAGGCGGCCCTCATCGCGGATCGGCGTCCGCGGCGGCGGGCAGGAAGTCGTCGAGGGCGTCCGCGACCAGCTCGGGCCGCTCCAGGGTCTGCTGGTGCGGCGTGCCGGGCAGCTCCACGTAGGTCGAGCCGGGGATGCGCTCGGCGATCGCGGACATGATCTCGGGGGTCGTCGAGGCATCGACGGCACCGGCCAGCACCAGCGTGGGCGCGGGGAAGCCGGCCAGGCGGCCCTGCACGTCGAGGCCCTTGTACGCGCGCCAGGCCGCCGTCCAGTCCTCGGGCAGCATGCGGCGGATCCGCTCGCGCGCGTACCGGACGCCCCAGGCGTTGGCCGCCAGCGCGTCCGGCGTGAACCACCGGGTCAGCGTCGGCGCCACCTGGGCCTCCATCCCGTCGGTCTCGCCGGACCGGGCCCGGTTCTCGAAAGCGTCGGTGAACGGGTGGTCGCTGGTGGCCAGCAGCGCCAGCGACGCGATCCGCTCCCGGTGCCGTACGGCGGCGGTCTGCGCGATCGAGCCGCCCATCGACAGGCCCACCACATGTGCCTGGTCGAGCCCGAGCGCGTCCATGACGCCGACCAGGTCGTCGCCGGTCTGGTCCATCGTGAACGGCGCGGGTGAGCCGGCGGCCGAGCCGTGCCCGCGGATGTCGTAGGCGAAGACCCTGCGGCCCGTGGCGAGGCGGTGCATGACCGGCTCCCACATCCGCCAGTCCAACCCCAGCGAGTGGGACAGCAGCATGGCCGGTCCGCTCTCGCCCACCTGCGCCACCACGGTCTCGTGGTCCTCGAGCCGTACCTTATGGAGCCGCGCGGGAGCGGGGACGCCCGCCTCGGCCAGCACCTCGTCGATGACGCTCAGCGCGGTCAGGCCACGCGGGAAACCCGCGTACAGCGCCACGTGCTCGGCCAGCGCCCGCAGCTCGTCCGCTCCGATTCCCTGGCGCAGGGCGGCACGTACGTGCACGGCGAGCTTGTCGTCAGCGCCGCCGAGCGCCGCGATGACCGCCACCGTCGCCAGCTCCCGGGCGGCCCGGCCGAGCTCCGGCCGGGCCATCGGCCCGGCGAAGCCGGTCTCGATCATCGTTTCGTACATGTGCGGCGAGGCGGCCCTGATCCCGGCGAGCTGCTCCTCGGCGGAGCCGCCGATGAGCGCCGCGTATTCCCTCAGGCCACGTTCGTTTCTGTCCATGACTCGATCATTTCCGTAGATCGAGTCATACGTCCAATATCTGATCAGCCTCGCGGTGATAGGCCGAGGATATCGCCGTGCTCGGCCACGAAGTCGACGAAGACCTTCAGCGCGGGAGGCGACACCCGTACCGCGGACCAGGCCAGCGACGGCCGCCAGGTCAGCACCGGCTCCAGATCGATCACCCGTACGGGCGGGCCGGGCTCGGTGGCGACCGAGCGCGGCAGCACGGCCGCGGCGAGCCCGACGCTCACCAGCGACCGCGCCGTCCCGTAGTCGCGCGTCTCGAACCGGAACCGCCCGGAGATCCCGGCGTCGGCCAGCGCCCCCGCGACCACCTCCCGTACGACCGACCCGGGCGGATAGGTGACGAGGTCGAGATCGCCCAGGCCGGCCACCCTCGCCCGATCGCCCGGCGCGAAGGCCGCGCCCGGCGACACCGCGCCCGGCGAGGCGGCGTCCGGGGAGACGGCGGGCGTGACATGCCCCGGCGAGGGGGCCGGCGCCACGATCAGCACCAGTGGTTCCTCACCGAGTGAGTGGGTGGCCAGCCTGGGCTCGTTCCGCGGCACCTCGGCCACGGTCGCCACGTCCAGCCGCCCGGCCAGCAAGCCCTCCACCATCTCCCCGGTGGTCATCTCGCGGAACCGCATCTCGACCCCGGGATAGGCGGCGCAGAACTCGGCCAGCAGCCTGGACATCCCCGCGATGAGTCCGCGCGCCACCCCGAGCCGGATCCGGCCGCGTGTACCGCCGCCCCACCCGCGCATCTCGTCCTCGACCGCGCCGATGTCCGCGAGGATCCGGTCGGCTCGCTCCAGCAGCGCCGAACCGGCCTCGGTCAGCGCCACCCGATGGTTGTCCCGCTCGAACAGCACCACGCCGAGCTGGCGTTCGAGCTTTCGGATCTGCTGGGACAGTGCGGGCTGGGCGATCCGCAGCTCCCGCGCGGCCCGAGTGAAGTGCAGCTCCCTCGCCACGGCCTGGAAGTACTCGAGCTGACGCGAACTGATCACCGCCCGACTATCCCACCCCCACAGAACACGACGGTAAGCGCCGGACGCGGCCCGTCGGTAACGAAGCCTCTATCGCAGATGAGCAGCCGAGCCGCTCTGATGTTGGAGGCTCGGATGAGATGCGTGCGCGAACCGTACGGTGATGGACAGGCCGCCTTCGGGGCGTGCGCCGGCGGTGAGGGTGGCGTGGTGAGCCTGGGTGACGGCGTTGACGATGGCGAGACCGAGACCGTAGCCGTCGCGGCGGCCGTTACGATCGGGCGCCAGTCTCTGGAAGGGTTGAAAGAGGCGCTGGATCTGGTCGTCGGGGATGACCGGCCCGCTGTTGGTGACCGTAAGGGTCACCTGCGTGCCGGAGGTCTGGGTGGTGATCTCTACGTGCCCGCCTGGGCGGTTGTGGCGGATGGCGTTGTCGATGAGGTTGACGATGAGGCTTTCGATCAGTCTCGGATCCCCGGCCGTCACTGCGGGCGTTAGGTGTTCGGTGAGGTCAATGCCTCTCTCCGCTGCTCGGTCCCGACGGGAGGCGAGCACTCCTTCGGCGACTTGAGCGAGGTCGAGGGTGTCCCAGCGAGAGATTCCGCGCTCGCTGGTGGCCAGGACGAGCAGTGCCTTGACGAGCCGTTCCTGGTGTCCGCCGAGAGCGAGGGCCTCCTGGCAGGCCGAGCGCAGGGCGTCAGCGTCGGCGTCGGGATCGGCGAGAGCGACTTCGAGGAGGGTGCGCAGCCCGGAGAGGGGGGTGCGCAGCTCGTGGGAGGCGTTGGCGACGAAGTGGCGTTGGGCGTCGAAGGAGGCTTGAAGGCGGGCGAACAGGTCGTCGAGGGTATGGCCGAGTTCGGTCAGCTCGTCCGTGGGCTCGCCGAGGTCGAGGCGCCGGTGGAGGTCGCCGGCGGAGATGATTTTGGCGGTGGCGGTGATGGCTCGAAGCGGGTGCAGGAACCGGCCGGCGACGAACCAGCCGAGAGCCAGGGCGACGGGAATCAGGATGACCAAGGCGACGGCGGATCCCGCGAGGAGCTGGGGCAGGCTGATCCCGTGCCCGGTTCCCGTGATCGCGCTCGATGAGGCCTGGCCTTGGGGTTTGGCCGACTGGACGCTGGCGAGCGGGACGTCGACGAGTACGAGCACGAAGACTCCGGCGGCGTAGATACCCGCCGCGTAGGCGAGCGCGAGCCGCGTCTGCAAGGACCTTCTGGCGAGCTGCTGGGAGGTCATGACGATCCGATGCGGTAGCCGCCTTCGCGGATGGTCTCGATCACTGGCGGGTCGCCGAGCTTGGCCCGCAACCGGTGCATGGTGTGCTTGACGGCGCTGCTGAAGGGGTCGGCGGCCTCGTCCCAGACGCGTTCGAGTAGTTCCTCGGCGGAGATGACCAGGCCGGGTGCGGCGAGCAGGCATTCGAGCAGGGCGAACTCCTTGGGGCTCAGCTCAAGGCGCCGGCCGGCCCGGAACGCGATGCGGCGGGCCGGATCGAGCGTGATGTCCCCGCATGCCAGGGTGGGCGGTAGTGGCGGGGTGGCGCGGCGGGCCAGAGCACGGACGCGGGCGACCAGTTCGGTGAACGCGAACGGCTTGGGCAGGTAGTCGTCGGCGCCGAGGCTGAGCCCGTCGACGCGGTCCTCGATCGTGTCGGAGGCGGTGAGCATCAGTATGCGGGTCTCGCAGCGGCCGTGGGCGAGTTGCCGGCAGATCTCGTCGCCGTGGACGCCGGGCAGGTCGCGGTCGAGGATCACCACCTCGTAGCGGGTGACGGCCAGGCGATCGAGGGCGGCGGTTCCGTCCAGGACGACGTCGACGGCCATGCCCTCGCGGCGCAGCCCGGTGCCGATGGAGCGGGCGAGGACCTCGAAGTCCTCGACGACGAGGACCCTCACCGCCGCTCACCGCCGGTCGTCGTGCGGGCGGGGCGGCCGAACCGGCCATCGGGTCGAGGTGCCATGCGTTGACGATGCCAGATCCCAGGTTCCAGCCCGGTCGCAGCCGCTGCGACCGGGCTGGAACCGGGTGCCGCGTACAACCGTCGGCATGAATCCATTTCGAACCGTGAGTTCGCTGCGATGAGCACGGCAGGGATCGTCGTCGCCGGACTGCGCAAGCGGTATGGGGCGACCCTGGCCCTCGACGGCATGTCCTTCACCGTCCGTCCGGGTGTGGTGACCGGTTTCGTGGGGCCGAACGGGGCCGGGAAGTCCACCACGATGCGGGTGATCCTCGGCCTGGACGCGGTTGATGAGGGCACCGCGCTGATCGGGGGCCGGCCGTACCGCAGTCTTCGGCGCCCGCTGAACCATGTCGGTTCACTGCTGGACGCGGCGGCGCTGCACCCCGGCCGCAGCGCTCGTGACCACCTGCTGTGGCTGGCGCATTCGCAGGGCCTGGCCGCGCGGCGGGTGGACCAGGTGATCGAGCAGGTCGGCCTGACCTCGGCGGCCCGCCGCAAGGCCGGCGGCTACTCGCTCGGCATGCGCCAGCGGCTCGGGATCGCCGCGGCCCTGCTGGGCGACCCGCCGATCATCATGCTCGATGAGCCGTTCAACGGCATGGACCCCGACGGCATCATCTGGATGCGCGGTTTCCTGCGGTCGCTGGCCGCTCAGGGCCGCGCCGTGCTGGTCTCCAGCCACTTGATGAGCGAGGTGCAGGACACGGCCGACCATCTGGTCGTGGTCGGACGCGGCAAGGCCATCGCCGACGCCGGCGTGGCCGACCTGATCGCGGCCGCCTCCGCGAACCGGGTGGCCCTGCGGACCACGGCCGGGACGCACGCGATGAGGGTGCTCGCGCATGCCGGCGCGACCGTGGCGGCCACCGGCCGCGACACCATCACCGTCTCCGGCCTGCCCGCGGATCGGATCGTGACGCTGCTCAGCGGGAGCGCGGTGCCTTTCTCCGAGGTGTCAGCACACCGCGCCACCCTTGAGGACGTCTACCTGGAGCTCACCCGCGAGGCGGTCGAGTTCCGCGCCGCGACGCCCACGGAGGTGTCACGGTGACCCCTACCGTTACGCCTTACCGACCCGGCCAACGGGTCGGGCGGGACGGCTTCCCCCAGGTGCTGCACGCGGAATGGACCAAGTTCCGGACCGTCCGCAGCTGGGTGACGGGCACGGTGGTGGCGGCACTGATGATGGTGCTGTTCGCCCTGCTCGCCGGGGCCAGTGGCAACCAGAAGGGCGCACCACCCGTTCCGATCGGACCGGGCGGTGAACCCGTCACCGACAGCTTCTACTTCGTGCACCGGCCGCTCGCCGGAAACGGCAGCATCACCGTCTCCGTCTCCGCGCTCAAGAGCAGCATCCCCAAGCGCCCCGGGGACCTGCGGCCCGGCATCGTGCCGTGGGCGAAGGCCGGGCTCATCGTCAAGGAGAGCACCCGCCAGGGAACACCGTACGCGGCGATCATGGTCACCGGCAGCCACGGCGTGCGGATGCAGGACGGCTACGTCAACGACACGGCCGGCCTCCCCGGCCCGGTCTCCGCCACGTCTCCCCGCCGGCTGCGGCTGGACCGCTCGGGCGACGTGATCACCGGTTATGCCTCCACGGACGGCACGAACTGGACCAAGGTGGGCACCGCGCGGGTGAGCGGGCTCGGATCGACCGCGCAGGTCGGGCTGTTCGTCGCCTCTCCGCAAGTCGTGGGCGGCGGGGGCACGCGCGGCAGTGTGTCCACTGCCACCTTCGGTGATCTTCGTACCCAGGGGGGCTGGGCCGGCGGCAACTGGACAGGCGATCAGGTGGGAGCCAAATCCCCCAGCTTCGCCGGCTACCCGGAGGACGGCTCAGGTTCGGTCACGCGATCCGACGCCCGGTTCACGGTGACCGGCGCCGGCGACATAGCGCCCGCCGTCCGTGACAGCCTGCCGACCGGCGGCCTCCTCCGGGACATCCTCACCGGCACGTTCGCCGCGCTGATCGCGATGATCGTCGTGGGGGCGCTGTTCATCACTGCGGAGTACCGGAACACGATGATCCGGCTCACCCTGGCCGCGAGTCCGAGGCGGAGCCGGGTGCTGGTGGCCAAGGCGATCGTGTTGTGGGCCGTCACCTTCGTCGCCGGGTTGGTGGGGACGATCCTCGCGACTCCGCTCGGTGAGCGGCTCGCCCGGGGCAACGGCGTCTTCATCTTCCCGGTGTCATCCTCGACCGAACTGCGGGTGGCGCTCGGGACCGCGGCGCTGCTCGCGACCGCCTCGGTCCTGGCTCTCTCCGTCGGCGCCGTCTTCCGGCACAGTGCGGGCGCGGTCACCACCGTCATCGTGGCCATCGTGCTGCCCTACATCCTGATCGCCATCCCGTTCCTGCCCGCGAGCGTGTCGAAGGGAGTGGCCACGGTGACACCGGGCGCGGCTTTCGCCGTCCAGCAGACACTTGTGCCGTATCACCAGGTCGCAAGCAATTACACGCCCTACTACGGCTACTACCCGCTGGCGCCATGGGCCGGGTTCGCCGTCCTGGCCGGCTACGCGGTGGCAAGCCTGGCCGTGGCCGCCGTCCTTCTCAACAGGAGGGACGCATGAGACCGGCACTGCACGCGGAATGGACGAAGATACGGACCGTCGCCGGCCCCCTTTGGCTGCTGCTCGGTACCGTCGCGGCGACAGTGGCCCTCAGCACCGTGGCGACCTCGGTGGTGAACTGCACGGCCAATGGCTGCGGCGGCGACACGACCAAGATCACCCTTATGGGCGTCTACATCGGCCAGGCGCCGGTCGCCATCCTGGCAGTGCTGGTCATCAGCAGCGAGTACAGCTCGGGCATGATCCGCACCACCCTGACAGCGGTGCCGCGGCGAGCCACCGCCTTCGGGGCCAAGGCCATTACTCTCACCGGCGTCGTGGCCGTCGGCGGAACCGCCGCCGTCCTCGGGTCGGTGCTCGCCGGGCGGATCGTCCTGCCCGACCTCGGCGACCGGGCCCTGTCCCTGGCCGACGGGCCGACGCTGCGCGCGGTCGTCGGGACGGTCCTCTACCTGATTCTGATCGCCCTTCTCAGCCTCGGTATCGCGGCCGCCGTGCGGGACTCCGCCGCCAGTATCGGGATCGTCCTCGGCCTGCTCTACCTATTTCCCATCCTCTCCCAGACGATCGGCGATCCGCACTGGCAGCGCCTGCTCCAGCAGATCGCGCCGATGAGCGCCGGGCTTACGATCCAAGCCACCACCGACCTCCGTAGCCTGCCCATCGGCCCCTGGGCCGGTCTTGGCGTGACCGCCGGGTGGGCCACCGGGGCGCTGTTGGCAGGCGGCCTGCTGCTGCGAAGACGCGACGCCTGAACACCTCGCGGACGTCATCGGACCTCCGCCCGTGTCAGCACGCTCCAGGCGGCCAGCGGGGCCAGCAGCAGGGTCAGGAGGCCGGAGAGGAACAGGCTGGTGTCGACGCCCGTCAGGGCGATCAGCGGGCCGCCGGCGAGCAGGCCGAGCGGGGCGGCGACCGTCGAGCCCGTCGTCCAGAGCGTGACCACCGGCTGCTGCTCGGTGGGCCGGAGGCCCGACTGCAGGAAGCTGTACGCGACGGGGGTGAACGGGGCCCAGATCAGGCCGCCGAGTCCGAAGACGACCATCGCCGCGGTCTGATTCTCGACGCCGGCCAGCGCGATCGGGCACAGCGCCCACAACGCGATGATCGTGATGAGCAGCGGGCGCTGGGGGAGGTTGCGGAGCCGGTCGACCAGGCCGGCGCCCGCGAGCGCCCCGACGCCCAGCGCGGTCCAGAGCAGGCCCAGGCCGGACGCGCCGGTGTGCAGCGTCCCCCGCACGTACAGCGGCAGGGCCACCTCGATCGGCATGTAGAGGAGGGTCAGCTTCTTGGCCGTGAACGGTCGGGCTTGCGGCTCGGGTGTTCACGCCTTGTCGCGCTCCCCGTCGCGGCTGGCCGTCGCGCCAGGGTCGCATCTCCCTTCACCCCAGGATTGGGGGTCGGGACGGGCATGCTGACGAATGCCCACGCCACACACGCCCGTTTGCGGATGTTGGTGGCGGCGATGACGTCGGCGGGGCCAGCGAACCCGCACCGGCGACAACGAAAAGTATCGCGATCGGGCCGGTTGGCCCGCATGGTGTGCCCGCACCACGGCACGGGACATGCCTGGGAGGTGTAGGCCGGATCCACTTCCACGAACGGCACCCCGGCCCGCAGCGCCTTGTACTGGAGGAACTCACCGAGCTGGTGGAACGGCCAGGAAGAGAGAGTGGCCCGCTGGTGCCGCCTGAGCCGTACCCGATCGCGTATCCCACTCAGTTCCTCAAGTGCGACACCGCGTCCGGTGCGTCGGGCATCGGCCACGATCCGCTTACTGATCTTGTGGTTCTCATTCGAGGCGTACCTCGCCTCCCGCGCCGACCGGCGAGCCAGACGACGCGCCGCCGACCGGCTACCCGCGGCCTTCTTGGCCTGCAGCTCGGCACGCAGCCGGGCCTGGCGCCTGCGATACCGCTGCAGGCCCTTGCCCTGGTGGTTGTCGCCATCAGAGGTGGTGGCCAGGTTCACGATCCCCCGATCCACCCCGATCCAATCGGCAGGCTCGAACTGCGGGGTCTCCTCGACCTCACACGTCGCGATCAGGAACCACATCCCGTCGCGGCGCACCAGATCGGTCTCGCCTTTACGGTGGGCCGCAAGGAACTTCACCTGCCCCGGCTCGCCGGTGAAGGCGATGCCCCGGACCCGGCCGTGGGGGGTCCAGATCGAGATGGTCCGGGCGTCCATCTGCCACGACAGGCACCGATCATCGAACGGCTGAGCCGCATCAGCCCGGAAGACGATTGGCTTGGACTCCGCCTTACGACGCCGACGCGAATCCTCACCACCCAGCAGGCCCGCCTCGATCTGGGCGTGCAACGTGGTGTAGGCATCGGCGACCTTACGAATCACATGCAACGCCGGCTGCGCCGACAACCCCCGCGCCTTCACATCCGCGTAGACAAGCTTCTGCAGTCTCTGCCGCGCGAACACGCCCTCCTCGAAGGCGACCGCCGACACCTCATTGGCCGCGGCGTTGCACAGGGGCAGGGTCGCCGCCAGCGCCTCCGCCTGCTCAGGCGACGGCAACAGCTTCACCTGCACCACCAACTTCACGGAAAGTGACCCTACAAGTGCGCACCGACATCAGGGGCAACTCCACGAATTCAACGGTGACGCCTGGTAGCGGCTGCCGGCCGGTTACATCCCGGTCATTCCGCCGAGGCGGCGGGTGCTGATCTCGGTGGCCGTGTCGGCGATCAGCCGGCCCAGCTCCGACTCCCGGTCTGGTTCGTACCGGGAGTCGGGCATCGAGATGGCGAGGGTGGCCAGGGGAGTGTTGTCGGCGTCGAAGATGGGCGCGGCGATCGCGGCGACGTCGGGCCGGTACTGGTTACGGTTGAGCGCGTATCCGTCCCGCCGTACGCGCTCGAGCTCGGCGCGCAGCTCCTCCGGGTCGGTGATGGTCGCCTCGCCGTAGCTCTCCAGCCCCTGGGCGATGAACTCCTCCACGTCCGCGGTGGGGAGGTGGGCGAGTATGGCGCGTCCGGTCGCGGTGGCGTGGAGCGGTGAGGTGTCGCCGATCTCGTGGAAGGTGCGCACCGTCCGGTCGCAGTCGACCCGGTCGACCACGACCATGCAGTCCAGTCCGTCCGGGACGGACAGGTGGATCGTCTCGTTGAGCGCCTGCCGGAGCCGGACCATGGGCTCGCGGGCGGCGGCGAACAGGCTCGCTCCCTGCAGGGCGGCCGGACGGACGGCGAGCACGCGCGCGCCGATCTCCCAGCGGGTCGTGTCGCCCCGGCTCGCCCGCAGCCACCCCGCCTCGTGCAGCGTCACGAGGGTGCGCTGGACCGTCGACTTGGGAATCCCATAGAGCTTCGCGAGCTCTCCCACGGTCACCGGCTGATGCTGAGCCACTGCTTCCAAGAGCCGCAGGCTACGCGTCACGCTCTTCATTTCCACGAGGTTTCCCCAGTTAAATCCCGGTCTCCGGTGAAGAGACCCCTTGACTTGATCTCTGGCAACCCTCAAGCTTGTGCCAAATAATAGCACGCCATGCCACATAGTGGCACGAGCCTTCGGTGACACACCTTCGTCTCCCGGCTCCCCGCGCGGCGAACCCGCGCGCGTTCCCCTTCGAATACGCCTCTCCCGCGATACGAGCAAGAGTCGGTCCACCCCTCGAGACGAAGAGGAGTCCTCCGTGGTACCCAGGAAGCGCGTCGCCGTGGTCGGCGTCGGGACGATGGGCAGCCAGGCCGCCTGGCGGCTGGCGGCCCGCGGGGCCGAGGTCGTCGGCTTCGACCGCTTCGCTCCAGGCCACGACCGCAGCGCGGCCGGCGGCGAGACGCGGATCTTCCGCAGCGCCCACTTCGAGGACTCGCGTTACGTGCCGCTGCTGAAGCACGCCGACACACTGTGGCGCCGGTTGCAGGACGAGAGCGGCCGGGAGCTGCGCCGCCTGACCGGCTGCCTCCTGATGGGACCGGCCGAGCACCAGCAGATGCGCACCGTGCTCGAGTCGATCGCCGAGCACGGGCTCGAGCACGAGGTGCTGGACGCCGACGCGCTCGCCAAGCGGTTCCCGCAGTTCCGGCTCGAGGACGGCGACGCCGCGGTCCTCGACCGCAACGCCGGGTACGTCCGTCCCGAGCTCACCGTCGTCACCGCCGCCCGCGAGGCGGAGCGGCTGGGCGCGCGCATCCACCGTTACACCCCGGTCCGCGAGATCGTGCCCGCAGGCGGCGGCGTCGACGTCCGTACGGACGAGCACACCGAGCGCTTCGACGCCGTGGTGGTGACCGTCGGCCCGTGGGTCAACGAACTGCTCCCCGGCCTGCCCTGGGGGGTGGACGTCCGCAGGCTCATCAACGCCTGGTACGTGCCCGCCTCCGACGCCTGGTCCGGCGCCGAACGGCCCGCGTTCATCCGGACCGCGCCGACCCACTGCTACGGCCTGCCCTCGCCCGACGGGATCTCGGTGAAGATCGGCCTGTCCCGGGCGCTGCACCGGCCGGTCGACGATCCGAACCAGGTGGACCGGACGGTACGGCCGGAGGAGCTGGAGGTGTTCACCGGCCTGCTCCGGCGCTACCTGCCCGACCTGAACCCCGATCCGATCCGGCTCTCGGTCTTCATGGAGGGCTACACCGACAGCAGCCGGCCCCTGGTCGGCCCGCTGCCCGGCGCCTCGAACGTCGTGCTGCTGGCCGGTTTCTCCGGCCACGGTTTCAAGCTGTCGCCCGCCATGGGCGACATCGCGGCGGACCTCGCGCTGACCGGGACCACCGGCCGGCCGATCGACTTCCTGTCCACCGTCGGCCGCGCGGCGGCCTGACCCGCCCCGCCGCGAGAAGAGGAGTGAGATGACGACCTCAGCGCACGCGACCGGCCACGGCGATCTGACCGTGGGCCCGCTGCGCGCCGAGCCGGGGACCAAGGCCCGCGGCAGCGTACGGGCCGACCTGGGCTCCACGGCCGTCGACATCCCGGTCACCCTGGTGAACGGGGCGCAACCCGGCCCGACCGTGGTCATCACCGCGGGCGTGCACGGCGGTGAGTTCACCGGAGTGGACGCCGCGACCCGGCTCGGCGCCCTGATCGAGCCCGACGAGGTGCACGGCAGGCTGGTGATCTGCCCGGTGGCCAACCCACCGGCGGTCTACCACGGGCGTCTCGGCGCGTCCCCGCTCGACGGCGTCAACATCAACCGGGTGTTCCCCGGCGACCCGGCGGGAGGGCCGACCGAGCGGCTGGCCGCCTGGATCTTCGACGCCCTGATCGCCGGTGCCGACGCCTACGTCGACCTGCACAGCGGAGGCATCGACGAGACGCTCCGCGACTTCGTCGGCTACCGGCTCACCGGCGACGCCGACCTCGACGCCAGGACGCGGGCGATGGCGCACGCGCTCGGGATCGAGGACGTCATCCTCGGCCTGAAGGCCGAGGGCGGCAACAGCCACGCGGCCGCCGCCCGGCAGGGCGTTCCCGCCGTCCTGGTCGAGACCGGCCGGCTCGGCGAGCGCGGCCCGGACGTGGCGCGCGCCCTGACCGAGTCCCTGTACCGGCTGCTGCAGCACCTGAGCGTGCTGCGGCGGGACGCGGGCCCGCAGCCGCCGCCGGTCCGCGAATGGGTCTGGGCCGGAGCCGTGACCGCCGAGGTCGCCGGCCTGTGGTACCCGGACTCCGGGACGGGCGACGACGTGAGCGCCGGCCAGGTCATCGGCCGCGTCATCGACCCCGCCGACGGCCGCGAGCACAAGGTCACCGCGACGGCGACCGGCCGGATCTTCTACGGCATGCACGGCCTCACCGTCGCGCCCGGCGCGGAGCTCGCGGCGATCGCCGCCCCGTACGGAGGCGCGTGACCATGGCCCGCTTCCTCTCGGCAGGCGGCCGGTGCCCACCTCCCGCCTTACCCCGCCCGCACACCACGCGTGACCACGGCAGGGACCACATCGGGGACAGATCGGGACAGACGACAGCAAGACCTGGAGGTATCGGCGATGAGAGAAGCACGGATCGACCGGAGGGCGTTCCTCCTCGGAGTCGGCGGAGTCGCGGCGGGCATCACCGCGACGTCGCTGACCGGATGCGGGACCGGAACGAGCCGTTCGGCGGGCGCCGCGGCCGGCGGTGGCGGCGGCAAGAAGACCCTCGTCGTCCGCAACAGCGGCGGCACGTACGGGGACGCGAACCAGAAGGCGATCTACGAGCCGTTCACCAAGGAGACCGGCATCACCGTCCAGGTGGTGAACATCGAGTACGCGCAGATGCTCGCCCAGATCAAACAGGGCAGGCCGCAGTTCGACGTCATCGACGACTCGATGGCCGACTTCGTGCTGTTCGGCAAGGAGAACGCCCTGCAGAAGCTGGACCAGGACCGGCTGAAGAACTTCAAGGGCGCCGGCATCGCGGCCAACCTCGTCACCCCGAACGCCATCGGCAAGAACTACTGGGCCAGCGTGATGGCCTACCGCACCGACGCGTTCGGCGGGAAGAAGCCGCAGTCGTGGGCGGACTTCTGGGACACCAAGACCTTCCCCGGCAACCGGTCGCTGCAGAATCCGGACGCGGACCTGCCGGAACTGGAGTTCGCGCTGCTGGCCGACGGCGTGCCGCTCGACAAGCTGTACCCCATCGACGTGGACCGCGCGTTCAAGGCGATGGACCGCATCAAGGGCTCGGTCAAGAAGTACTGGGACACCGGCGCCCTTCCCGGCGTCCTGCTGGGCCGCAAGGAGGTCGTCGCCTCCAGCGTCTGGCACGGCCGGCTCGACGCGCTCATCAAGCAGGGACAGCCGCTGGCCTACCAGTGGAACGGCGCGCGGCGGCAGAGCAACGGGTGGGGGATCCCGAACGGCGCCGCCAACACCGACGCGGCCTACCAGCTCATCGACTTCTCCCTGCGGCCCGACGTGCAGGCGCACTTCGCCACGCTCTACCCCATGGGGCCGGTCGTCCAAGCGGCGTACAAGCAGCTGCCCGCCTCCGTGAGCTCCAACCTCGCCAGCTCCCCGGAGCACCTGCACACCGGGTTCGACCTCGACGTCGACTGGTGGATCAAGAACCAGGACGCCGTCATCAAGCGCTGGAGGGGATGGGCACGTGGCTGAGGCCGGAGTGATGTCGCAGCGCGAGCCACGCGCCGGCGCCGGGACACTGGCGGGAAGCGGCAAACCGCTGTCCGCCACCGGGCTGCGCAAGACATACGCGGGCGTCGTCGCGGTGGACGAGGTGTCGATGGACATCGAGGCGGGGGAGTTCGTCACCTTCCTCGGGTCCTCCGGTTCGGGCAAGACCACGACCCTCATGATGATCGCCGGATTCGTCGAACCGGACGCCGGCGTCATCAAGGTCGGCGACCGTGACGTCACCCGGCTGGCCCCGCAGAAACGGGGGCTCGGGTTCGTCTTCCAGCAGTACCTGCTGTTCCCGCACATGACCGTCGCGGAGAACATCGCCTTCCCGCTGCAACTGCGCGGACTGTCCAAGGCCGAGATTCGCCGTCAGGTCGGGCAGGTCCTGGAGATGGCCGGGCTCACCGGATACGGCCGACGGCGCCCGCGCGAGCTGTCCGGCGGGCAGCAGCAGCGGGTCGCCCTGTGCCGGGCGCTGGTGTACCGGCCACCGGTGATCCTCATGGACGAACCGCTCGGCGCCCTGGACAAGAAGCTGCGCGACCAGCTGCAGACCGAGATCAAGAACATCCAGCGCGAACTGGGCCTGACCGTCATCTACGTGACCCACGACCAGGAGGAGGCACTGGTCCTGTCCGACCGGATCGCGGTGATGCGCGACGGCCGCATCGACCAGTTCGACACTCCGCGGGAGCTGTTCGAGCGGCCGCGGACCGCGTTCGTCGCGGACTTCCTCGGCGCGGCCAACTTCCTGTCCGGCCGACTGGAGGAGCACACCGCCGAGCACACCCTGGTCCGGCTCGACCACGGCGGGCTCCTGACCGCACGATCGCATTCGTACGCGCCCGGCCATCGGGTCCAGGCCGCGGTCCAGCCCGGCCGGGTGGGCCTGTGCGCGCCGGCCGAGGGCTTCTGTACCGGCACCGTCGAGACGGTCACCTACGTGGGAACGCTGGTCCGCGTCGGGGTCCGGCCGCAGGGCGCCGAGAGCCTCGTACGGCTGGAGCTCCCGGCGGGCCGTGCCCCCGTCGCCGGAGAGCAGGTGGGGCTGACCGCCGAGGCCGGCGACGTGAGCCTCTTCGCCCTCGAAGAGAGCGGGTGAGCCGTGGCCGGATCCGTTCTCGCCCCCGTGCCGGCCTCCGCCGCGCCCACCGCCAAGGACCGGCTGCGCCGCTCGCTGCGCAGCCGCCGTACCCGCTCGGGCCTGCTCAACGGCGCGCCCATCGTGATCTACCTGCTGCTCCTGTTCGTCTATCCGATCCTGAGCACCCTGATGCTCAGCCTCAAAGGCGCACGCGGCGGCCTGACCCTGCACTGGTACGCCGACGCCCTCAGCGGCACGAACCTCGCCGTCCTGCTCACCACCCTGCGGATCTCCGTCGAGACCTCGCTGATCAGCGTGGTCATCGGGTTCCTGCTCGCGTACGCGATGTCGCGCCTGCGTCCGCTGTGGGCCGGCCTGATGATGCTCATCGTCGTCGTACCGCACTTCATCAGCGCGCTCGTGCGCACGTACGGCTGGATCATCCTGCTCGGCGACCACGGCGTAGTGAACCAGCTGCTCGTCGACCTGCACGTCCCCGGCGCGCCGTTCCAGCTGCTCTACAACGAGATCGGCGTCATCATCGGCACGACGTCCGTCATGCTGCCTTACACGGTCCTGCTGCTGTACGCCGTGATGCGCGGCGTGGACCGGCGGCTGCTCGCCGCCGCCGCCAGCATGGGCGCGGGCCGCCTGGTGACGTTCCGCCGCGTCTACCTGCCCCTGGTCGCGCCCGGCCTGGTCAACGCCGCGGTGCTCAGCTTCATCCTCTGCCTGGGCTACTACCTCACCCCGGCACTGATGGGCGGCACCAAGCAGACGGTCGTCGCGGCGCTCATCGACGACCAGGTCATGAAGCAGAACCAGTGGAACAGCGCGGCGGCGCTCGGCGTCATCCTGCTACTGCTCACCTTCGCGGGGCTGTCGCTGCTCCGCCTGGCCAGAGCGATCGGCGCCAACGCCAGGCAGCGAGGTGCGGCATGATCGGCCTGCGCGGCACCTGGGCCGGGCGGATCTGCCTGGCCGTCGCCTCCACCGTCATCCTGCTGTTCCTGGCGATGCCGATCGTGGTGATCGTCGTGACCTCGTTCGGCAACGACGCGCTCGGCTCCTTCCCGCCGCACTCGTGGACGTTCAACTGGTACCACCAGCTGTTCGCCTCCGGCAGCAAGTGGCCCGGAGCGCTCTCCCTGAGCGTGCTCGTCGCCTCGATCACCACGGTGTTCTCCCTGGTGCTGGGCGTCACCGCCGCGACCGCGCTGGTCCGCAGCGACCTGCCCCTGCGCTCGGCGGTCTACGGGCTCGTCCTGGCGCCGATGGTCATCCCGCAGGTGGTCATCGCGCTCGGGCTGTTCCTGCTGTTCGACCCGGCCGCGATGCTCGGCAGCCCGATCGCGATCGCCCTTGGCCACACCGTGCTGGCCGCGCCGATCGCGGTGCTCATCCTGATGGCGACGCTGCGCGGCATCGACGAGCGGCTGGAGGACGCGGCGGCGAGCATGGGCGCCGGCCGGCTGACGATCTTCCGGCGCATCACCTTCCCGCTCGCCGCTCCCGGGATGGTGGCCGCCGCGATCTTCTCCTTCATCACCAGCTTCGACGAGTTCTTCATCTCCCAGTTCCTGTCCTCGGTCAACACGACCACCCTGCCGGTGCAGGTGTTCAACGTGCTGAACTACGACGTCGATCCGACGGTCACCGCGATCAGCGCCGTCCTCATCGCCGTCGCCGTGCTCGCCCTCGCGCTGGTCGGCGTCGCGCGCCGGCTGGGCTCGGGCCGGGCGAGCGGTCTGCTCCCCGTCGAGTCGGCCGCGGCCCTCCCCGGAAACGAGGCCCCATGACCACCGAATGGCCGACCCTGGCGGCACGGCACCTGCTGCTCAACATGACGTCCAACGGCTCGCTCGGCCCCGACGGCACGCCGGTGTTCGTGCTGCGCCGGGGCGAGGGAGTCCACGTCGAGGACACCGACGGCAGGCGCTACATCGACGGGCTGTCCGGGCTGTACTGCTGCCAGCTCGGCTACTCCTACGCCGGTGAGTTCGCCGAGGCGGCGGACCGACAGATCCGCGAGCTGTGCTTCAGCCCGCTGTGGTCCGCCTCGGCGCATCCGGCCGCCATCGAACTGGCCGAACGGCTCGCCGCCCTGGCACCCGAAGGCGTGGACCACGTCTTCTTCAGCGCCGGGGGAGCCGAGGCCGTGGAGACCGCCCTGAAAATGGCCCGCCGGTACCACGCGCTGCGCGGTGAGCCGGGCCGTACCAAGGCCATCTCCCGGCGCGGCGCCTACCACGGGCTGACGCTCGGCGCGCTGGCCCTGACCGACGACCCGGGCCTGCGGGAGCCGTACGGCGACCCGGCGATCGAGACCCGCTTCGTGGCCAACACCAACCGCCACGGGCTGGCCGGCATGGCCGACGACGCGGCCTTCACCGCCTACCTCCTCGCCGACGTCGAGGCCGCGATCCTGGCCGAGGGCCCGGAGACGATCGCGATGATGATCGCCGAGCCGGTCCAGAACCGCGGCGGGTGCATCACGCCGCCCGCCGGCTACTGGCAGGGGCTGCGGGATTTGGCCGACCGGTACGGCTTCCTGCTGGTCGCCGACGAGGTGATCACGGCGTTCGGCCGGCTCGGCGAGTGGTTCGGCGGTGACCGGTACGGCGTCCGGCCCGACATCGTCACGGTCGCCAAGGGCCTCACCGCCGGGTACGCCCCGATGGGCGCCACGCTCGTCGCGGACCGGGTCGTGGAGGTGCTGAACCGCCCCGGCGCCGTCCTCAACCACGGCTACACCTTCGGCGGCCATCCGGTGAGCGCGGCGATCGCGCTGCGCGCCATCGACATCATGACGCGCGAGCGGGTCCTGGACAACGTGCGGGACCTGCAGGACCACCTGGCCGAGCGGATGGCGGCGCTGGCCGCGCTGCCGATCGTCGCCGACGTACGCGGCGCCGGGTTCTTCTACGCCGTCGAGCTGTCCGGCGACCGGGAGGACGGCGGCTTCAGCGACGCCTGCCGCGCCGAACTCGTCGGCGACCTGATCCCGCGTGCCCTGCGCGAGTCCGGGCTGCTGGCGAGGGTCTACAACCGCGCCGCGCCACTGGTGCAGATCGCGCCGCCGCTGGTCGGCGACCGGGACCTGCTCGACCGGATCGTCGACATCATCGCGGACGCGCTGGAGCGCGCGTCCGCGCGGCTGACGACCCCGGCCATCCCCATCCACTGACGACGGAACGAGGAATCGAACATGACGGTGGACACCACGACCGCGTACACCATCGGCCCGGTGACCTGCGCGCCCGGCGAACGCGCCGAGGGCCTGATCCCGGTCGGCGTCAGCTCGTACGGCGTCGAGCTCGGCATGCCGGTCATCGTGGTCAACGGCGCCGCGCCCGGACCGGTGCTGTGCGTGGACGGCGGTGTGCACGGCGACGAGTACGACGGGATGGAGGCGGTCCGCCGCGTCCTCGCCGAGACCGATCCGGCCACGCTGCGCGGCACGCTCGTCGGCATCCCCTGCGTGAACACGCCCGCCTTCGAGGCCGCCGCCCGCACCAGCGGCCTCGACCACGCCAACCTCAACCGAATCTTCCCCGGGGACGCCGACGGCTCCTTCTCGCTCCGGCTCGCCGCGACCTTCGTCGAGCAGGTCATCCCGGCCGTCGACGCGCTGGTCGACCTGCACACCGGCGGGACGTTCGGGGAGATCGCCCCGCTCACGATCGTGCAGGGCGGATACGAGGAGCTGGCGACCCCGATCGGTCTGGCGGCGAGTCACGAGCTGATCTGGAAGGGCGGCTCCTGGGGCGGCACGGCGCGCCTGTCGACGCTGCAGGCGGGCAAACCGGCCATCACCATCGAGGCGGGCGGCGGCACCTACCGGGAGGGGACCGTCGACCTGCACGTCGGGAGCGTGCGCAACATCATGCGCCGGCTGGAGATGATCGACGGCGAGGTCGAACTGCGCGACCGCTACACGGAGGTCACCGGGACGTTCGCCCGCTCGGCCGCCGGTGGTTTCTTCCTCGGCCACGCCGGGCCGGGCGACCAGTGCAAGGCCGGCGACCTGCTCGGCAGCGTCGTCGACCACTACGGCCGCACCCTGGAGGAGGTCCGCGCCCCGGAGGACGGCATCGTGCTGTGGCAGCGCAGGATCCGCACCGTACGCCCCGGCGACGAAGTTGTGATCTTCGGCGCGGTGCGCGGGGAGATCCGGCCGTGACCGGCGATACAGGACGCCAGGACGTTCGCGGGCTGCTCATCGACGGTGAGCGCGTCCCGGCCGCGGACGGCCGCACCTTCACGGTCGTCGATCCGTCCTGCGGCGCCCCCGTCGCGGAGGTGTCCCGGGCCGCCCCGGCCGACGTGGACCGGGCGGTGGCCGCCGCGCGGGCCGCGCTCGCCTGCCCGGAGTGGGCCGGGATGCGCGCCGCCGACCGTGGCCGCCTGCTGGCCCGCATCGCCGCCGAGATCCGCGCGCAGGGCGAGGCGCTGGCCCGGCTGGAGAGCCTGGACGTCGGCAAACCGCTGCGCGAGGCCCGCGCCGACGTCGAGGCCGCGGCCCGCTACTTCGAGTTCTACGCGGGTGCCGCCGACAAGCCGGCCGGCACGACCGTCCCGCTCGGGCCCGGCCTGCTGGACTACACCGTCCGCGAGCCGATCGGCGTCTCCGGGCAGATCATCCCGTTCAACTATCCGCTGCAGAACACCGCGCGCGGCGCGGCGCCGGCCCTGGCCGCCGGCTGCACCGTGGTCCTCAAGCCGTCGCCGGAGGCGCCGCTGAGCCCACTGGAGATCGGCCGGATCGCGGTCGAATGCGGGCTGCCGTGGGGCGTGCTCAACGTCGTGCCCGGATACGGCGAGGACGCCGGGGCCGCGCTGGCCGGCCATCCCGGCATCGACCAGATCACCTTCACCGGCTCGGTCGCGACCGGCGTCAAGGTGGCTCAGGCCGCCGCCGCGAACGTCGTGCCCTCGGTGGTGGAGCTCGGCGGCAAGTCCCCGGTCGTCGTCTTCGCCGACGCCGACTTCGACCGGGCGCTGGCCGCGGTGGCGGGCTCGGCGTTCGGCAACGCCGGGCAGACCTGCTCGGCGGGCACCCGGCTGCTACTGCAGCGGGGCGCGGAGGAGTTCCTCGACCTGCTGGTCAAGCACGCGGAGGCGATGCGGCCCGGCCCCGGCCTGTCGGACCCGGACATCGGCCCGCTGGTGTCGGCCCGGCAGCGCGACCGGGTCGAGCGGTACCTGGCCCTGGCCCGGGAGGAGGGCGCGGTCGTCCGCGCCGGCGGCGGCCGGCCGGCGGACCCGGCCCTGGCCGATGGGTACTTCATCGAGCCCACCGTCCTGACCGGGCTCACCAACGACGCCCGCACCGCGCGGGAGGAGATCTTCGGGCCGGTCATCACCGTGCTGGAGTTCGACGACGCCGACGAGGCCCTCGCGATCGCCAACGACAGCCCGTACGGCCTGTCCTCCTACGTGTGGACCCGGGACGTCGACCGGGCGATGCGCCTGGCGGCCGGGATCCGGGCCGGGCAGGTGTACGTCAACGCCACCGGCGTCGGCACGGGCGTCGAACTGCCCTTCGGCGGCTACAAGCACAGCGGCTGGGGCCGGGAGAAGGGCATGGAGTCCCTCGCCAGCTACACGCAGGTCAAGAACGTCTGCCTCGGCTTCACGCAGGGAGGTGACCGTGCGCTACCGGCGGCTCGGCAGTGACGGCCCGCTCGTCTCGACCGTCGGCCTGGGCGGCAACAACATCGCCTCCCGGCTCGACGAGGACGGCACCCGCGCCATCGTGCACGCGGCACTGGACGCCGGGATCACCCTGTTCGACACCGCCGACATCTACGGCGCGTACGGCGGCGCGGCGGCCGGAGACGGCGAGCGCCTGCTCGGCGCCGCGCTCAAGGGCCACCGCGACGAGGTCGTGCTGGCCACGAAGTTCGGCATGAGCATGGGCGAGGAGGCCGACCGGTACGGCCCGCGCGGCGCGCCCCGGTACGTGCGGCACGCCGTGGAGGAGTCGTTGCGCAGGCTGGGCACCGACCGCATCGACCTGTACCAGTACCACGAGCCCGACGGCGTCACTCCGATCGAGGAGACGCTCGGCGCGCTCGATGAGCTGGTCGCCGAGGGCAAGGTGCGCCACGTCGGCTGCTCCAATCTGCCCGCCTGGACGCTGGCCGACGCGGCCTGGCAGGCCCGCACGGCCGGCCTGCCCGCGTTCACCGCCGTGCAGGCGCGGTACCACCTGCTGGACCGCTCCGCCGAGACCGAGCTGGTGCCCGCCTGTCGTCGGTTCGGCGTCGGCCTGCTGCCGTACTATCCGCTGGCCAACGGCCTGCTCAGCGGCAAGTACCGCAAGGGCGAGGCACCGCCGCCCGGCAGCAGGCTGTCGTGGCGGGAGGGCTGGCTGACCGAGGCGGCGCTCGACCGGGTCGAGGCGCTGCGCGCGTTCGGCGCCGAACGCGGCCTGACGCTCCTGCAGGTCGCCGTGGGCGGTCTGGCCGCGCTGCCCGCGGTCGGCTCGGTGATCTGCGGCGCCATGACCCCCGAACAGGTCGCCGCCAACGCGGCGGCGGCCGACTGGACCCCCGACGCGGCCGACCTGGCCGCACTCGACGACATCGTGACCCCCGGCGAGCGGGTGGTCTGAAGACCATGAGGTTGGAGAACATGCGGCAGATCGTCACCTTCGACGCCTACGGCACCCTGATCGACTTCCAGCTCGGACCGACCACCCTGAAGGTGCTCGCGGACCGGCTCGACCTGGACGGGCTGAACGTCGAGGAGTTCCTCGACGACTTCCGCGTCATGCGGTTCCAGGCCGTCCTGGAGGCCTACCGCCCCTACGACGAGGTGCTGCACTCCAGCATGGAGAAGGCGATGCGCCTGCACGGCCTGGACTACCGTCCCTCCGACGGCGAGGCCCTCGTCGCGGCGGTCCCGACGTTCGGGCCTTTCCCCGAGGTGCCGGACGCGCTGCGGGCCCTCAAGAGCCGGTACGAGATCGCGATCATCTCCAACACCGACGACGACCTCATCAAGCACAACGTCGCCAACATCGGCGTGGAGTTCGACCACGTCATCACCGCCGAGCAGGCCAAGGCCTACAAGCCCTCACGGGAGACCTTCGAGTACGCCCACGAGACCATGGGCGTCGAGCCGTCCTCGGTCATCCACGTCGCGCAGGGCTGGGAGTACGACCTGATCCCCACCCGTGACCTGGGGCTGCACCGCCGGGTGTGGATCAACCGGTACGGGCGCCCGGGCAGCGCCGACTACCGGCCCTACGACGAACTGCCCGACCTGTCCGGCCTGCCCGCCCTGCTCGGCTGCTGACCCCGGAGACCCGCATGAAGCAGATCCCCTACTGGCTCGACACCGCCCCGCCGTTCCCCGACCGGTCCGGTGGGGACCTGCCCGACGAGGCGGACGTCGTCGTGATCGGCGGCGGCCTCACCGGCCTGTCCACCGCGCTGCACACCGCCCGCAAGGGCGCCGACGTCGTCCTCGTCGAGAAGGACAAGGTCGGGTCGGGCGCCTCCGGCCGCAACGGCAGCATGTGCACCCAGGGCATCACCATCGGCGTCGGCGAGGCCCGCAAACGCTACGGGCAAGAACGCGCCCGCGAACTCTACGGCGCCTTCCGCGAGGCCGTCGACGTCGTCGAGAAGCTGACCGTCGACGAGCAGATCGACTGCGATTTCAAGCGGTCCGGCCGGCTCGGCGTGGCGTTCAAGCCCGAGCACTTCGCCGCGATGAAGGAACAGCAGCGCGTCCTGGCCGCCGACTTCGATCATCGGACCACGCTGCTCGACCGGACCGAGCTGCGGTCGGAGCTCGGCTCGGACTACTACCACGGCGCCCTGCTGGACCCGCTCAGCGCCGGCCTGCACGTGGGCAAGTACGTCCACGGCATGGCCGCCGCCGCTGAACGCGCCGGAGCGGTGATCCGCGAGCGCAACGCGGCGACCGCCGTGACCCGCGCCCCGGACGGCCGGTTCCTCGTGGAGACCCTGCACGGCACGATCCGCGCCCGGCAGGTCATGGCCGCCACCGACGCCTACACCGACCGGTCCATGCCGTGGTTCCGGCAGCGGCTGATCTGCGTCGGCAGCTTCATCATCGTCACCGAGCCGCTGGGGGAGGAGCTCGCCGGTGAGGTCATCCCGCGGGCCCGGCTGGTCGTCGATTCCAAGAACATCGGGCATTACATCCGGCTGACCCCCGACAATCGGCTGGCGTTCGGCGGGCGGGCCCGGTTCGCCCCGTCGGACCCGGCTTCGGACCGCAAGAGCGGGCAGGTGCTGAAGCGGGAGATGGCCGAGATCTTCCCGCAGCTGGCCGACGTCCGGATCGACTACGTCTGGGGCGGCAGCGTCGGGTTCAGCTACGACCGCATCCCGCACGCCGGCGAGATCGACGGCGTGTACTACTCGATGGGCTACTGCGGCCACGGCGTGCAGATGGCGACGTACATGGGGCGGGCCATGGCCGAGGTCATGGACGGCCATCCGGACGCCAACCCGCTGCGCGGTCTGGGCTTCCCGAAGGTCCCGGTGCCCTTCTACAACGGCACCGCCTGGTTCCTGCCGTTCGCCGGGGCCTACTACAAGGCCAAGGACCGGCTGCGCTGACCACGGCCGGTCCCGGCTCCCGGCCGGCGCCCTTTCGGGTCGCGCCGGCCGGGGCTCCGCGCGTCGAGGGCCTGCCTTCGGGGGCCGCGGCGCGTGCGGCCAACTCGGCACCTCGCCTATGGCTCCGTTCGGACTCCGCTCCGGCGAGGCCGACGCCGGTCGGCTGGTGCGCAGACCAACGAAGGGGACAGGCCGCCTGAGCGGCATCAGCGCCTACCGAGCCGCAAGCATGGCAGGCGTTCCGAGTCGGACAGGTCAGGATCGCTCAGGAGATCCGGGGCGGGCGGCGGCGCTCCCGCCGCCCGGTCCGCTCCTCGGCTTCGGGCTTGCGCGTGCGGCCTGGGGGCCGTTCGCGCCCGAGCCGAGAGGCGGACCGCCCGCTGTTCGCATGACCGCCCGCGCGGAGCCTGCCCGTCGCCGTCACCCCGCACCGCCGCCAGTTTGCGATCTGGGGCGCAGTGCCGCCGGCAGAACTTCGCCCTCCGGGTGCCTGCGGCATTCCGCCGGCCGCACCGCTCACCGTCGATTCCGGTCCTGTTCCGCTGCGGTCCTGTGGGCCGGGGCGGGCGGGATCTTTAGCCACCTCCGGGGTTGGGGAACCCAGGAACAGCCGTTATCGCTGAGAATGATCTTGTGTTTCTGGGGTGAGTTGGGGTTGATCATTTCCGGCAAGGAATCGGACATCTGGCATCTATCTGGTTGTTACTGGGTGATAGGCGGCGTGTCTACCGTCGTCGTTCATGCCTGTGGGGTTTTTGTCTGATGACCAGGTCAGGGCTTATTCGGCGTTCGAGGAGTTGCCGTCGCTGTCGGATCTGGAGAAGTTCTTCTTCCTGGACGCGTTCGATCGGGATGTGATCGCGCGGTCGCGTCAGGATTCGCATCGTCTGGGCGTGGCGATCCAGATCGGGACGGTCCGGTACAAGGGCCTGTTCCTGGAGGACCCTTTGGCGGTGCCGTGGCCGGTGGTGGACTACCTGGCCGAGCAGCTGGGGATCGGGGATCCCTCGCAGGTGAAGAAGTACACCGTGCGTCCGCAGACGGCGTACGACCACGCGTGGATGATCCGGGACGCTTACGGGTTCCGTGTGTTCGGCGATCGGGACTCGTGGGAGGGCCGGGTGGCCTCGAAGCGGTTCTTGACGTTCCTGCATGGGCGGGCGTGGACGCATGCGGAGGGGCCGACGGCGCTGTTCGATCAGTCGGTGGCGTGGCTGCGGCGGCATCGGGTGCTGCTGCCCGGGGTGACGGTGCTGGAACGCCTGGTGGCGTCGGTGCGGGAGCAGGCGGATGAGCGCCTGTACGCGACGGTGGCGCGTCAGGTGGAACGCGCCGATCCGGCCCTGCCGCAGGCGTTGTCGGGGTTGCTGGAGGTTCCTGCGGGCGCGCAGGTGTCGGAGCTGGAGCGGCTGCGGCGCTCGCCGAAGCGGCAGTCGGGTCCGGAGATGGTGCGGGCGTTGCAGCGGGTGGATGACATCGCCCGGTTCCGGCTGGGGCGGGTCCAGGTCGGCAAGGTGCCGGTCCGGCGGATGAAGACTCTGGCCAAGTACGGAGCGGGCAGCAAGGCGCCGCTGCTGGCCAGGCTGGAGGAGCCGCGCAAGACCGCGACGCTGCTGGCGGTGACCCGGTCGCTGGAGGCTGAGGCGATCGACGACGCGCTGGACCTGTTCGCGCTGCTGATGGCCACCAGGTTGATCTCTCCGGCGCGCCGCAAGTCCTCGGGCGACCGGTTGGCGATGCTGCCGAGGCTGGAGAAGGCCTCCAAGCTGCTGACGCGGGCGGGCCGGGTCTTGGTGGAGCAGCTGGATCTGGTCGCCGAGACGAACGCCGACCTGGACCCGGCCGCGTTGTGGACGGCGGTCGCCGACCAGGCCGGGGCGACCAAGGAACAGGTCCTGGCCGCGCTGGAACAGGTCGAGGAGCTCGTCCCGGCCGACGATGGCGCCGCCGAGGCGGCGCTGCGCGCTGCTTTGGTGGACAAGTACAACACCGTCCGGCCGTTCCTCAAGCTCCTCGGTGAATCAAAGGCCCTGTCAGCGGCGGCCGGCGGCCGCAAGGTCCTGGCCGCCGTGCGGCGCCTGCCGGAGCTGGCGCGCCGGCAGGTGTCCCGCAAGCCCCTCGTCCCGAAAGAGATCGACACCTCGCTGGTGAGCGCGGCGTGGAAACGGCCGGTGTTCGCCAGCCCCGACCTGCCGAAGGGCGCGGTCGATCGCGACGCGTATGTGGTGTGCGTCCTGGAGGCCCTCTATCGGGCGCTGCAGGTCCGGGACGTGTTCGCCTCCCCGTCGCTGCGGTGGGCCGACCCGCGCGCGCACCTGCTGGACGGCAAAGCGTGGGAGGCGATCAGCGAGGACGTGCTCGCGTCGCTGTCGCTCACCGACCCGGTCCAGGCTCACCTGGACGCCAAGATCTTGGCGCTGGACGCGGCGTGGAAGCAGATGGCCGGCCGCCTCGCCGAAGCCGGCGACGATGCCCTGGTCCGGGTGGTCACCCCCAGCGACGGGCACGCCCGGTTGTCGGTGGAGAAGCTCGGCGCGCTCGGCGAGAGCGCGTCGCTGAAGTGGCTGCGCGCGGCGTGCCAGGCGATGCTGCCGCGCATCGACCTGCCCGAGCTGCTGTTGGAGGTGCATTCCTGGACCGGGTTCCTGGACGCCTACGTGCACCTGGCCGAGGTTTCCACCCGCATGCCGGATCTGCCGCGATCGCTGGTGGCCCTGCTGGTCGCCGAAGCCTGCAACGTCGGCCTCACCCCGGTGATCAAGGACGGGGACGAGGCGCTGACCCGCGGCCGCCTGTCCCACGTCGATCAGAACTACGTGCGCGCCGAGACCCACGCCGCGGCGAACGCGATCCTGATCGAGGCCCAGCGGAGCGTGCCGATCGTCGCGTTGTGGGGCGGCGGGCTGCTCGCCTCGGTCGACGGGCTGCGGTTCGTCGTCCCCGTCCAGACGATCAACGCCGCCCCCTCGCCGAAGTACTTCGGCTACAAACGCGGCCTCACGCTCCTGAACGCCGTGAACGACCAGGTGATGGGGATCGGGCAGATGGTCGTGCCGGGCACCCCGCGCGACTCGCTGTACATCCTCGACACGCTGATCAACATCGACGCCGGGCCGCGACCCGAGGTCGTCACCACCGACCAGGCCTCGGATTCGGACATGGTGTTCGGGATCTTCTCCATGCTCGGCTACCGGTTCGCGCCCCGCTTCGCCGACCTCGGCGATCAACGGTTCTGGCGCGCCGACCTGCCCGACGGGACGGCGCCGGAGTACGGCCCGCTGGAAGCGATCGCCCGCAACAAGATCAACCGGCACAAGATCCACACCCAGTGGTCGGACATGACCCGGGTCGCCGGATCCTTGGTCACGAACCAGGTCCGCGCCTATGACCTGCTGCGCATGTTCGCCCGAGGCGGGCGCCCGACGCCGCTCGGGCAGGCGTTCGCCGAGTACGGGCGGATCGACAAGACGCTGCACCTGCTGTCCATCCTGGACCCGATCGATGACACCTACCGCCGCAAGCTCAACAAGCAGCTCACGGTGCAGGAGTCCCGGCACCGGCTCGCCCGCCGGATCTGCCACGGCGGCAACGGGCAGATCCGCCAGGCCTACCGCGAAGGCCAAGAAGACCAACTGGCCGCGCTGGGGCTGGTCGTCAACGCCGCGCTGTGGAACTCCACGTACCTGTCGGCCGCCGTCGACCAACTGCGCGCCCAAGGGGTCCCGGTCTCCGACACCGACGCCACCCGGCTGTCCCCACTCGGCCACGCCCACCTCAACTGCCTGGGCCGCTACGCCATCGCCGCCTCCACACCCGCCGCCGGCCTGCGCCAGCTCGGCGATGTCCCCAACCTGTCCGACGGCGACGAGTGGGTGGGCGAGGACGGGGTGTAGCCCCAGACGATCCCCCTCACGCGTCTCGGTAACGAACGTTACCGAAACAGCCAGCTTCGACCCCGATACGCTTCGACGATGAGCGGATGGCAGTACCGGCAAACGACCATCTTGATACAGCGAACCCGGACCGTGCGTGTGGGAAAGCGCACCCAGGCGGAGTACGTCAACTATTTGCAGGAGTTCGATGACGCAGCCAATGCCCACTTCTCCGAGATGGCCAACGCGGGATGGGAACTCGTGACCACGACCTCGACCACGCGCAGCACCGCAAGCGGCAGTGAGACCGAAGCACATCACTTCATCTGGAAGGCGCCTCGTTGATTGCCGGCGCATCGAGGGAACCCGTCCTGCCCCTGCTAGATCGCTTGACCCGGCAACGAGTCGGCGTGCAGAGGACTACGGGCATCCGTGCAGTCGACTTCGGACATCGACAGTGCAGGGGTTTCCGGCGACCGTCTCGAAAACGATCCTTTGCCCGAGCGAGATCAAACAGCGCGCTCCAGTGATCGCGAACCGGGGACAGCGCCTCCAAGACCAGGTCCTCCAGCCCACCGAGGCCGAGTACCAGCAAGATCAATCGCTTAGCGCCAACCGCTGTTCCGTTGTTCCCCGGGGCCGGGTACGGGTGCTCGTCTCGAGGTCAGGCCGCGAAGAATCGGCGAAGTTCGGGGGCGAAGTGGGGTGGATGTGCTCGGTGGCCGCGTGTCCAGCAGAAGTGATACATGGCCGTTCGGGCATCTTTGCTGTGGGTCATCGCACAGGCCATGTCAGTTATTCGCTGTGAAGCCTCACTGGCGGCGTACTGCCCTGAAACCGTTTTGCGTGGTCGCGGATGCAGGGATCGGGATCGTCGATGACCTTGGCCAGATCCTCTGAGGTAAGGAGCCGGGCGCGACGGAGACGGGTGAGGCCGCAATATCGGACGGCGCCGTGCGGATCGTCCAATGCGGCTCGGGCTGCAGCCGCAAAGTGCGGTGAACCCAGTGCGCTCAATGTCACGATGGCGTCCGCGCGCACCGGCCCCGATGGGTCGTCCAGCAGTGGCAGCACATCACTTTCGGTCAGCAGCTCCGAATGCCGCAAGGCGGCGATCGCCGCCTGCCTGACCTCGGCGTCGAGGTCCCGCAAAGCCTGCCGGATGCGCGGATGCCAATGCTCTCCTCGCCGGTCCAACCGCCGCACGGCAAGAGCCCGGACCTTCGGATCGATGTCGTCCAGTGCGTGTTCCACGACGGGCCGATCCCGGTCGAGCAGCGGATTGGTCAGCGCCCACAGCGCCTTCGACCTGACCTGGGGGTCATCGTCGACGTGGACGGCGTGCACAAGCGCGGCTCGGGCGGGTGGCGTCAGGCCGGGATGGCGGCCCAGCGTCTGCGCTGCACGGGCGCGCTGGAGCGGGTCGAGGTGATCGTGTAGTACGGCGGTGAGCTGAGCTTGGGTGCCCGGCAGCGAGGTGCTGAACCCCCACTCCGTACTGTCGACCCCGTCGATGATTTCGGTGAGCCAGCGTTCATACCAGTCGAGGAAGTCGGCATCGCCAGGGAAGAACGGTGGCTGCAGGTCCAGGTCGATGTCGACGACGCGGCCACGGGCCGAGCCGGTCACGACCAGCAGGCTCGCATAGGTGCACCCTTGATGGACCAGCGGGATCGCGCCGGTGAATGGCTCGTCCGGGGTGCCCACGTGCCGCCACCACTGCGGCCCCGGACTGGTCCCGGGGGAGAGCGGGAACGGCCGGGCCAGGTGCCCAGATGGCAGATCGCCACGGACCGAGTACCGCCAACTGCCCAGGGGCAGCAACCCGTAGTAAGGTCCGGCGCCACCGTGCCCGAGCATCATCAAAAAGTCGCGGTATCCACGCGGAAGCGCGATCTGGTGCTCGGTCTCAAACCGGCGGACCGCGGCCGCCGTCAAAGGCGGGCCCAGTCGGAAACGGTGTTGTTCTTCGCCGAACGAATGCGATCGTCCGGGCAGGTGGGGAGCGATCGCCAGTTTGGCGGCGATCCGACGCAGACGCCTGTCCACGTATCACTTCAATTCTCGGGGACGCATCACCTGCGATGCGGACGACCCATACCCTGGCACACCCCCGGACGGTGGACAAGGCGAGGTGCGTAACCGCGCCCGGCCTTCCCCAGCGCTAGGCCGACGGATCTAGACGCCCTGCGCACGGACCCGAGCGGAGGGCCTGGACGCGCTCCGCCGTGCCGCCGTCGACGAGCACGGCGAGAAGGGACGATGACCGCGACCGGGGCCTCTGGTACGGCGGGGGCCGTCGGATTCCGCGTTGGGTGGCCTCGATTGGAATCTACGGTCTGACCCGGCCGGCGCGGGATTCCAGGTAGCGTTGCTCGGCGAGGCTGGCGGTGGCCTTCGCGGCGTGCCGGTAGTGCTCGTACGCCCCGGCCACATCGCCGGTCTTTTCCAGCAGATGCGCCCGTACGGACAGCAGCCGGTGGTGCCCGGCCATCCGCTCGTCATCGTCCAAGGTGGACAGCAGGGCCAGCCCGGCCGGCGGGCCCTCGGTCTCGGCGAGCGCGACCGCCCGGTTGAGAGTGACCATCGGGTTGGGCGTGATCCGTTCCAGGATCAGGTAGAGGGCGTGCACCTGCCGCCAGTTGGTCTCCTCGGCCGTGGCCGCGTCGGCATGCGTCGCGGCGATGGCGGCCTGCAGCTGGTAGGGCCCCAGCTCCGGTCCGGCCAGCGACGCCTTCACCAGCTCGACACCCTCGTCGATCAGCCCGCGGTCCCACTCCGTACGGTCCTGCTCGTCCAGCGGCACCAGGTCGCCCGCCGCCGTTGTGCGTGCCTCCCGGCGGGCGTGGGTCAGCAGCATCAGCGCGAGCAGCCCGGTCACCTCGCCATCCTCGGGCAGCTGCGCGTGCACCATCCTGACCAGCCGGATCGCCTCGCGCGCGAGGTCGGGCCGATGCAGCGCACTGCCCGAGGAGGCGGCGTAGCCCTCGTTGAAGATCAGGTAGAGCACGTGCAGGACGACCTGTAGCCGCTCCTCGCGTTCCGCGCCGTCCGGCAGGCTGAACGAGCTGCCGGCGGCCTTGATGCGCTGTTTGGCCCGGCTGATCCTGGCCGCCATCGTGGCCTCCGGCACCAGGAACGCGCGGGCGATCTCGGCAGTGGTCAGGCCGCCGACCGCCCGCAGCGTCAGGGCGGTCTGGGAGGCCGCAGTCAGCGTCGGATGGCAGCACAGGAACAGCAGGACGAGCGTGTCGTCGGTGTCCGGTACGTCCTCCGGCACCACCTCGGTGGCCGTCGCCGACTCCCGCTCGCGGCGTGCGTGGTCACTGCGCATCTGGTCGATGAGCCGCCGGGACGCGACGGTCACCAGCCAGCCGCGTGGGGTGTGCGGCACTCCCTCGGCCGGCCACTGCACGGTGGCGGCGAGGACGGCCTCCTGCACGGCGTCCTCACACCCTTCGAACTGGCCGTGCCGGCGTACCAAGACGCCGAGGACCTGCGGCGTGAGCTCACGCAGCAGGTCCTCGATAGCTGGTGCGGTCATGCTTCCAATTGTCCGTCAGCGAACATCACCTGCCGCACCTCGACCCCCAGACCCTCGATCGCGGTGTCCGGGATCTGCGCCGCCAGCTCGATCGCCCGCTCCTTGTTCTCGCAGTCGATCAGGTAGAAGCCGCCCAGGTACTCCTTGGCCTCCAGGAAGGGACCGTCGGTCACGACCGGCTGGCCGTTGCGTACGGACACCACGGCGGCCTGTGACGGGTCGACGAGCGCCTGGGTGGTGATCAGCTCACCGGACTCCTTCAGCGCTTCGAGGAACCTGCCGTGGCCGTCGCCGATCGCCGCCTTCTCCTCGTCGGTCAGCGCGTCCATGACGGCCGGGTTGATGTGCATGCTGATCAGGAACTTCATCGCGTACTCCCTCGTGGTTCGCGAGCCCCGGTCGGGCCCTTCGACCGGTTGGTCGGAGCCACCGCCGTCGTCTTGACATCCCCCGCCAGAACTTTTCCGTGAATTCTCCCCCGTGCCGATGTCAAGAAGCCGCCGGCTACTCCGACCAACCGGCGAAACGTCGAGAGAACAGGGAGTTTTAGGATATGCGAGTCAACCGGACGTGGCTGGGAGCGGCCCTCCTCATGCTGCCGACATTCCTCGTCGCGATGGACATCACAGCGCTGCTCCTCGCGCTCCCACGGCTGAGCGCCGACCTGGGTGCCACCAACGTTCAGCAGCTGTGGATCAGTGACGGCTACGGATTCCTGGTGGCCGGCATGGTCATCACGATGGGCACACTCGGCGACCGGATCGGGCGTCGGCGGCTGCTGATCGTCGGCGCGGCGGCGTTCGCGGTGCTGTCGGTCGTGGCCGCCTTCGCGGTCGACCCGCTGATGCTGATCGTCGTGCGCGCGCTGCTCGGCGTCGCCGGCGCGACCCTGGCGCCGTCCACTCTTGCCCTGCTCACCAACATGTTCCGCGACGAACAGCAGCGCGGGAAGGCCATCGCGATCTGGGCGACCTGCCAGTTCACCGGCGGCGCGCTCGGCCCTGTACTCGCCGGATTCCTGCTCCAGTACTTCTGGTGGGGATCGGTGTTCCTGGCCGCCGTGCCGGTGATGGTGCTGCTGGTGCTCGCCGGGCCGGTCCTGCTGCCGGAGTTCCGCGGCGGCCAGGCCGGAAGGCTGGACCCGGCCAGTGTCGGGCTGTCGCTGGTGGCGGTGCTCTTGATGGTCTACGGCATCAAGCAGCTGACCGTCGAGGGCGTGGGAGTCGTGCCGGCGGTGGCCCTCGTCGTCGGTGCGGCCATCGGATACCTGTTCGTACGCCGGCAGTTGCGGCTGGAGACGCCGCTGCTGGACCTGCGGCTGTTCCGCAACCGCCCGTTCACGGCCGTCATCGTGGCGCTGGTCTTCGCCGGCCTCGCCCTGGCCGGCACCGGCCTGCTGGTGACCCAGTACCTGCAAAGCGTGCTGGGCTACTCGCCGTTCGCGTCGGCGATGCTGTTCGCGCCGATGGGCCTGGGCATGGCGGTCGGCACCATGACCGCGCCGGTGCTGGCCCGGCGGATGAAGCAGACGACCGCGATCGCCGGCGGGCTGGTCTTGTCGGCACTGGGCAGCCTGCTGCTGGTCGCCGTCGGGGGTACGGGCGCCCTGCCGCTGGTGATGATCGGCATCGCCGTGCTGGCGCTGGGCACCGGCCCGCTGTTCGCGCTGGGCACCGGGTTGGTCCTCGGGTCCGTGGCACCGGAGCGCGCCGGCTCGGCGGCGTCGATGTCGGAGACCGGCAGCTACTTCGGAAGTTCACTCGGCCTCGGGCTGCTCGGTGTCGTGGCCGCGGTGGTCTACCGCAGCCGGATGCACGGCACGTCCGACTCGCTGGCCGGCGCGGTCGCCGCCAGCCGGCACCTTCCCGCCGGCCAGGGCACGGAACTGCTGCACACCGCGCGGGAGTCGTTCACCGCGAGCCTGCACGTCACCGGCGTCGTCGCCGCGGTCATCTTCGCCGGGCTGGCGGTACTGACCCTGACCATGCGCTCGGCGACCCGGACCATTCCGGCCGCACTCCCCGACTACGAGGCGACCCGCTCGTAGTGCCGCGTCAACCAACGTTGGTCGTGGGCTTATGCCGCGATGCTGGAGGCCGGACGCGCCCAATGACGGTAAGTCTCCTGGCTGGAGACTTACCGTCATCCGCCTTGGTCGGCGCGCATGCCTTTCCAGAGCAGGTTGGTGAGGTCCTCCGACTGGCTCTGCCAGTCTTCTGTGGGGTTGAGATGCAGCAGGCCGCTCAACGCGCGCAACACGGTCGGCGGATCCACGCCGGCTCGGACCGATCCGGCGCGGACGTTGGCCTCCAGCAGCGTGGAGACCGCGCTGACCATGGCCTCGTAGGCCTTTGCGAACAGTTCCTCCTGGGAGGTCGTGGCGGTGCGGAGGGCGTCGGCCAGACCTCGCTTGGTCATCATGTAGCGCGCGAGGTGGCCGGTCCACGCACGGAAGGCCTGTTCCGGCGTGTTCGTCTCAAGCAGGGTCGGCACGACGTCGACCAGGTGTTGCACCTCGCGGCGGTAGACGGCCAGGACGAGCACCTCCGGTGTGGGGAAGTGCCGGTACACGGTGCCGACGCCCACCTCCGCCCTCTTCGCGATGGCGTTGAACGAGATCTCGCCCGACGTCGTCAGCGACTCCAACGCCGCCGCGAGAATGCGCTCATGGTTGCGCCGCGTGTCCGCGCGCCTGGGATTGACCGCTCCCGTCGTCATCGTTCGTCCCTCCCCGGCAGCGTGCCGCGGTCTGCCCACGTGAAATGTAGTGCACCGACGGGCTTGGACCGATGCGCGCATTGCGCGGACCGCCTGGGGCGCGGATCCATCATTGCAAAGCGGATAAGAATCCGATAGCTTCGAGAGCATGTACCGGATAGATATCC
Source organism: Actinoallomurus sp. NPDC050550 (assembly GCF_040655075.1). NCBI lineage: Bacteria > Bacillati > Actinomycetota > Actinomycetes > Streptosporangiales > Thermomonosporaceae > Actinoallomurus > Actinoallomurus sp. NPDC050550. The sequence goes on along the minus strand of NZ_JBFAJC010000029.1, from coordinate 51,051 downwards.
GGTTCCGTTCGGCGACGGGCCCCTGACGTGGGCGGTACCGCGCTGCGGCTGGTGATCATTCACACCGCCGAGCCGTCCGACGCGGAAGTCCAGCGGTGGTTCGCGGGAAAGAGATTCGGTGGACATCTCCCTCGAGATCAATGGCAGTACCGAACAGCTCAGTATCGATCCCGGCGTGACATTGCTGGACGCGTTGCGTGAACGCCTCGGCATCACCGGCCCGAAGAAGGGCTGCGACCGCGGACAGTGCGGCGCCTGCACCGTGCACGTCGACGGCAGGCCCGTGCTCTCCTGCCTCACCCTGGCCGCCACGGTCAAAGCACCGGTGACGACGGTGGAGGGCCTGGCCACGGACGATCGGCTGCACTCGGTCCAGCAGGCGTTCGTCGACCAGGACGCCCTCCAGTGCGGGTTCTGCACGTCCGGCCAGATCATGTCGGCGGTCGCAGCGGTCGAGCAGGACATCGAGGATGTCCGGGAGTTCATGTCCGGCAACATCTGTCGCTGCTCGGCGTACCCGAACATCGCGGCCGCCGTCGACCAGGCGAGGCAAGCCGATGCGACCGTTTGATCTGTCGGCGCCCGCGACCGTGGAGGCCGCCCTCGCCTCGACCGGGACCTTCCTCGCCGGCGGCACCACTCTCGTCGACCTGATGAAGCTCAACGTCGTGACGCCGCGGCATGTCCTGGACATCAACGCGCTGCCGTTGCGAGGCATCGACACCAGTGACGGCCTGCGGATCGGAGCGCTGGAGCGGATGAGCGACGTCGCCCGGCATCCCGGCGTGTACCCGGCCATCTCCCGTGCCCTGCTGCTGAGCGCCTCCCAGCAGCTGCGCAACATGGCCAGCATCGGAGGCAACCTGCTTCAGCGCACCCGCTGCGGCTACTTCCGCGACGTCAACATGCCCTGCAACAAGCGCGAACCCGGCAGCGGCTGCCCAGCCGTCTCGGGGGCCAACCGGACGCACGCCGTCCTGGGTACGAGCGACTCGTGCGTGGCGACGCACGCCAGCGACCTCGCGGTCGCCCTCGTCGCCCTGGACGCGGAGATCCGGCTGGCCAGCGCCTCGGGAACCCGCACGGTCCGGCTGGCCGACTTCTACCGCCTGCCGGGTGAGACGCCGGAGGTGGAGAACGACCTGCGGCCGGGCGAGCTGATCACCGAGGTCGTGGTTCCGCGGCTGGACTGGGCCCGACGCTCCACCTACGTGAAGGTGCGGGACCGGCAGTCGTATGAGTTCGCGCTCTGCTCCGCCGCCGTCGCCTTGGACATCCGGGACTCACGCGTCGCCGACGCCCGGGTGGCCGTCGGCGGCGTGGCGACCAGGCCGTGGCGGCTGGCCGCGGTCGAGGCGGCCCTGCGCGGCGCGCCCGCAACGGAAGCGGCCTTCGAGGACGCCGCGTCGGTCGCGGCCGAAGGGGCCAGGCCGCTGCCCGGCAACGGATTCAAGGTGTCCTTGCTGAAACGGACCGTCGTTCGTGCGCTGATCGAGGGGAGTCGCTGATGCCCAGCCGGCTGGACGGGCCGCTGAAAGTCACCGGCCAGGCCAAATACGGAGCCGACAACAACCTTCCCGGCATGGCGCACGGCTGCATCGTGGTCAGCACGATCGCCCACGGCGAGATCCGCGCGATGGACCTGACGGCGGCCAGGAGCGCGCCGGGGGTGATCGACGCGTACTCGCCGTTCGACCCGCTGGACCTGCGGACGCCGAACACCCTGTTCGGTGAGACGTGGGTTCCCCTGCAGGACAAGGAGGTCACGTACTACGGTCAGCCCATCGGTCTCGTGGTGGCGGAGACGTACGAGCAGGCCCGGGACGCGGCGATGACCGTGGAGGTCACCTACCACGAGCGTCCGGCCCTGACCTCGTTGCGGGACGGCCTCCCGTCCGCCGAAGACGCGCCGCCGAGCCGCGACGGTTCGCCCTCGACCATGGCCATTCTCGCGCCGGGCGTCTCCTCCATCGAGGACGCCCTGGAGGCCAGCCCGGTGGTGGTCGAGGCCACGTACTCCACCGCGACCCAGAACCACGCCGCGATGGAGCCGCACTCGGCGGTCGCGGTGTGGGACTCCGGCGCACTCACGGTCTACAGCGGAAACCAAGGGGCCAACCTCCAGGCGATGGAGCTGACCGAGGCGCTGAATGTGGATCCGTCGTCGGTGCACTCGGTCAACCCGTTCGTGGGCGGTGCCTTCGGCGGCAAAGCCCGCACGTCCGTCGCGGCGTTTCTCGCGGCGGCGGCGGCCAAGGACCTCGACCGGCCGGTCAAGGTCGTACTGAGCCGGGAACAGGTCTTCACCGCGACCGCGACCCGCGCCGCGACGATCCAGAAGATCGCCCTCGGCGCGGCCGCAGACGGCTCGCTGAACGCGATCCGCCACGACTCGTGGTCCGCTACGCCGATGGACCGGTCGTTCGTCGAACCGACCTCGCACAGCACCAGGGAGTACTACGCCACCCAGAACCTGGCCATCAGCCAGAAGATGGTGCCACTGAACATTCCCCCGACCACGTTCATGCGGGCGCCCGGCGAGGCCCCCGGGTCCTTCGCGCTGGAGAGCGCCATCGACGAACTGGCGGTCGCGCTGAACATGGACCCGATCGAGCTGCGCATGAAGAACGACTCGACCGCGCCGTTGGGCAAGGACCTGCTGTGGTCGGGCAAGCATCTCGAGGAGTGTTTCCGCATCGGCGCGGCCCGGTTCGGCTGGGCACACCGCACGCCCCACGGTCACACCGACGGCGACTGGCTCGTCGGCCTCGGTACGGCCACCGCCATGTTCCCCGCCCTCCGGTTCCCGGCCTCGGTGGAGGTCACCCTGCGGAACGACGACACGGCCGAGGTGGCGACCAGCGGCGCGGATCCGGGAACCGGACTACTGACGGTGCTCTCCCTGGTGGGCGCCGAATCGCTCGACATCCCACCGGCCCGGGTCACGCCACGGCTGGGCGACTCGGCCTTTCCGCCGGGCGGCATGTCGGGCGGTTCGACCGGCACCGCCAGCGCGGGCTCGGCGATCATGATCGCCGCGGCGCAGGTGATCGACGAGCTGCTCGCCCTGGCGTCGTCTCCGGGCGCGCCCTTCGAGGGCCTGGAGGTCTCCTACGCGGACGGCCGCGTGCTGGCGGACGGCCGGGCGATGACCTTCGGCGAGCTGCTCCGGACGGTGAATCGTTCGTCGATCTCCGCGATCGGCTCGTCGGCGCCCGGCGAAGAGCTGACGAAGCACTCGTTCAGCTCCTTCGGCGCCCAGTTCTGCGAGGTCCGGGTGCACAGGTGGACACGCGAGGCCCGCGTGTCCCGCATGCTCGGCGTCTTCGACGCCGGCCGGATCATCAACGCCAAGACGGCTCGCAGCCAGATCATCGGCGGCATGATCTGGGGCGTGTCCGCCGCCCTGCACGAGGGCTTGGAGATCGAGGAGAACGGCCGGCCGGCCAACGCCGACCTCGCCGGCTACCTGCTCCCGGTGAACGCGGACATATCCGAGGTCGACGTCCACTTTGTGGAGTACCCCGACACTCTGCACAACAGTGTCGGGGCCAAGGGCGTCGGCGAGATCGGCACGGTGGGCATGGCGGCGGCGGTCGCCAACGCCGTCTACAACGCCACCGGCATCCGGGTCCGCCACATCCCCATCATGATCGAGGATCTCCTGCCCTGAGACGTGGGCTTGTTTACGGCGTTCGGGGTTGGTCCGCTTGTCGAAGAAGTCGGCTCCCAGGACTTAGACGCCCGGCTGTCGGCTGGGGAGGCGCTGCAACGGCGCTTCCCCAGCCGACAGCCGGGACCGGCCGTGGTCAGCGCAGCCGGTCCTTGGCCTTGTAGTAGGCCCCGGCGAACGGCAGGAACCAGGCGGTGCCGTTGTAGAAGGGCACCGGGACCTTCGGGAAGCCCAGACCGCGCAGCCCCAGGTCACGGGTGGGGATCAGGTCGTACTCCCAGCCCTGCGCGACGTCGAAGAGCCGCTGCCCGACGGCTCTTTACGTGCCCGGAGCGCCGGTGTCCGGGATCGCCTGACCCGCCGCCTTCCCGGCGCATGCGCGCTTCCGGTGGTTATTGTGCTGATCATGGGGGAAGTCGCTGGATCTTTGGTCAACGACCGCTATCGACTGCTCGAAATGATCGGTCAAGGCTCCATGGGCACGGTCTGGCGCGCTCATGATGAGACCCTCGACCGTGAGGTGGCGGTCAAAGAGGTCCTGCTCCCACCCGAGCTGGACGACCAGGAGCGCGCCGAGCTGAGCGCCCTCGCGATGGATGAGGCCCGATCCACCGCTCGCCTCCGCCACCCCGGGGTCATCACCATCTTCGACGTCATCGAACACGACGGCGCCCCGATGATCGTGATGGAGCTCATCGAAGGCCGCTCCCTCGCCGAGATCCTCCGAGAGGAGGTACGCCTTCCCCCCGAGCGCGTCGCCGAGATCGGCGCCGCCGTGTTGGCCGCCCTGCGCGAGGCGCACGCCGCCGGCATCGTGCATCGCGACCTGAAACCGGCCAATGTCCTCATCACCGACCAGCGCGTCGTCGTCACCGACTTCGGGATCGCCCGCCGTATCGGCGAGATCACCATCGCCGAACCCGGAGAGATGAGCGGTACGCCCGCGTTCGTCTCCCCTGAACAGGCGCAGAACGCGGCTGCCAGTCCCGCCGCGGATCTGTGGTCCCTCGGCGCCACCCTCTACAACGCCCTCGAGGGACATCCGCCCTACCAGGGCGGGGACTACGCCTCCGTTCTGCTCGCCCTGCTCACCCAGGAGCCCGAACCTCCCCGTTCGGCCGGTCCGCTCACCCCTCTGATCGTCTCGCTCCTGCAGAAGGATCCCGCCCGGCGCGCGACGGCGGAGGACGCGGCCGCCGCCCTGGATCGGGTCCTGAATCCCGAGGAGACCCCCGCCGCCAGTTTCCTCCCGCCGGCACCCGCGGCCCCCGCCGCACCGCCGTCGCCTCCCCCGGTCCCCCGGAAGGTCACGGGCTCCGCGGCGGGCCGGCCGAAACGACCGGCGCGGGCCGCGACGACGGCCGCCCGACCGGTCGCCCGACCAACTGCCCGACCGGCCGCGCGGTCGGGTGCCGGCACACGGCCGTCCGGCAGGGCGGCCCTCGGCCTTCTGGCCCTCCTGCCGGTGGTCGGCGCCCTGGTCTACGCGTGCAACGCCGGTGGCGCTCCGGTGAGCGGCGCGAGCGGCCCCGGAGGCCTCCCGGGGTCGGCGCCGGCCGGACCGCCCTGGGGCACGGCGGGCCCGCCCGGTGGCGTGCCCAGCGCTTCGTACGCGGCCGGTTCGAAGGATGTCGGACCGCTGGCGTTCAGCCCGGGCGGGAAGATCCTGGCGGTGGGAGAGGTGGACGGGCGGACCGCGAGCGACGGCGCCGTGGAGCTGCTGGACCGCACGACTCACCGGCTGCTCATGACCTTCACGGGCACGGACGACCCCGTGACGCTGGCCTTCAGCCCGGACGGCAGATCACTCGCCGTCGGAGGTGCCGACGGGACAGTCGGCCTGTGGAGCATCGCCCACCGCAAGCAGACCGCCACCGTCCAGTTCCCCCTCCGCAGCAGCATCGACAACGTCGAAGCCCTGGAGTTCAGCCACGACGGCCGAACCCTCTTCAGCGCGACCGACAACGGCCAGTACGGAATCTGGAGACTCGGCTCCGAGAAGCAGACCGTCAGGTCCATCTCCGGAGACGACTCCCGATGCGTGGACTTCAGCCCCGGCGGCGCGAGCGTCGCCTGCGACATCGGGTCCGGGCCCGGCCTGTGGAACGTCGCCCGGCATCGGAAGCTGGGCGATCTGCCGGGCGTCAGTGACGGCGCCGTCGCCGACCCGGTGTTCAGCCCCGACGGTAAGACCCTCGCCGCCTCTGAGGAGACCTTCACCGGAAGCGCCCCCGGGGCCGTGGACCTGTGGGATGCCGCGACCCGGAACAAGGTCGGGACGCTCACGCTCCCGTCCGTCCAGACCGACAGCGTCACGCTGGAGTTCAGCCCCGACAGCAGGACGCTCGCGACCAGCGCCGGCGGCAGCGCCATCCTCCTATGGGACGTCGCGTCGCGGCGCCAGGTCGCCACCCTCGATCCGGGGGACTCCGACCTGGTGAGCGCGCTGGCCTTCAGCGGCGACGGGAGGCTCCTCGCGGCCGGCGGCTTGCACCGGACCATCGACCTTTGGGACCTGAGGACTCACCGGCTGGTCACGCGCGTACCCACACGTTAGGCCGGCGACCCCACGGTCCGCCCGCGAGCGGCACGGCGGCTGCCGTAGGAGTCACAGATTCGCGTGTCGGAGCTGATGTAGCAGACGAACGGGAAGTCACGGTAGGCAGACCTCGCAGGTCATCCCGTGCGAACTGATCGAGTGGCCGGCGGACAAGGTCTGCCCGGAGGTGCTGACCGATGAGGCGCTGCGGGGACGGCTGCTGGTCCGCTGGCGGACCAAGAAGATCGAGCCGCCCGGCCGGATCGAACGGATTCTAGGCTCGGCACGCAGGCGGTTCGAGTGGGAGTTCTGCGCCCAGACGGCGGGGCGGCTGTCGGCTGAGTCCCAGGCCGCGCTGTTGGCGCTGGCCACCGGTGCGGACGGGTTCCTGCTCGAGTTGAAGTCCGGCCCGGGCCGGTTGGGGTTGGAGACGATGTTGGAGGAGATCGTCAAGCTACGGCGGGCCAAGGCGCTGGGGTTTCCGGCGGATCTGTTCGGCGGGTTTCTCCGACCGGTTGGTGGCATCCTGGCGGGCGCGGGCGATGCGGTCCTATCCGTCGACCGCATGAGGACGCTCAACGCCGTACGCTTGAAGAGCCACCACACCGGAGCAACGGCGCATTGCGGGGCAGCGATGGACGATCAGGTTTACCGGCGAATCGGTGAGAACATTGCGAAGTGGCGGCAGCGTCGCGGAATCTCCCAGAACGTTCTTGCGGGCCTGATCGGCCGGTCCGAAAGCTGGGTGTCACAGGTGGAGCGTGGGGCGCTCAAGGTTGATCGCCTCTCGGTCCTCGTCACGGTAGCCCGTGAACTTGGCGTCCAAGTCGCCGACCTGGTTGACGAACTGCCCATAGTCCGGACCGGTAATGGACCTTCCTTCGAAGGACTCCAAAGTCTGCGGAGCGCCCTTCAGCTCCCCGACAGCCTGAGAAGCGATGCGGAGCCCGAAAGAGATCCGGTAAAGCTTCGCCGCGAGATGGATGATGCCTGGCACCTGTTTCACGCTTGTCGGTACGGAACGCTAGCCGCAATCCTTCCACTTCTCCGCTCTCGCATCGGGGCAAACTCTCAGATACTCGCCGAGTATTATCAACTCACATCCGGGATGATAAAGAAGCTTGGCGATGCGCACCTGGCTCGACTTTTGGCGGAGCGCAGCATTAACCATGCCACCGATATTCGCGATGACGGTCTCGCGGCTGCTGGTGCCTGGAGGCTAAGCTTCGCATGTCAATCACTCGGACTACACGATCAAGCGGTCTCAGTCGCAATGGCTGCCGAGTCTTCACTAACCAGCGACGCTGAACATTTGGCGATGCGCGGCGCACTGCATTTGAATGCTGCTATTGCCTGCGGACTCAAAGAGGACCGGGTTTCGGCACGTGAGCACCTCGCGGAAGCGCGATCAATCGGACGCCGGGTCCGCGACGGGAATGCCCATCAGACATTCTTCGGTCCTACAAATGTCCGGATCACAGAGGTCAGCGTGGCTGTCGAGCTACACGACGGAGTCGATCCGCTTGCCGTCTCGACGAGTCCTCCGCTGATCGAGTCGGCGGAGAGGAGAGCGCGGCATTTGATCGACCTTGCATATGGTCATGCGCAGCTCGGCAAAGATGAGGCGGCCACGGAGCGTCTATTGGAAGCCGACCAAATAGCGCATGAAGAGGTGCGCCTGAACCCCCGAGTTAGAACCTTCGTCGGGCAACTGCTGGATAGAGAGCGACCTTCATTCCGGACAAAAGTCCGAACGCTAGCGCAGCGAGCCGGAGTCAACAGGGCATCATAGTGAGCAGAATTCTCTATCTGATCGTGTGCGCCGCCGCCCCCGCGCCATACGCGGATCGTCTAGTAACTTTGGCCCAGTTTCATGCTTGGGATGTCTGGGTCATCGCAACTCCGGATGCTCGCAATTTTGCAGATATCGCCACTCTTGAGCAAGTGACCGGGCACCCTGTGCGCATCTCTTACAATGAACCGGGAGCGGATGATATCGGCATGCCTAATGCTGATGCCATAGTTGTCGCTCCAGCGTCCATGAACACGCTCGGCAAGTGGGCCAATGGCATATGTGACACTTTGGCGACAGGAATACTCGGTGAATCGTTTGGATTTGGCGTCCCGCTAGTCGCATTGCCGTTCGTCAGTGACACCCAGGCCCGCAATCCGGCATACGTGCGCAATACCCGACTTCTCCAAGATGCCGGAGTTGTTTTCCCTGTTGGTATCAGGCGTCCCGGACGTGTCCGGGAGTTCCCCTGGAGCGAGGCGCTCAAAGAACTTGGGTGACCCGCAGGATTCTTGCGGGTCGATGCGGGCTGACAGCCGCATCGTCTAACCATGACGCTCAGCCAAACACGGGAACAGCACAAGCGCGAGATACGCCTCCTGACCGATCTGGTCCGTGAGCTGGTCGGCTTCGGGTTTCAGGTCGGGATGAGTGACGCGGGTCCGGCAGTGTTCATCCGTTCGGCTGCGGGGCGGCTCGTCGTCGTGATCGCGGTCAGTGGTGACTACTTCGAGTGGAAGTCGGGGGATGACAGTCACCTGGTGACGGATCCGGCGGGGGCGGCTGCTGCCATTGCCGCGCATGTCTGGACACGGGCGGGTGATGCATGGGCGGCACGACGGTCGGGTAATGCGGATGGTGCGCCGTGAACCTCCTAGCCCCCAATCCCATGATGGTGGCGATCTTGACGCACCGCTTTCCCGGGGTGCCGCTCTGGTTCGGTGCGGCAACTAGATCCTGGTGGGCGCTCGCGCGAGTGTCGTGGGGCTGGCGTTTGGTGGAGGCGGCGGACGTGGAGGAGTTGACGCGGGCGATCATCCAGGCGGACACCTGGCCGCGCCCGCCGGCCCATCCTCGGCGAACTAGCCATCACCTGGGGGACAGTTTTCACCTGCCGTCGGACACCGCGTCGACCCGTGTAGACCTTCCTGTGCTGAGTGGCCTTAATAGCCATCGATCCGTACCAGCGCTTCGAAGGCGCAACGAATCGGAGATGGGAGGTGAGCATGGGCAGGCACGGTGGAGGTAACAGCGACAGCAACACGCCGACGGACGGTAACAACCCGCAGGGCGGCAAGCGCGGCACCGGCGGCGACACCAACGACAACCCGAGCGACGGCAAGCGAGGTAAGTGAGCGATGACATTTCCTGACCCGCGTGCACGCGCCGAAACCCTCGCTGACCTGCTCGCGGGTCAAGGGGACCTCACCGATGAGCGGTGGCGGCAAGCGCTGGTGGAGGTGCCCCGGCACCTGTTCGTGCCCGATGTCGCCTGGGCGAACCCGGACGGTCCTGCCCCTGGATACCCGGTCGACCGGACCGGTGACGAAACGACCTGGTGGGAGGCCGTTTACTCCGATGCGTCGTTGGTCACGCAACGCGACGACGGCGGCTCCGACGTGCTCGGCGGCGGACTGGCGAGTTCGTCCTGTTCGGCTCCGGGGGTGGTCTTCGCGTTCCTGGAGTCGCTCATGGTCAAGGATCACGATCGGGTCCTGGAGATCGGCACGGGAACCGGCTGGACGGCGGCGCTGTTGTCGCATCGCATCAGCGACCGGAACGTGACCACCATCGAAATCGATCCGGTGCTGGCGGAACAGGCGGCGGCGAACCTCAAGGCGGCCGGATACGCGCCTCGTTTGGTCGTCGGTGACGGTGCCGACGGGTGGCCGGACGGTGCGCCCTTCGACCGTGTCCACGTGACATGCGCGGTCGCGACGATCCCATACGCCTGGGTGGAGCAGACCCGTCCGGGTGGGCTGATCCTCACCCCTTACAGTCCTGGCTACGGGTACGGCTGGCTGGCTCGCCTGGTCGTCGTCGGCGACGGAACGGCCGTCGGGCGGTTTCCGGGTCCAGCCGGGTACATGCTGATGCGCTCGCAGCGCCCGGCACGCGGGGCCGCGTTCGACTGGGTGCACGAGTCGGACGACCCGGCGGAGTCGACGACCCGTCTCGACCCGCGACACCTGCACGACGACACCGACGCAGACCTGTTCATCTGCGCCAGCGTTCCCGGCGTGCACAAACGCCTCTACTACGACGAGGAGACGGACTCCGGGGAGGCGACATTCTGGGTGCTCGACAATGCCGGGCACGACGGGTCCTGGGCGTCGGTGGACTATGTGCCCGGAAAGACCGAGTTCCTCGTCCAACAGCATGGGCCGCGTCGCCTCTGGGACGAAGTCTCCGAGGCGTACCTCCGGTGGTTGTCCCTCGGACGTCCTGCCCGCGATCGGTTCGGGCTGACGGTCTCACCGGACGGCGAACGCGTATGGCTGGATGACCCGACTCTCCTGGTCGGACCGTAGCCGGGGCACCTTCCACGGAGGGGCGGGCGGGATCTTTCGCCTGTGTCCTGCCTTGGGGTGGGAGACCGGGGGCGCCTAAGCTCGCTGGCGATCTCGGGCATGCTTGCCTGCCCGCGTCTACCCGAGACGGACCAGCTCATCCATGAGCAGGCCCGCTCGATCTGAGGTGGATCAGGTCACCGGCGAGAGACAGACCCGGCAGCCAGGTGCCGAGGATGTTGATCTGCCGATCTCCCGAGTGGAGGCGAAGGAGGCTAGCCGAGGATACGGGTGAGCAAGCCGGTGAGCGTGTCGCGCTCGGTGGCCGATAGGGCGTCCAAGATGTCGTGTTGAACCCCCGTGAGTGTCGTATCTAGGTCTTCGAGCCGTCGTCGCCCGGCGGCGGTCAGGGTGACCAGGTTGCGGCGCCGGTCGGCGGGGTCTGGGGTGCGCGCGACGTGGCCTTGTTCTACCAGCTCATTGAGCATCGTGTGCATGTCACTCTGGTCGATTCCACATCGTTGGCCGATCTGCACCTGGCTGTCCGGGCCGAACTCCTCCAGCGCGGCGAGGATCGCGAAGTGATAGGCGTGCCCGCCGGCAGCGGCCATCGTTTCTTTGATGAGTCGATGCGCCCGAGCGGAAGCCCTGTTGATCAGCCAGCTGGGTTTGCAGCGCAGACGGGTTGGCGCTTCGTTCATCTCCACGCACCAAGTCTAAGCCAATCCCTTGGTTCATCCAACGAACCTGGTGTACTCTTGGTCCTACCAAGATTGGTCGATCCAAGAGATTGAAGGTAGGAACGATGTCGCTCACTTTGGACGAAGCTCGGGCCGTCAGCGACCGCGTGCGCGAGCACGCTGCCGGAATCGGCGCGACGGTTACGGTCGCAATCGTCGACGGTGGCGGGCACCTGCAGGTTCTTGATCGCATGGACGGCGCGTCTCCGATGTCGGCCCGTATCGCCCCGGCGAAAGCATCCAGCGTTGCGCTGTTCCATCGCGACGACAGTGACCTGATGGGCCTGCAGCAGGCCTACCCGGCAGTGTTCGCGCAGATAATTGACGTGGCGGGAACACCCATCGTGGCCGGCAGGGCCGCTCGGCTGATCCGGCGCGGCGATGTCGTCGTCGGTGCGATCGCGATCGCCGGAGGGACGCTCGAACAGGATGACCAGTGCGCCGATGCCGGGGTCGGCTCCCTGTCACCCTCCGCGTCAGCATAGGCCTCTTCACCCGGTCAGGAGCTCCACCTCGCCGCGCCTCTCATCGGAGCCCTCGACTAGTGCAGATCACGGTGTTTGCCGTCGGAGGGCAAACACCGTGATCTGCACTACGACCGAGTACACCTAGCACGAACTCACAAGCAAGGCACCGAGCCGCACGTTTGCGGATCGTTCTTCCTCGGAACCCTGGAAACGAGACACCGCAACCCGCGCCGCTGCGGACACGAAACCTCGTCACGGAACAGGAATCCGATGGGCGCTCCCGACACCTGCCCACACTGCGGCACGCCCCTACCGCGACCATCACCCAGCGGCGGACGGCCACGCCTCTACTGCAACGACCAATGCCGGTGGAATTTTCACCGCAGTCGCACCCAGCGCTGGTGCCCCCTCGACCAACGACACCAGCGCCAGACCGACACCCGCCGCCAGCGCCGTCACCTACGCCAGCAGGCCGAAACCCTAGCCTCCACAGCGCAGCGACTGGCCCACGACCTGCGAGCCGAAGACCTTGCCCAGCCCACCCACCAAACCGGCTGGACCCAGGGTCCCATCGCCGGATACACCGCCGCAGCCCTGCCCCTGCTCAGCCAAGCCCGCGCAACCCTCGCTGCCGCCGTCACCACAGACCGCGCCGCAGGCGCCACCTGGCACGAAATAGTCGCCGTTCTCGGCACCAGCGCCGACACCGCCGCACGCCACTACCGAACCTGACCAAGCCGCCCATCACCCCACGTCACCACGCGCAAAACCGCCCAAGGCTGATCAGCGGTTCTTCAATACTCTCTTAGGGACCCGCCCCAAGGGAGGTCGGGGTCGGGGAACCCAGGAACAGCCGTTATCGCTGAGAGTGATCATGGTCGGGTGACGGTCCCGGCGGATAGTGCGAAGTCACAGGTCGCTGGCCCTCTATCGACCCGCGAGCCGGTGTGAGGGCGCCCCCACATCGAGGTGCAGGAGAGCGCACCGGGGTAAGGGGGCCGATGAGGCCGCCGGGCCGTATGGTCACGACGGTCTTGACCACCCGGGACCGGGTTGCGGTGCCGTGACGGGCCGTTGCCCCGCCCCGGGGCGGCCGAGTCCGTTCCCGGAAGTCACGGACAGGGGGGCTATGGCCGCCTGTCATTGGGTTCGCGGCTGGAAGGCGGCGTGAACGCGCCCGCCGTGGCCGTATGGCACCGAAATCGCCTGGCCTCAACCCCAGGGTCCCCGGGCCCGGCTGGGGGGAAGACGCCGGGCCCGGGGGCCCGCCCCAGTGATCCGTACCCATCCGCTGCCCAGCATGGCCGGTCGACCCGCCCGCCCGGATCCGGACAAATACCCAGTCCGCTACCCGATGTGGGCCGTGCCGTTGTCCCGGCGCGACCAGAGCGGCCGTACAGGCGCGCAGGACCGGCTCCCTGCCAATTCATCGTGCCATTTGCCGTCCGTTCCTCGGCCCCCCACTCGGGTCCGTGTCGCCCGGGGAAAAGTAGCTCGGCGTTATGGCGGAACCGATGCGCTGTTTTGCCGCGGTCGCCCCGGCCCCGCTGAGATCATCGACCACACCGGATGCCGAACGAGGGGGCACAGCCGATGGCGCCGCAGGACCGCGAACACGCGCCCGCAGACGAGATCGACCTGGAAGAACTCCTGTACGGCGATGACCGCCCGGTCTTCCTCGACGACGCCGACGACTACGAATGGTCCGCCTGAAGGCCGGTCACGATCCTGCCGTGCCGCCGTCCAGCAGCGCCTTGGCGCGGTCGGCCCCGTCCCGGGCAGCGAGCACGAGGTCATAGGCGTTCGCCGGCAACCCCGCCGCATCCACCCTGTGCTCAACGGCGGTGGGCCGGTCGACCTGCAGAGCGAACTCGAAGATGCCGCCGGACACGTCAGGCACGCACTCAATGTGCGGGGCGTCCTCGGCCGAGCCGGTGTAGGTGACCTTCTGGGGTCCCGGTAGTCCTGTAGGAATTTCCGTCGGATATGGCCCTGAGCTGCGGTTACGTGATCTTGCTCAGGTGCCGGTAGATGGTGGGGCGGGTGACGCCGAACTCGTCGGCGATCTGCTGGACGGTGTAGCGGCGTTTTCCGCGGTCGTCGCGTTCGTCGTACATCTGTCGGGCGAGCTTCACCTGCCGGGGGCCGAGCTTGGGTTTCTGGCCGCCGGTGCGACCGCGGGTGCGGGCGGCTTCCAGGCCGTCAAGCGTCCGTTCGGACATCAGCGCGTGTTCGAACTCGGCGATGGCGCCGAGGATCTGGAAGAACATCCGGCCGATGGCCGTGGAGGTGTCGATGCCCTGGTCGAGTACCACCAAGTCCACGCCGCGCTCGTGCAACTCTTTCGACAAGGTGATGAGGTGTTCCAGGGAGCGGCCGAGCCGGTCGAGTTTCGTGACGACGAGCTGATCGCCGTCGCGGGCGACCAGCAGAGCCTTGTTCAGCTCTGGGCGGCTGGCCAGCTTGCCGGAGGCCTTGTCGATGAAGACATGTTCACAGCCGGCGGCCGTTAGGGCGTCGTGCTGGGCTTCGGGGTGCTGGTCGCGGGTGGAGACCCGGGCGTAGCCGATCCGCATGGCCCGCGAGCGTAACGCGAAGGTCCGACAGCGTGACATAGGCGCGTACACGGGAAGCGTTACACGCCTGTCCTGCGGAGATGCCGCTCGCCGAGTGGTGTATCGCGAACGATCGTTTATGAGAATCGGGGCAGGGGGCCGGTTCGACTCAACCGGCTCGGGTCTCGTTTCCGTGGTGGCGCGGGTGATGAGCGGCATGGTGGTGACCGCGGCACCCGTGCCCAATACCAGCCAATTCAGGTGGCCGTGGCCGCTGCGGCGCAGCAGGCCGCCTCAGCTGTCATGCCGCCACCGGCTGGAAGAAGATCGTTTGCCTGACCCTTCTCGGCGGTCGCTGACGGATAAGGGGTGGCCCGGCCATGTGGCCGGGCCACCCTTTGGGGGCATGCAGCTGTCAGGCGGGCTGTGTGGCGGGCGCCGGGGCGGTGGCCTTGTGAGGCTTACTGGTCTCCCGGAGGGTCAGCAGGCCGGTGATCGCGATCAGCGCCGAGGTCAGGCCGTGGATGCCGAACGCGGCGGCGAGGGGGCCGTGGTGGGCCAAGACGTTGATCATGTCGCCGAACGGGGCGACGGCCTCCATCAGCAGGACCCAGCCCAGGGCGCGGCGGTGGCCCGTCAGCAGGAGGATGCCGATGACCAGGCCCATCGAGAATTCGCGGGTGCCCTTCATGATGAGGAAGCCGTCGCCGTTGCCGGCGGGCCAGGTCGGCAGGCCAACACCTTGAGTGGACGCCTCCGGGGCCAGGATGAAGGACAACCCGAGGTAGAGGACGAACAGGGTGCAGACGGTGGCCAGGACGGTGTTGACGTTCTTCAGCGACATGGTTCTTCTCCTTTGACGTTCAGCCTGGGGTGGGGCAGGGGTTCAGCGGCGGATGCGGCGGGCATGGCGGGGGCGGTCGATGACGTGCCAGATGACGCGGGCCGGCGCGGGTGGGGGGCAAGATCGCCTTACTCGGTCTCTGACCGCGCCTGCCTGCCGGGTCGTCTTCGCCGATGCCGGTTTTGCCGCGATCCCGCCACCACCAGTGAAGCCGTGATCGGCTGGGCCGCCATCGGCCTCACGACCCGGCGCCGCCCGGGGTGAGGATTTCCATGAGATGTCCGTCGGGGTCGCGGAAGTAGGCGCCCCTGCGGCCCATGGTGTGCTTACTGCGATAGATCTGCCCGATCTCTTGGCATGCAGGATCGCCGTAGTGGGTGATCCCGCCGTGCTGGATGCGGGCGAGGGCGGCGTCGAACTCCTGCTCACTGACCATGAACGCGTAGTGGTGTGGCTCGAAGTCGTCCAGCTGGTCGTAGTCCAGACTGACCTGGTTGGCCAGCGTGACCGGCGTGAAGTGTGCCACCGGCGGATCGACACTCAGGCCGAGGATGTCGGCCAGGAACTGCGCCGAGGCTTGCGGGTCACGGGCGGGGACGATGGTGTGATTCAGTTCCACGGGCATGGTGACTCCTCTTCAGGGACGGGGCTACGCGTGGTGGGGCGCAAGGCGTGGCCGGCTTCGGGCTCGGCCTTGGCGACCCGGCATGGTGCATGGATGCGTGACTGCCGGGGGGAGGGCAGGGCTTCTCCGGCTGCCCTCTCTGGCTGCAGCTGCCGTGTCATACGTTGATCTGCTCGAATATGTGCGGGTACGACACGATGTCGTCGCTGAACTCGGCCGCCATGCGCTGGAACTCCGGGCTGCCGAACGCCGTGGCGAGCGCCTCGGTCGACTCCCAGACCGCGACGTTCATCAGAAGCTGGCTGTCCGCCGTTCCCTTGTGCATCTGCAGGGAGACGAATCCCGGCTGAGCCTTCATGAACTCCGCCTGCCTCCGAAAGAGGGCCAGGAACGCTTCAGTCCTCTCCTTCGGGACGACGAAGGTGTTGGCCAGGACGATGGGTCCGGTCTTCTCCTTGAACTGCGCGAACATCGGCGTATTCGGGTCGAGACTCTGCAGCTTGGCCATTTTCGGTACTTCCTCTCACTGTCGGTTGCCCCGCGGCACTGAGGCCGGCCACCGCCGTACTGGGTCCGGCAACGCTCACGACGCTCGCTATCTGTGGCACGAGGGGATCTGACGGTCACTCAAGGGCATCGCTGGTGACACCAAGGCCTCCAGCGACTGCGATCTTGCCAACGCTTGTTGGTCAACACCGTTGGTCAACGTTGTTGGCAAACGTAGAGCAGCAGCCCTGGACTGTCAACACCTGTTGGTCTACGTTGTTGGCATGACCGGCACCACGGAGAACCAGCAGGCCGCACGGCGTTCCGACGCCACCCGCGCCACGATCCTCGACGCGGCCCGCGAGCGGTTCGTGGCGGACGGCTACGAGAAGGCGACCATCCGGGCCATCGCGCGCGACGCGAAGATCGACCCGTCAATGGTGATGCGCTACTACGGCAACAAGGCGGGCCTGTTCGCGGCGGCCGTCGCGATCGATCCCGGGTTGCCGGGCCTGTCCCTCGAACCGCGCGAGGAGATCGGCCGTACGCTGGTGCGTCACTTCCTCAACCTGTGGGAGGAGAACGGGGAGCTCACCGCGCTGATGCGGGTCGGCGCCACCGACCCGGCCGCCGCCGATCGCATGCAGAGCGTGCTGCGCGAGCAGATGATCCCGCTGGCCCGCCGACTGGGCCACGAGCCGGAGCAGGCGCAGGCGCGGGCTGCACTGTGCGTCTCGACCGTGCTGGGGCTCGCGCTGACGCGCTACGTGCTGCGGTTCCCGGCGAGCGTGGCGCTCGGCTGCGAGGAGATCGTGGACTGGCTCGGACCCACGGTCCAGCGGTATCTCACCGCACCCACGCCCTGAAGAACGCGTCCAGGCACCCACCGCGACCTCGGTCACGGCGGATGCCCTCAAAGGGAAGACCGAAAGGATCAGCCCTGCTTCTGCGGCTTGCGGGACTTGCCGCCGAGCATCATGAGGCCGGCGGGCACGCAGCCGGAGGTCCACACGGCGCAGCCGCAGATCGCCGGGCCCCGTACCCCAGACGGGCATCCGCCCCGGAAGCTGCGATGCTCATTGATCACGACCCGATACGCGCCCTAACGCCGCGTCATTCGCCGGTGCCCTCGTCGTCCTCGTCGAGGTGGACGGTCGCCGGGTCACGCAGTGGGCGCAGGCCCTCACGTGGCGGGCGGGCGGCGAAGCTGTATCGGCCCCAGGCAGTTGAGGTTGGCGTGCTTCAGCGGGGAGACCCGGGCCACGTCCTCGTTGAGGACGTCATGCTCCCGCTCCTCGGGCGGCAGGGCCCGCAGGTGGTCGACGGCGGCGTCGAGGTAGCGGGTTGTCCAGAGCACGGCGGCATTGAGGACCAAGCCGAGCGCCCCGAGTTGGTCCTCCTGCCCCGTCCTGTATGCCTGCATGATCTGTCCGCGCTTGCCGTGGCAGATGTCGCGGCCGAGCTTGTGCCGCGACTCCTGGACGGTGAGCTGCCGGTTCATCTGGCGCCGGTAGGTGTCGTCGACCGGATCGACGACCCGGAGCAGGTGCAGGGCCTTAGCGATCCGCCCGTACTCGGCGAACGCCTGGCCCAGCGGGGTCGGTCGCCCCTCGCGGCCGAACATCCGCAGCAGGTCGTACGCGCGGACCTGCCCGGTCACCAGTGAGCCGGCGACCCGCAGCATGTCCGGCCAGTGCGTGGTGACCTTGGTCAGGTTCACCTTGTTGCGGGCCAGGTCCTCCAGCGGCCCGTACTCGCCGGTCTCCACACCGGGCATCTCCGCCCGCCAGAACCGCTGTTCGCCCAGGTTCTTGAAGCGCGGCGAGAAGTTGTAGCCCAGCATCGTGAACGGCCCGAACACCATGTCGGAGTACGAGGCGTTGTCGGTGGCGACCATCTCCGGCTTCACCCCGGCATCCAGGTTCAGCAGCGCGTCCAGGATATGCAGAGAGTCGCGCGGCGTGCCCGGCACGACCATCTGCCCAATGCCCGCCAGCCAAACCCACCAGGGCGAACTCGTCCTCATCCACTGGCTGTCGCCTTCAGCGAGGAAGCAGAACAGTTCTGGGGCATGCTGATCTTTGCCCCAACACGAATGCTCCCAAGGTTCGCCCTTCGCCGCCCGAAGGACCTTCTCGGCGCGACGTTCCGTCGAGATGTGACGGCGGTATCGGCGCCCGGCGGGTGGGCCGGACGCCGATGCCCGTCAGGTCAGGCCGGTGTGTCGGCCCGGTCGAGATGCCGGACCAAGAACTCGTCGTCGACCCCGATCCAGCGCATGCGGCGATGGGTGCCGGGGTTGGCGAGCATCGTCTTGTCCTTCGAGGCGAAGGCGTCGAACAACGCGAGAACGGATTGGCGGTCGACGTACTCCTCGTCCCACGGGAGCAGGAACTGGACCGGGACGGTGATCCGTCTCGCCGCCTCGACCAACGCCTCGTGCGCGAAGAACCCGCCGCCGAAGATCGCGGCGGTGATCCGGGGTTCGGCCGCCGTCAGCGGTATCCCGATCGCGGTGCCCAACGACATGCCACCGCCGTAGCCGATCGGTGCCTCGGTGCCGATCTCGGGCAGTTTCTGAAGGGCGTCCAGGGTCGCCTGCCATTCCGGTACGGCACGCTCCGCCAGGGAGGTGCTGTAGCGGACGCTGACCGACTCGAAGCGTTCGGTCTCGCCCGCCTCCATCGCCTGCCGGAGGTCGGCGCGAGCCTGCTCGTCCTCCGCCGTACGCGGGCGGTCGCCGTGTCCGGGCGCATCGATGGCGACCACGGTGAAACCCCACCTGGCCACGGTGTCGTGGGCGCGAGCCATGAGTCCCGGCGTCTTCTTGTGCAGGCCGCCACCGTGACCCATCAGCACCAGGGGCGCACGATCGGAGCCGGATGCGGGCGACCAGAGCACGCCGGTGACCTCGCCCACGACGAAGTCGCGTTCAAGGACGCCGTTCGACGAAGTCTCCGTAGTGAAACGCACAGTATGCATAGGTGTTGCCTTTCGGGATTGCCTTGTTGTCGAGGCGCTCCCGGCGACACCTACGTCAATCGCCCGACCGTGACGGCGAGCGGGAGCACCCACGTGCGTACAGCGTTCATGGGTCTCACCTCCTCGCGCGATGTCACGGCGGCTCGCACGTTACCAGCCGGGGTCACGTCCGCCCAACTCTGTTTCCCGCCGACCGCTGCGGGGGCGGGCCATGCGCCGGGCGTCTCCGCCGGCCGCGCCATCGTGTGCTGCGTTCGGTAGCGGCGAACAAGGCCAAGGACGCCAGGGCGCTGAAGGCGGCGGTGAGCGGGAGCGCTCCGGAACCGTGCGTGCTGAGCAGCCAGCCGCCGAGACCGGCACCGAGTGAGGACCCGATATAGACCGCGCTGCTGCTGAGCGCCAGGGCCTGGGGTCCGGCGTCCGGTCCGGCCAGCGCGAGGATGCGGGCCTGTACGGGTGGAGGAACCGCCCATGCGGCGGCCGACCAGACCAGCAGGAGGAGCACGATGAGGGGAAGGTACGCCGGCCGAAGTGACCAGCACAGTGCCAGTCCCAGCATGGCGGCGGCGAAGACCACCACCGCGAGAATGAACGCTCGTGCCGGGCCGAATCGGTCGACCAGCCCACCGCTCAACCGTGCTCCTGCGATGCCCGCTGCGCCGGTCAACGCCAGTAGGCCACCCAGCGTGGCCGGCGTCACGCCCGCCATGTCGTGAAGGAAGGAGGCGAGGTAGGTCTGGAACATCAGATTTCCCAGCACGGCGACGACGGCTGCGAGCAGGACGCCCAGCACGGCCGGACGCGTCAGCGGGCTGAGCCGATCGGCCAGACCTGCGGCAGGCGGGGATGGAGTCCGCGGCACGGCGACGTGCACGCAGACCAGTGCCGCCAGGCCGAGGAGGCCGCCGAGCACGAAGGTGGCCTGCCAGCCGAACACCGCACCGGTCCAGGTGCCCAGTGGAACGCCGATGACAACGGCGCCGGTCAGCCCGGTCATGACGATGGCGAGGTGGCGGCCTTGCCGCTCGGGCGGGGAATGCGCGGCGACGACCGCGAACACGGTGGGCAGGGTGACCGCTGCCGCGAGTGCGGCCACGATCCGCAGTGCCATCAGGACGGGGTACGACGTGGCGAGGGGAACGGCGAAGCCGGCGGCACAGAACAGCAGCAGGCCGCCGATGAGCACATGCCGCCTGGACCATGACGCGGTGATGACGGCGGCAGGCGGCCCGATCACCGCACACATCACCGAGAAGACGCTCACGAGCTGACCGGCCGCGGCCTCGCTGACCTTCAGCTCGCGTGCGATCGACGGCAGTACCCCCACGATGACGAAATCGTCCGTCTGCAGGGCGAAGGCGGTAAGGGCGAGTGCGATGAGCCAGGGCTTGGCGAAAGTGCGGCCACGTGCGACGTCCATGGTCGCGTTAACGTAACATATGTTTCCCTAATGACGGGCCGCCCGGACAAGGAGAGCCACAGTGGCCAGACCCCGCGATCCGCATCGCCGCGTCGAGATCCTCGATGCGGTCCTGGACCACCTCGCCCAGACCGGGATCAACGGGTTGTCCCTGCGCCCCATCGCACAGGCGCTGGGACACAGCACGCGCGTGCTGACCCATCACTTCGCCGACAAGGACGCCCTGCTGGCCGCCCTGCTGACGCGCCTGGACGAGATCCAGCACGAGCAACTCCACGCCACGGAAGGCTGGGACGACACCGATCGCGGAATCGGATCGATCGTCCGTGACTCCTGGCACCGCCACATCAAGCCCGCCAATCTCGCCCACACCCGCCTGATCCACGAGATCGAGGGACTGGCGGCCGCCGGGCGCCTTGGCGACCGAGTGCCCAAGTTCCTGACCGAACGGGCCGAATTCGTCGCCAGGGCACTGACCGCTCGCGGACTCGACCCGCAGGAGGCCCTGATCAAGGCGACCTACCTCAACAGCGCCTACGCCGGCCTGCAGACCGACCTGCTCATCACCGGCGACCACGCACGCGTCGAAGCCGCGCTCGAGGACCTGTGCGTCCTCGCCGACTCTTGGACGGCACCCGGATCAACCGGGTGAGCGCGGCCGCGCGGAGGTCACTTCGCGGCGCGTACGGGGACGGCCAGGTACTTGTACTCCAGGAACTCCTCGATGCCGACACGGCCGCCCTCGCGGCCGAGGCCGGACTGCTTCACGCCGCCGAACGGGGCCGCCGGGTTGGAGACCAGGCCGGTGTTCAGGCCGACCATGCCGACCTCGAGTCGTTCACTCACGCGGATCGCGCGGTCCAGGTCGCGGGTGAAGACGTAGCCGACCAGGCCCCAGTCGGTGTCGTTGGCGACGCGGACGACGTCGTCCTCGTCCTCGAAGGTCGTGATGGCGGCGACCGGGCCGAAGATCTCGGTGCTCATCAGCGCGGAGTCGCGGGCCACGTCGGTGAGGACGGTCGGGGGATAGAAGTAGCCGGAGCCCTCCGGGGTCGTCCCGCCCGTCAGGACCTTGGCGTCGCGCGCGACGGCGTCGGCGACCAGTTCCTCGACCTTGCCGCGCCCGGCCGCGTCGATCAGCGGCCCGACGTCGGTGCCCGGCTCGGTGCCGGGGCCGACGGTGAGCCCGGCCATCCGCTCGGCGAACCGGGCGGCGAACTCGTCCGCGACGGAACGGTGCACGAACATCCGGTTGGCCGCGGTGCACGCCTCTCCCATGTTCCGCATCTTCGCGGCCATGGCGCCGTCCACCGCGACGTCGAGGTCGGCGTCGTCGAAGACGATGAACGGCGCGTTGCCGCCCAGCTCCATCGACGTGCGCACGACCGTGTCGGCGCACTGGGCGAGCAGGATCCGGCCGACCTGGGTCGAGCCGGTGAACGACAGCTTGCGCACCCGGCCGCCCCGCAGCAGGGGCTCGATGACGGCGGCGGCGTCGGAGGTGGTGACGACGTTCAGCACGCCCGCGGGGAGCCCGGCCTCGGCGAGGATCCCGGCGAGCGCCAGGCTGGACAGCGGCGTCTGCGGGGCAGGCTTGAGCACCATTGTGCACCCGGCCGCGACGGCCGGGCCGATCTTGCGGGTGCCCATGGCGAGGGGGAAGTTCCACGGGGTGATCAGCAGGCACGGGCCGACCGGCTGGCGCATGACCACGATGCGGTTGGCGCCGTCCGGTGTCGGCGCGTACCCGCCGTCGATGCGCACGGCCTCCTCGGAGAACCAGCGGAAGAACTCGGCGGCGTAGGCGACCTCACCGCGCGCCTGGTCCAGCGGCTTGCCCATCTCGAGCGTCATCAGCAGGGCGAGTTCCTCGGTGCGGGCCAGGATGATCTCGTGCGCGCGGCGCAGGATCTCGCTGCGGGCCCGGGGAGCGGTCGCGGCCCAGCCCTCCTGCGCCGCGACGGCGGCCTCCAGCGCGCGCCGTCCGTCGTCGGGACCGGCGTCGGCGATCTCGCACAGCTCCCTGCCGGTGGCCGGGTCGGCCACGGCGAACGTGCTGCCGGACGCCGCGTCGGTCCAAGCGCCGTCGATGAACAGCCGCTTGGGAACGGCGGCCACGACGTCGGTCCGGGCGTCGGTGATGGTCATGAGGTCTCCCTTTCCTGCGGGTCGAGAAGTTCGGCGAGGTGCAGGGCCCGGGGGCCGGCGGCGCCGGTGAGATGGTCGATCTGGGTGCTGCAGCTGAAGCCGTCGGCGAGCACGACGGCGTCGGCGTCGGCGTCGCGGATCCGGGGCGCGAGCGAGAGTTCCGCGACGGCCATGGAGGTGGTGTAGTGCTCGGCTTCGAAACCGAAGTTCCCGGCCAGGCCGCAGCAGCCCGTGGGCTGGTCGATGGTCTCCACGCCGACGCGCCGCAGCAGCGCCTCCTGCGTCGCCGCGCCGAATACGGCGCGCTCGTGGCAGTGCGGCTGCACCGTCACCCGGCGCGGGACGTTCCGGGGCCGCCAGCCGGGGTCGGCCAGGTCGGTGAGCGCGCCCGCGAACGTCCGGATCCGTGCGGCGACCCGGCGGGCGGCCTCGGTGCCGAGCAGGGCGGGGGCGTCGTGTTTCAGCGCGGCGGCGCAGCTGGGTTCGGCCAGCACGATCGGGAGGCCTTCGTTCGGGCCCTCGTCGAGTGCGCTGACCGTACGGGTCAGCACCCGGCGTGCGATGCCGAGCTGGCCGGTGCTCAGCCACGTCAGCCCGCAGCACAGGCCGGTGCGTGCGGAGGCGGGCACGCCGGCGTCGCCGAGCACGCGCATCGCGGCGCCGGCCACCTCCGGCCGGAAGGCGCGCGTGAATGAGTCGACCATGAGGACCGCCTCGGCGCGTCCTGAGGGCCTCCCGTCCAGCGCGGCCCGCAGCGCGCGGCGGGAGGCGAACCGGGGAAGGGCGCGTTCGGTGGTCACCCCGCCCAGGCGGGCCGCCAGCCGCCCGGCCGGGCCGCTCAGCGCGGCGTTGACCGGTCCCGCGACGTACCCGGCGGCAGCGGCCCACCAGGGCAGCCACCCGAGCGTGTAGTGGCTGCGCGGCCGCAGCCGCCGCCGGTAGTGGCGGTGGAGGAACTCCGCCTTGTAGGTGGCCATGTCGACCCCGACCGGGCAGTCGGACGCGCAGGCCTTGCAGGACAGGCACAGGTCGAGCGCGTCACGGACATCGGCGGACCGCGCACCGTCGGTCAGCACGGCGTCCGGGCCGCCGCGCAGCATCTCCTGCAGGGCGCGCGCGCGTCCGCGGGTGGAGTCGCGCTCGTCTCCGGTGGCCTGGTAGCTGGGGCACATGGCGCCGGTCGCGCTCCGGCAGCGGCCGACGCCGATGCAGCGCCGGGCCGCCCCCGCCAGCCCGTCGGCGTCCTCGGGGAACGTGAACCCGGTCCGGGTCTCCTGCGGTCCGGCCGGTGACACGACGGTCAGCGCGAGGTCGGCGTCGAGCAGGGCGGGGGCCACGACCATCCCCGGATTCAGGATCCCCTCCGGGTCGAAGATCTTCTTGTACGCGGCGAACGCAGCGCGGATCCGCGGCCCGTACATGGTGGCCAGCAGTTCGCTTCGGGCCCGGCCGTCGCCGTGCTCACCGGACAGGGTGCCCCCGTGCTTGACGACGAGGGCCGCGGCGTCCTGCAGGAAGGCCCGCATCGCGGCCGTCCCTCGCGGGGAGGTCATGTCGAAGTCGATGCGCACGTGCACGCAGCCGGCGCCGAAGTGCCCGTACAGCACGCCGGTCAGGGAGTGCTCGGTGAGCAGCGCCCGGAAGTCGCGCAGGTAGGCGGCGAGGTCTTCGGGCGCGACGGCGGCGTCCTCCCATCCCGGCCACGACTCGCCGCCGCCGACGAGCCGGGCGGCCAGTCCCGCGCCGTCCTCGCGTACCCGCCACAGCGAGCGCCGCTCGGCGGGGTCCTCGACGACGCGTCCGGCGACCATCCGGCCGCTCTCGCGCAGCGCCGCGAGGAGGCCGGTGGCGCGCCGCCCGGCGTCCTCAGGGTCGTCACCGTCGAGTTCGACGTAGAGCCACGCGTCGCCTTCCGGC
Source organism: Actinoallomurus sp. NPDC050550 (assembly GCF_040655075.1). Lineage (NCBI taxonomy): Bacteria > Bacillati > Actinomycetota > Actinomycetes > Streptosporangiales > Thermomonosporaceae > Actinoallomurus > Actinoallomurus sp. NPDC050550. Next base: position 26,353 of record NZ_JBFAJC010000029.1, on the reverse strand, counting down.
AGCCCCGTCACCGCGCCCGGTCCCCGCCGGTGCCGCATGGTCGCGACGATCGCCTCGTCCATGCCCTCCACGGCGGTGGGGCGATGCTCCAGGATCGCCGGCACGTCCGCGGCGGCGTCGATGACGTCGCGGTAGCCGATCGCCAGCAGCGCCGTCGCCGCCGGCATCGGCTGCAGGCGCACGGTGGCCCGGACCACGACGGCGCAGCCGCCCTCGGTGCCCACCAGCGCACGGGCGGCGTGCCGGCCGCGCTCGGGCAGCAGATGGTGCAACTGGTAGCCGGAGACCTGACGCGGGATCCGGCCGAGCTCGGTGCGGATCTCGGCGAGGTTGCCGGTGACGAGGCCGTCGAGGGCCGCGTCGATCTCGGCGACCCGCCGCACCGCCCTGTCGTCGGCGGCGTCGGCCGGCCGCAGCCCACCCGCCTCCGCGACGGCGTGCACCCCGTCCGCCGTCACGATCTCCAGGGACTCGACGTGCTCGACCGTACGGCCGTAGCGGACCGAGTGGTTGCCGCACGCGTCATTGCCGATCATCCCGCCGAGGGTGCAGCGGCTGTGGGAGGACGGGTCGGGGCCGAAGAACAGGCCGTACGGCGCCGCGGCGCGCTGCAGGTCGTCGAGGACGACGCCGGGCTCGACGACCGCGGTGCGGGTGTCCGGGTCCACGCGCAGCACCCGGTTCATGTGCCGCGAGAAGTCCAGGACCAGGCCGGGCCCGACCGCGTTGCCGGCCATGCTGGTGCCGCCGCCCCGCGCGGTGATCGGCACGCCTGCGGTTCCGCAGGCCCGGACCGCCGCGGCGACGTCGGCCGGGTCCTTGGGGAAGGCCACCGCCAGCGGCGGCACCCGGTAGTTCGAGGCGTCGTAGGCGTACTGCGCGCGCCGTCCGGCGCCCGCGTCGACCTCCAGGCCCGGCGCGTGGCGGCCCAGTGCCTCCAGCAGGACGGCGCGCCGGTCCGGAGCGTTCTCCCAGGTCACTGGGCAGAGGTGCCGACGGCGACCGCCGCCGTCCAGGCCCGCAGCGCCTCGTCGATCTGGTCCTCGGCGACGACCAGGGCGGGGATCATCCGGACCACGTTGTTCCACGGGCCGCAGGTGAGCAGGAGCATGCCCTCATCGACGGCGGCCCGATGCACGCGCGCGGCCGTCTCCGGGTCGGGCTCGCCTTCGGCGGTGACGAACTCACTGGCCAGCATCAGCCCGAGCCCGCGTACGTCGCCGATGCCCGGGTGGTCCGCCGCGACCTTCTCCAGGCCGGCGCGCAGGCGGGCGCCCATCGCCGCCGCGTTGGCGACCAGCCCCTCGTCCTGGACGACCTCGAGCGTGGCGATGGCCGCGGCGCAGGCCACGGCGTTGCCGCCGTACGTGCCGCCCTGCGAGCCGGGCCGGGCCTTTCGCATCAGCTCCTGCGACGCCGCGATGCCGGACAGCGGGAAGCCGCTGGCCAGGCCCTTGGCGGTGATGAGGATGTCGGGGCGGACCCCGAAGTGGTCGTGTCCCCAGAACCGGCCGGTGCGCCCGACGCCGGTCTGGATCTCATCGAGGATGAGCAGGATGCCGTGCCGGTCGGCGCGTTCCCGCAGGCCCTTCAGGAAGCCTTCGGTGGCCGGGACGTAGCCGCCCTCCCCGAGCACCGGCTCGACGATGATCGCGGCCGTGTCCTCGGGGTCGGAGACGGTCTGGAGTATGTAGTCGAACTCGCGGAGCGCGAAGCGGGTCGCGGTCTCCTCGTCCCAGCCGTAGTGGAAGGCGTTGGGGAAGGGCGTGATGACTACACCGCCCATCAGCGGCCCGAACCCGGTCCGCACCTTGGTGTTGGAGGTGGTCATCGACGCCGCCGCGACCGTACGGCCGTGGAAGCCGCCGTGGCAGACCACGATGTTCGGGCGCTTGGTGGCCTGGCGGGCGAGCCGCATCGCGGCCTCCACCGCCTCGCTGCCAGAGTTGACGAAGAACAGGCTGTCCAGGCCCTCGGGCAGCACCTCGCCGAGCTTGGCGGTCAGCCGGCCGAGCGGCTCGTGCAGCACCGTCGTGTACTGCCCGTGGATCAGCTTGGCCACCTGCTCCTGGGCGGCGGCGACCACGCGCGGGTGACAGTGCCCGGTGCTGGTGACGCCGATGCCCGCGGTGAAGTCCAGGTAGCGCCGGCCGTCCGTGCCGTACAGGTAGACGCCTTCGCCGCGTTCGGCGACGACCGGGGTGGCCTGGCGCAGGTGCGGGGACAGGTCGGTCATGGTGCTGATCTCCCGTGGGGTGCGAAGGGGTGCGTGCGGTCTCGTGGCCCGGCGTACACGGCCACCTTCGCCACGCACTCCACCCACGGTCAACGCGCACACTGTGCGGTCGGCGGCCCGGATGTGGACGGTGTGTCCACCGCTCCGGGCGCGGATCCCCACCGTCCGTGACCGCACCGGCCCGGCGATGATGCCGCAAAGCCCTGCCTGACCAGCGTCAACGGCCCTTGCGGGGATCATGGCCGGTTTGCCAGAGTGGCGATACATGCGGCAGACGCCAGAACCGGGGGAGACGACATCGGTGTCGTCGCCGACCCGGTCCCTCACGATCGCCGACGTGCTGCGGCTGCCGGTCCTCGTCGCGGGACTCCCGGAGGTCGTGTCCGGGGAGCGGCACCTGGCGCGCCAGGTGCGCTGGGTGCACGTCACCGAACTCCTCGACCCGGCGTCCTTCCTCGAAGGCGGCGAACTGATCCTCACCACCGGCATGCCGCACCCGGAGGATCCCACCCTGCTGCGCGCCTACGTCGATCAGCTCGCCGACATCGGCGCCGCCGGGCTCGTCATCGAGCTCGGCCGCCGCTACCAGCGAGTGCCGGCCGACCTGGTCCGCGCCTGCCGTGATCGCGACCTCCCGCTGATCGTCCTGCACCGCGAGGTGCGGTTCATCGACGTGACCCAGACCGTGCACGCGCTGATCCTCGACGCTCAGGGAGAGCTGCTCCGCCGGGCCCAGCGCATCCAGGACGTCTTCCGGGACCTGACTCTGCACGGCGCCGAACCGGGCGAGATCGTCGAAGCCGCGGCGGAGCTCACCGGGTGCCCGATCGTCCTGGAGAACCTCATCCACCACGCCGTGCACTGTGCGCCCGCCGGCCGCCCGGCCGGGCAGGTGCTCACCGCCTGGCCGCGGCGCTCCCACGGCACGGCGACGCCCGACCGCACCGCGCAGAGCGGGCCGGAGGAGTGGCTCGTCACGCCGCTGGAGCACGGCGGCAGCCGCTGGGGACGGCTGGTGCTCCTGCCCGACGAGCACGATCGGCTGATCAGTCCCGAGCACGTCATGGTCCTGGACCACGCGGCGACCGCGCTGACGCTCGCGCGGCTGGCCGGGCACATGCGCTGGGAACGCGACGCCCATGAGACGGCGCTTCGCGCCCTGATCGAGGGGCGGCACCGCACGGCGACCGAGGCCCGCACCCGAGCCGAATCCCTCGGCCTGCCGGTCGCCGGACACCGGGTCGTCGCACTCCTGATCCGGGCCGGTTCCCGGACGGCCCAGGACGGCTTCGGCGACGCGTTGGCGGCCCGGCTCGCCGCCGGAGGCGCGCGTGCCCTGGTCGGCGGCCTGCGTCCCGGAGTGACCGGCGTGCTGATCGCCGTGGCGCGCGCGGGCGCGTGGGAGCCGGTCGCCGAACGCGTCGGCCGGTTCGCCCGCGAGGAGCTCGGCACCGACGCGGTCGTCGCGGTCGGGCCAGGCGTCGCCGACCTCGGGCAGGTGGCCCGTTCCTTCGCGGAGGCCGAGCAGGTCCTGGAGGCCATCCGGCCCGGCGCCTCCGACCGGCCGTTCCACGTGACCTCCGACATCGGCCTGCCGCAGTTGCTGTACGCGCTGCGCGACGACGTGCGGATCCAGCGGTACGTCGACCGCCGGCTCGGCCGGCTGATCGACCACGACGAACGACACGGCGGCGATCTCATCGCCACGCTCCACCACTACCTGGCCGAGGCCGGCAACAAGTCCGCGGCAGCCAAGCGCAGCGGCCTGTCGCGCCAGGCGTTCTACCACCGCCTCCGGATGATCGAACGCCTGCTGGGCCACGACCTGGAGTCCGGTCCGCAGCGTACGGAACTGCACGTGGCCGTCATGGCGCTGGAGGCCATGACCGGCCGGAGCCCGGAGGTCCTCGACGGCTGACGCCGGATCCGGCCGGCGGCGCCTCATGATCCTGGCCGGCACGGGGCGATAACGTTTCTGGACGGTACCGGGCATACGGGTGATGGTGGTGAGCGATGGCCGTGGGCGTCGAGGTGGTGACCTCTTCGGCAGCCGCCGGGGTCGCCCTGCGGGGCGCGCCGCCGGGCCGGACACCGCACGAGCTGGCGAGCCTCCTGCGGGCGGCGGGAATGCCGGAGGCGGGGCTGCGGTCGACCGCCATGTGGCTGGTCTCCGGCCGGCGCGAGTCACCGCATACACGTGCCGCCTATGTCCGAGACCTGAGCTGGTGGGTGTCGTGGTGCGCCGCGCAGCGCTGCGTACCTGCGGCGGCGACCACGGCCGCGGCGGACCTGTACATCGCGGCGTTGAAGGAATCGGGGCTGGCGCGGGCCACCATCGGCCGACGGATCGCGGCCGTCTCGTCGTGGTACACCTACCTGCTCCGGGAGCGGTGTGCGGCGATCAACCCGTTCGAGGGCGCCGAGCGGCCACGGCTGGACGCCCATGCCTCCCGTACGCGGGGGCTGTCGCGCGAGCAGGTCGCCGCGGTCCTCGGCCATGCCGCCGACCATGAGTCCGCCCGGACGTACGCGCTGTTGTGGCTGATGTTCGCCACGGCGGGGCGGATCAGTTCGATCCTGGACGCGCGGATCGAGCAGCTGGGCCAGGACCGCGGCCATCAGGTCCTGGACCTGGCCGTCAAGGGCGGCCGGGTCAAACGGTTCGCGATCCCGCCCGCGGCGCTGGCCGCGGTGCAGGGCTACCTGGAGGAGCGGGGGGATCCCCGGGAGGGGTTGCTCTTCGTGTCGCGCACCGGCCGGCGGCTGACGCAGTCGTACGCGTGGAAGCTGGTCAACCGGGTCGCGCGCGCGGCCGGAGTGCCGCACGCGATCTCGCCGCACTCGTTCCGGCATTCGGCGATCACGATCGCGCTGAGCGACGGGCGGCCGCTGCACGTGGTCCAGGACTTCGCCGGGCACGCCGATCCGCGTACCACCCGGCGGTACGACCGGGCCCGCGATTCCCTCGACCGCTCACCCGCCTACGAGCTGGCCGCGTCGGTCACCCCGGAGCGGGACGGCGACGGTCCGCTCCGGCGGTAGCCGATCGGGAAGGCCCCGGCCGGCGCCGAGACGGCGACGGGCCGCGCCGGCCGCAGCCCCTCGGGAAGGTCGCCCGAAATCCGGTTTTCGGAAGTTCGTCCAACGGTCTGGCATACAGGGCTTTGCATGACCATGCATCATCGTGCATACTTGTGCTCGTGTCCAAGGTGCTCACTTCTCTGCCAGTCGGTGAACGTGTCGGGATCGCCTTCTCCGGCGGCCTCGACACCTCGGTTGCGGTCGCGTGGATGCGCGAGAAGGGTGCCGTTCCGTGCACCTATACCGCCGAGATCGGCCAATACGACGAACCCGACATCGCGTCGGTGCCCGGGCGCGCCACGGCGTACGGCGCGGAGGTCGCCCGCCTGGTCGACTGCCGGGCGGCCCTGGTGGAAGAAGGGCTCGCGGCCTTGGCCTGCGGCGCCTTCCACATCCGCTCCGGTGGCCGCACCTACTTCAACACCACGCCGCTCGGCCGGGCCGTCACGGGCACCCTGCTCGTGCGCGCCATGCTCGAGGACGGCGTGCAGATCTGGGGCGACGGCTCCACCTTCAAGGGCAACGACATCGAGCGGTTCTACCGCTACGGCCTGCTCGCCAACCCCTCCCTGCGGATCTACAAGCCGTGGCTGGACGCCGACTTCGTCACCGAGCTGGGCGGCCGTAAGGAGATGTCGGAGTGGCTGCTCGCCCGTGACCTGCCGTACCGGGACAGCACCGAGAAGGCCTACTCCACCGACGCGAACATCTGGGGCGCCACCCACGAGGCCAAGGCGCTCGAGCACCTCGACGCGGGCATCGAGATCGTCGAGCCGATCATGGGCGTGCCGTTCTGGGACCCGAGCGTCGAGATAGCCGCCGAGGACGTCACGGTCGGCTTCGAGCAGGGACGGCCGGTCACCATCAACGGCAAGGAGTTCCCCTCGGCCGTCGACCTGGTGCTGGAGGCCAACGCCATCGGCGGCCGGCACGGCCTGGGCATGTCCGACCAGATCGAGAACCGCGTCATCGAGGCCAAGAGCCGGGGCATCTACGAGGCGCCGGGGATGGCGCTGCTGCACGCGGCGTACGAGCGGCTGGTCAACGCGATCCACAACGAGGACACCCTCGCCACCTACTACTCCGAGGGACGGCGGCTGGGCCGGCTGCTGTACGAAGGCCGCTGGCTGGACCCGCAGGCGCTGATGCTGCGCGAGTCGCTGCAGCGCTGGGTCGGCACGGCGGTCACCGGCGAGGTGAGCCTGCGGCTGCGGCGCGGTGAGGACTACTCCGTCCTGGACACCTCGGGTCCGGCGTTCAGCTACCACCCGGACAAGCTGTCGATGGAGCGCACCGAGGACTCCGCCTTCGGGCCGGTCGACCGGATCGGCCAGCTGACCATGCGCAACCTCGACATCGCCGACTCTCGCGCCAAGCTCGAGCAGTACGCCGGGCTCGGCATGGTCGGCAGCCGGCACCCGACGTTGATCGGTGCCGCGCAGGCGGCCTCGACCGGGCTGATCGGCGCGATGCCCCGGGGCGGCGCCGAGGCGATCGCCTCTCGTGGAGAGGTGCCCGCCGACGAGGAGCTGCTCGATCACGCCGCGATGGAGTCCGGCACCGACTGACCAGGCGGCCGGAGGCTCACGCCGGCATCGGAGACTACGGTTCGCGTCCGAGTTCGGCGAGGCGGGTCAGGGCGGGCAGCGCGCCTGCGAGCGCCGTTCGCTGTTCGGCGCTCAGCCGGGCGATGAGCGGGGCCAGGTGCTGTGTCCGGTCGTCGTGGCGCGACCGGCAGATCCGCCGGCCGGCCTCGGTGATGTGGACGAGGATGGCGCGTCCGTCGCTCGGGTCGGGGCGGCGCTGGACCAGTCCGTCGCGCTCCAGTCGGGTGACCAGCTGGGTGATGGCGGGCTGGGTGACCTGCTCGGTCCGGGTGAGGTCGGTCAGCCGCATCGGCCGGTCGCTGAACGCCAGGGTGTCGAGGACCGACAGCGTCGTGAACGACAGCTTCTCCAGGGTGGGAAGCCGGATGTAGAAGCGGTTGAAGCCCTCGATCGCCGCGGTGAAGGCATCCACGTCCAGGTCGGTCTCGTCCACACCACGAACCTATCGGGAACTCCTCGGACTACGCGGCGCAGAACTCGTTGCCCTCCGGGTCCCGCATGACCCACCAGTGCCCGGCCGGTCCCTTGTTCACCTCCTGGACGCGGTTGGCGCCCAGGGTCTCCAGCCGGGCCACCAGCGGGTCCAGTCCTCCCGGCTCGGCGTGGACGTCGATGTGCAGGCGGTTCTTGCCGGTCTTCGCCTCGGGCACGTCCTGGAAGAGCAGGCGGCGTCCCCGGCCGATCCCGCTGGTCTCGTCGAACGGGTCCTCTGGATGGCGGATCGCGGCGAACCCGCGGAACATCCGCCGGCCACGGTGCTCGATCACCGCGTCCTCGCCGACCTGGCCCGCCGCCAGGAGGCGGTCGATGAGCGCCCCGGGGTCCTCCACCTCGTATCCGAGCGCGGCGGCCCAGAAGTCCGCCAGCGCGGGGGCGTCGTTGCTGTCGATGACCAGCTTCCAATGCAAAGGCATGTAACCACTTATATTGGTTACATGGATTCGTCGGCAACCCCCGGGCTGGTCCTGCGCACCCACTCCGGGGCCGTCTTCCGGTTCGATCCCGGCGCGCTGTGCCTGGAGCTGCTGACCACCGGCGGACCCGGTGAGGGCCGCAGATGGGAGGTGCTGCACGAGCCCGCCGACCTGGCCGCCTGGGCGGCCAGGTCACGGCTGCCCCCGACGCCCGCTCTGGAGATCGCCCCACAGGAGGTCACGGACGCGCGGCGGCTGCGCGACGCGCTGTGGCGGATCGCCATCGCCCGCACGCGCGACGAACCGTGCGCACCGGAGGATCTGGCCACCGTCAACGAGGCCGCCGCCCACCCGCCGCTGGCACCCGCCATCGGAGCGGATGGCGAGCGCCGCTGGGCAGGGCCCGCCGACGGCGCGCGGCTGCTCGCCACCGTCGCCCACGACGCCGTGGACCTGCTGACCGGCCCGTTCGCCGAGCGCATCCGCACGTGCGCCGGGGACAACTGCTACCTGATCTACGTCGACACCTCACGCCCGGGCCGCCGCCGCTGGTGTTCCATGGAACACTGCGGCAACCGCCAGAAGGTCCGGGCGCTGCGCGCACGGCGCTCCACCGAGCACCGGCCCGATGTCTCAAGAGAGAGTGAATGATCGCGTTGGCCGACCAGAGCATCCGCCCCTACCGCATCGACATCCCGCAGGCCGACCTGGACGACCTGCACGCGCGCCTGGACCGCACCCGGTGGCCGGACGAGCTGCCCGGAGTGGGCTGGGCGTACGGCGTCCCTCGCGACTACCTGCGCGAGCTCGTACGGTACTGGCGGCACGAGTACGACTGGCGGGCCGCCGAGGCCCGGCTGAACACCTGGCCGCAGTTCACCACCACGATCGACGGCGCGGACATCCACTTCGCCCATATCCGCTCCCCGGAGCCGGACGCGACCCCGCTGATCATCACCCACGGCTGGCCGGGGTCGATCGTGGAGTTCACCGAGATCGCCGGCCCGTTGACGGATCCGCGAGCCCACGGCGGCGACCCGGCCGACGCGTTCCACCTGGTGATTCCCAGCATCCCGGGCTTCGGCCCGTCCGGGCCGACACGCCAGACCGGCTGGGAGTACCAGCGGATCACGGCCGCCTTCGCCGAGCTGATGGACCGCCTCGGCTACCGGCGCTACGGCGCGCAGGGCGGCGACTGGGGCGCGGTCATCTCCCGCGAACTCGGCCGGATCCGTCCCGGCCACGTCATCGGCGTCCATCTGAACCTGCTCCCGAACTCGGCCGCGACCAGCGAACCGGACGCGGCCGAGCTGGCGGCGCTGAGCCCCGCCGAACGCGAACGCACACTCGCCTCCTGGGAACGGACCCGCGAGTGGGAGCGCGAGCGCGCGGGCTACGCCGCGATCCAGTCGACGCGCCCCCAGACCCTCGCCTACGCGCTGACCGACTCCCCGGTCGGTCAGCTGGCCTGGATCGTGGAGAAGTTCAAGGAGTGGACCGACTCCCGGGACCGCCCCGAGGACGCCGTGGACCGGGACCTGCTGCTCACCAACGTGATGCTCTACTGGCTGACCGGCACCGCCGGATCCTCGGCCCGCGTCTACTACGAGCGGGCGCACGCCGACTACTGGGGCGATCCGCCCGAGCCGTCGACCGCGCCGACCGCCCTGGCGGTGTTCCCCGAGGACAACTTCATCTTCCTCCGGCACATCGCGGAGCGGACGAACACCATCGTGCGCTGGACGGAGTACGACCGGGGCGGGCACTTCGCCGCCATGGAGGAGCCGGACCTGCTGGTCGCCGACGTACGGGCGTTCTTCCGGGCGCTTCGCGAGGACTCCGGCGCCACCGGATGAGTACCGGTCAGCCGACGCGCTTGTAGAAGAAGCTGCAGTCGCGGAGCGCCCCGGCCGGGTCGGCGGCGTAGTCGGGGACGATCCCGTACCGGACCCAGCCGGCGGCGTGGTAGAGGTCCTCGGCGACGCTGCCGGTCTCGGTGTCCAGGAGCAGGAGGGTCGCACCGGCCTGGGACGCCGCCTTCTCGGCGGTGGCGAGCAGCGCCCGGCCGAGGCCCCGGCCGCGCGCGTCCCGGCGGACCATCAGTTTGACGACCTCGGCGCGGTGCCGGCCGTTGGGTTTCGGTTCCAGGGCGAGGCTGACCGTCCCGTCGACGCCGCGCGGGCCGCGGGAGACCCAGACGAGGAGGCCGCCGTCGGCCACGGCGGGGCTGCGCGCGTCCCACCAGGCGGCCGCCTCGCTCGGGTCGAACGGGGTGAGGAAGCCGAGGGAGTGGCCGTCGGCGACGACGTCGACGAGAAGCTCCGCCAGATCCGGCACCGCGGCGGCGAACTCGGCGGCGGACAGCCGGGTGATCACGGCAGCACCACCACCAGGGCGTAGCGGGCCGGGTCGGGACCGACGCAGCGGAACCGCGAGGGGCCCCACAGCCGGAACCGCAGGCAGTCGCCCGCGCGAACCTCGTGGCCGTGACCGTTCGCGTCCACCATCAGGGCTCCCTCGAGCACCCAGATGTGCTGCTCCAGGCCGGGCACGGCCGGCCCGTCGTAGGAGATGTCCGCGCCCGGGCGCAGGGTGCCCTCGACGACCTCCCCGCGCAGGCCCGCGTGCGGGGGCGACACCGAGCGCCGCACGAAGCCCGACGCCTCGTCGCGCCACAGGGCCTGGTCGCCGGCGCGGACGAGCTGCGGCGGCTCGGACTCGACCTCGGCCAGCAACCGCGACATGGTGCGCTCGTAGGCGGCGCACAGCTTGTTGAGGAGGGCGGCGGTCGGGCTGATCTCGGCGTGCTCCAGGCGCGACAGCGTGGAGCGGCTCACCCCGGTGCGCCGCGCCAGCTCCTCCAGTGACCAGCCGCGCTCGGCCCGCAGCTCCGCGAGGCGGGCCGCCAGCCGGGCGTCCACCTCTTCCGGCGCGGCACTCATCGACGACGTTCCCATATACGGGAGGATATCCCATATATGGGAGCCGTCCGTCTCAGCCGTCCAGCATCGTGACGTCGAGCCGGGCCAGGCGGTCGGGGTCGGCGAGGATGTCGATCGCGGCGATCAGGCCGTTGGTGATCGTGAAGCTCAGAACCGACGTCGGACGCCCGCCGGCGAGGGCGACGGCACCCGCGGCGCCGTTGACCAGGGCCGGCCGTGTGGCGAACGAACTGGCGGCCCGGTGGAAGGTGGCCATCTGCCCGGAGACGTCCCGTACGCCGCGCAGCTCCGCCCGTCCGCCCGGGACGGCGCCACGGTCGGTGCGCAGCACCACGTCGGGGTGGAGCACGGCGACCAGCGCGTCGAGGTCCCCGCCGCGCGCGGCGGCGAGGAAGGCGTCGACGACCTCGCGCTGGCGCGTCAGGTCGGGGTCGGGGACCGGGGCCGCGCCCTGGACCCGGCGGCGGGCGCGGCTGGCGAGCTGCCGGGCCGCGGCGGGCGAGCGGCCCACGATCGGGGCGATCTCCTCGAACGGCACCGCGAACATGTCGTGCAACACGAACGCCAGCCGCTCGGCGGGCCCGAGCGACTGCAGCACCACCAGCAGCGCGAGCCCGACCGAGTCGGCCACCAGCGCCTCCTGCTCGGGATCGATCCCCTCGGCGGCGCTGACCACCGGATCGGGCAGGCGCGCCTCGAGAGGTTCCTCACGCCGGCTGCCGCGCGCCCGGAGCATGTCGAGACAGACCCGGCCGACGACCGTGGTCAGCCAGCCGCCCAGGTTCTCCACGTCGCCGACGTCGGCACGGCTCAGCTTCAGCCACGCCTCCTGCACGGCGTCGTCGGCCTCGGCCAGGGAGCCGAGCATCCGGTAGGCGACCGCCCGCAGGTGGGTACGGTGCGCCTCGAACCGGCCGGCCAGGAACTCGTCCTCGTCCATCCCTCACGTCCTCCTCGGGTTGCCCCGGCCTTCAGGTCGGGGAGGAATTCGGGCTCCGTCAGGAGCGACCCGGCGTTAGCCGGGACTGGCACAAGAGCAGAGTCCATCGGAATCTAGCCAACTGCTTTACACTTGTTTATGTCATCTGTAAGGTCACGGGCATGCGGACGGCGTACAAGTGCCGGGCTTACCCGGACCCCGAGCAAGCGGCGGTGTTCAGCCGCACGTTCGGGTGTGTGCGTGTCGTGTGGAACAAGACCCTGGCTGACCGACATGCGGCGTATCACCAGCGTGGTGAGAAGACCTCTTACAAGCAGACCGACGCGGCGTTGACCGGGTGGAAGAAGACCGAGGATCTGGCGTTCTTGTCGGAGGTGTCGTCGGTTCCGTTGCAGCAGGCGCTGCGGCATCAGCATGCGGCGTTCGCGAACTTCTTCGCCGGTCGCGCGAAGTACCCGCGTTTTAAGACGCGCAGCTCGCGTCAGACCGCGCACTACACTCGCTCGGCGTTCCGGATGAAGAACGGCGAGTTGTCCATGGCCAAGACGACCACGCCGCTGAGGTTCGTGTGGTCCTTCGACGACGTCGAGGTGGCCACGCTCAACCCCACCATGGTCGTCATCTCCCGGGATCCGGATGGCCGCTGGTATGTGACGTTCGCCGTCGACACCGACGCGCCCGCGCCCATGGATAAGGCCAGGCATGCCATCGGCGTCGATCTGGGCATCAGGGACTTCGCGGTCACCTCCGACGGGGAGCGGATCGCCAACCCTCGCCATCTTGAGCGCAAGGCCCGCAACCTGGCCCGTTACCAGCGGCGCATGGCCCGCTGCCAGCGCGGGAGTATGAACCGGCGAAAGGCCAAGGCCAAGGTCGCCCGCGCCCACCGCAAGGTCCGCAACGCCCGGGACGACTTCTTGCACCGCGTCAGCACCAACCTGGTGCGCAGAGCGGATGTCATCGTGATCGAAGACCTCGCGATCAAGAACATGGTCAAGAACCACAGGCTCGCGCGCGCGATCAGCGATGCGGGGTGGGGTGAGTTCCGGCGGCAGTTGGAGTACAAGGCCGAACGCGCGGGACGAACCCTGGTGTTGATCGACCGCTGGTACCCCTCTTCCAAGACCTGCTCGATCTGCGGGCACCTGCTCGCTGAGCTGAGCCTTTCGACCCGGCACTGGACGTGCCCCATCTGCCGTACCCGGCACGACCGGGACATCAACGCGGCCAAGAACATCCTTGCGGCTGGTCGAGCCGTAGCCAGGGGCGACCCTGGTGATGCCTGTGGAGCTGGTGTAAGACGGCAAGGGTCCTCCCTTCCGCAGTCGGCGCTGAACCAGGAAACCCGCGCCGTGAGGCACCCGGCCTAAAGGCCGGATCGGCCGCACGGCCGATGGGAATCCCCCTCCTCCAGGAGGGGGAGGAAGTCAAGTCCTTCTGTCGCGTCTCCGTACCGATGACGGATCGGATCGCGCCCGTGTGACGGGACGGCCGCGATACGCTGCGGGATCGTCGAGCCGCACCTGTCACGCCCGGCCGCGGAGCAGGTCGCGCAGGGCTTCGCCGAGAGCCGTCACGCCCTCGGCGATGTCCGTCGGCCTGCTCGCGGCATAGCCCAGCACCAGACCCGGCCGGCCTGGCCGCACGCGGTGCCAGGACAGCGGCTGGACCTTCACCCCGCGCGCGAGCGCCTCGGCGGCGAGTTCGATGTCGGCGAACCGGTCCGCGAAAGTGATCAGCAGGTGCAGGCCCGCGGCGGCGCCGTGCACGGTCGCGCCCGGCAGGTGCGTCCCGATCGCCTCGATCATCGCGTCGCGGCGGATCCGGTGGCGCCTGCGGACCAGGCGCAGGTGGCGGTCCATCGCGCCCGACTCCATGAGGCGGGCCAGCACCAGCTGCGGGACCAGGGCGTTGCCGAGATCGGCGTACCGCTTGGCCTCCACCAGCGCGTCCCGGTACGCCGCCGGGGCGAGGATCCAGCCGACACGCAACGCCGGGGCCAGGAGCTTGGAGACGCTCCCGGCGTAGCAGACGCGGTCGGGGAGCATCGACCGCAGCGCCGGCACCGGAGGCCGGTCGTAGCGGTGCTCGGCGTCATAGTCGTCCTCCAGGACGAGCCCGCCCTCGCGCGCCCAGTCCGTGAGCCGGCGGCGGCGGTCCCCGCCGAGGACCACCCCGGTCGGGAACTGGTGGGCCGGCGTGACCAGGACGGCCGGGGCACCCTGGGAGCGCAGGTCGTCGACGCGGATTCCGGCCGAGTCGACCGGCACCGGCGGTGTCCGGAGTCCCCAGTGCCGCAGGTGCTGGCGGGCGCCCAGGGACCCTGGGTCCTCCACCGCCACCGCGCCGATCCCGTCGTCCCGGAGCACCTGCGCGAACAGGCCGAGCGCCTGGGCGGTGCCCGCCACGATGATCACCTCGTCCGGATCGGCCCGGATCCCGCGCGTGCGGGCGAGCCGGTCGGCGACGGCGCGGCGGAGGGCGGGCGCTCCCCGCGGGTCTCCGTATCCCAGCTCGGCCGTCGGCAGGTCGGCGAGCACGGCGCGCTCGGCACGCAGCAAGGCGGTGCGCGGGAACGCGGCCAGGTCCGGCACCCCGGGCGACAGGTCGATCCGGGCGGGCGCCGCGCGCACGGCGTCGAAGACGTCCCCGCCCGGCGGGGCCGCGAACACCGCGCCCGCCGGCACCGGGCGGACAGGCGCCGGGTTGCGCGCCGGAGGCGGGGCGGCGACGACGACGGTCCCGGCGCGGCCCCGGCCGGCGAGCCGGCCCTCCTCGATCAGACGCTGGTAGGCCTCGGTGACCACCCCGCGCGAGACGCCGAGGTCGGCGGCCAGCGACCGCGTGGCCGGGAGCCGGCTGCCCACCGGCAACCGGCCGTCCGCGATCGCGTGCCGCAGCCGCTCGGCGAGCCAGTCGGAGCGCCCGCCCGCAGGAGCCTCCTCGATGCGCAGCTGGAGGAAGTCCGCCCCGGGCGTCATGGGACCGTCCGCCGGGCCCGTACTGGAGTCGGCCATCAGGCCATTGTGGAGTGGCCGCTCAGTGCTCATGCGCGGCGGTGGCCGCCGCGTCGGCCTCGGCGAAGACCATCGGCACCTTGTTGGCCAGGACGACGCGGCCGAGCAGCTCCGCGAGCGTGTCGCGGTCGGACTCCGGCAGGTCCGCCGGCAGCGCGTCCACCCGGCGGCAGGTCTCGGCGTAGAACTTCTCCACGACCTCGCTGCCCTCGTCGGTCAGCGCGACGCGGACCGCGCGCTTGTCCTGCGGATCGGGCTCGCGCCGCACCAGGCCGCGCTGCATGGTCCGGTCCACCAGGCCGGTCAGGCTCGACTTGGCCAGCCCCAGCGTCCGGCCCAGCTCGGTCATGCCGTACGGGCCGGGCATCAGCACGCACAGCAGCTGTCCCTGTTGCGCGGTCAGCCCGTACTCCCGGGCCGCGTCGGCGTACACGGCGTTCACCAGGAAAGAGGAGCGCACCAGTGCGGTAACGACACCCATGCGTTCACCGTCGGGCTTTGCCACGTCGCCAGAATACGGCAGCCGCCACGGCGACGAGCGATGAGAAGGCACGCACCCGGCGATCGGTAAGGGGATCACCAGTGGGCGGGGCGGGTGAGCGCGGCCGGCAGCCGGGTCGCGGCGTCGCCGCGGGCGGCATTGACCTGCGCCTGGGTGAGGAAGATGGCGCCGGTCAGGTCCGCTCCGCGCAGGTCGGCGTCGCGCAGGTCCGCGCCGATCAGGTCGGCCGCGCGCAGGTCGGCGTTCCTGAGGTCGGCCGCGATGAGGTAGGCGCCGCGCAGATCGGCTCCGCGCAGGTCCGCGCCCTTGAGCCGGGCGCCGATGAGGTCGGCGCCCCGGCGGTTCTTCGGGCGGCCGGGCGCCCCGGCCCGTACGAGCTCGCCGACGCGCAGCAGGAGCGGGTTGACGCGGGCGCGGTGGGCGGCCACGTCCAGCTCGGCGAGCTCGCTGGCGCCGGCGCGGGTGAGTCGCTCGGTGTCCTGCAGCATCTCGCGCAGTTCGTCGTGGATCGGGCGGGCCTGGGGGAGGCTCAGCGCCTCGGTCAGGTACCACAGCATCTCGTGCAGCTGCCGCATGACGGCGAAGACCGCGAACATCTCCCGGGCGACGCCGGGCGCCTCCCGCCAGTCCCGGCCCGCGAAGGTGACCTGGGAGACCTTCTGCCCGGCGCCGAAGCAGTCGAAGACGGTGCAGCCGGAGAAGCCCTTCGCCCTCAGGTCGGCGTGGATGCCGCAGCGGAAGTCGGCGCGCAGGTTCGGGCAGGGCCGCCCGGCCTCCTTGTCGATCGCGAAGCCGGCCGACGCGGAGAAGGGCAGCGCCACGCAGCACAGCGCCTGGCACCGGCCGCAGTCGGCCCGCAGGTCGGTGCGGTCGGCGCCGTGCGTCTGGTGATCCTGCGGCAACGGCGTGGTCTCCTGCTCAGAGCGGCGCCGGCGTCCCACGGCGCCCGGTGCGGACTCTCCATTGTCCAGGACCGGGCACACCACCCGCGCACGCGGACTCGGAAGCGGCTCAGAGACGTTCGACGATGGTCGCGTTGGCCAGGCCGCCGGCCTCGCACATCGTCTGCAGGCCGTACCGTCCGCCGCGCTGCTCGAGCACTGACAGCAGGGTGGTCATCAGGCGGGCGCCGCTGGCCCCGAGGGGGTGCCCGATGGCGGTGGCGCCGCCGTTGACGTTGACCTTGGCCGGGTCGGCCCCGGTCTCGGCCAGCCAGGCGAGCACGACGCTGGTGAATGCCTCGTTGACCTCGAACGCGTCGATGTCGTGCAGCGTCAGGCCCGCGCGGTCGAGGACCTTGCGCGTCGCGGGGATGATGCCGGTGAGCATGAGCAGGGGGTCGTCGCCGACCACGGCGAAGGTGTGCAGCCGCGCGCGGGGCCGCAGCCCAAGCCGCCGGGCGGTCTGGCCGCTGGTGATGAGCACGGCGGCGGCGCCGTCGTTGACCGGTGAGGAGTTGCCCGCGGTGATCCGCCAGTCGATCTGCGGGAAGCGCTCCTCCCAGACGTCGGCGCGGAACGCCGGCCGCAGCCCGGCCAGGATCTGCGGTGACGTGCTCGGGCGCACCGATTCGTCCTGGGCGACGGTCACGAGGGCGCCGTCGGCCGACGGCGCCTTGAGGGGGGAGACCTCGGCGGCGAACCGGCCGTCCGCCCAGGCCCGGGCGGCACGGTGGTGGCTCTCGGCGGCGAAGTCGTCCAGCCGTTGGCGGGACAGCTCCCAGCGCTGGGCGATCAGCTCCGCGCTGATCCCCTGTGGGACGAGGCCGTCCGGGTAGCGCTCGGCGACGCCCGGGCCGAGGAAGTCGCGGCCGGCGGTCTGGCTGCCGATCGGCACCCGGCTCATCGACTCGACCCCGGAGGCGATGACGACGTCGTAGGCGCCGCTGATCACGCCTTGGGCGGCGAAGTGGATCGCCTGCTGGCTGCTGCCGCACTGGCGGTCCACCGTCACGGCGGGCACCGACTCAGGGAGCCCGGCCGCCAGCGCGGCCCACCGGGCGGTGTTTCCGCTCTGCTCGCCGATCTGGCCGACCGCGCCGCTGATCACGTCGTCCACGATGGCGGGGTCGATTCCGGTCCGCTCGATGAGGGATCGGATCGCGTGCGCGTGCAGGTCGACGGGGTGCATGCCCGACAGGGCGCCGCCGGGCTTGCCCTTGCCGATCGGCGTCCGGACCGCGTCGACGATCACAGCGTCGTTCATGGAGGTGTCCCCTCAGTCGCTTCAGAACCCTACTCACGGGTATATCGTGCAAAGTTGGATTTCACAACCCACTCGTAGCGTGGGCAACGGTAGGTTGGGCGCGCGAGATCGTGAGGGGTCCGCGACGGATCGAGGAGGGCAGTCCGGTGACCGCACGCGGCCGTGTGTGTTCCATCGCCAACGCGCTGGCGGTGATCGGCGAGCGGTGGAGCCTGCTCGTCCTGCGCGAGATCCTGCTCGGCGAGCGGCGGTTCGACGGGATCGCCCGCAACACCGGGGCCAGCCGCGACATCCTCGCCGCGCGCCTGCGCACACTGGTCGAGGCCGGCGTGCTGGAGAAGCGGCGGTACGAGGAGCATCCGCCGCGCTATGAGTACGTGCCGACCGAGGCGGGCCGCGCCCTCCACCCGATCCTGCTCAACCTGATGGAGTGGGGCGACCGGTACGTCACCGACGGCCCCGCGCCCACGGTCTGGCGGCACTCCTGCGGAGCCGAGTTCCACCCCGCGACGGTCTGCGCGCACTGCGGGGGATCCGTCACCGAGGAGCAGATGCAGGTGGTCCGCGTCGGACCCGTCCGCTGAGCCCCCGAAGGGAATCGACGGCCGTGCCCGTGCGTTCGGGGCTATAGTTGAACTTTCAATCAGGAGGGTGGGTCATGCAGTTCGGGATCTTCACGGTCGGCGACGTCACGCCCGATCCGACCACCGGCAGGACGCCGAGTGAGCATGAGCGGATCGAGGCGATGGTGGCGATCGCGTTGAAGGCCGAGGAGGTGGGCCTGGACGTGTTCGCCACCGGTGAGCACCACAACCCGCCGTTCGTCCCGTCCTCGCCCACGACGATGCTCGGGTACATCGCGGCGCGGACCGAGCGGCTGATCCTGTCGACCGCCACCACGCTGATCACCACGAACGACCCGGTGAAGATCGCCGAGGACTTCGCGATGCTGCAGCACCTGGCCGGCGGCCGCGTCGACCTGATGCTGGGCCGCGGCAACACCGGGCCGGTCTACCCGTGGTTCGGCCAGGACATCCGTAAGGGCATCCCCCTCGCCATCGAGAACTACGCGCTGCTGCACCGGCTCTGGCGTGAGGACGTGGTCGACTGGAAGGGCCGCTTCCGCACGCCGCTGCAGGCCTTCACCTCCACGCCCCGGCCGCTGGACGGTGTCCCGCCGTTCGTGTGGCACGGCTCGATCCGCAGCCCGGAGATCGCCGAGCAGGCCGCCTACTACGGCGACGGGTTCTTCGCCAACAACATCTTCTGGCCCAAGGAGCACTTCCAGCGGCTGATCAGCCTGTACCGGGAGCGGTACGCCCACTACGGCCACGGCACGCCGGAGCAGGCGATCGTCGGCCTGGGCGGGCAGGTGTTCATGCGCAAGAACTCCCAGGACGCCGTACGGGAGTTCCGCCCGTACTTCGACAACGCCCCCGTCTACGGGCACGGGCCGTCGCTGGAGGAGTTCATGGACGAGACGCCGCTGACGGTCGGCAGCCCGCAGCAGGTCATCGACCAGACCCTGACCTTCCGCGAGCACTTCGGCGACTACCAGCGTCAGCTGTTCCTCATCGACCACGCCGGGCTGCCGCTCAAGACCGTGCTGGAGCAGCTGGACCTGCTCGGTGAGGAGGTCATCCCGGTCCTTCGCCGGGAGTTCGCCGACGGCCGGCCCGCCGAGGTCCCCGACGCTCCCACCCACGCCTCCCTGCTCGCCGCCCGCGGCACCGAGGCCCTGGCGGAGGCGGCCAAGTGAACCCGCTGAGCCTCGTGGCCGTCTCGGCCGGCCTGAGCACGCCCTCCTCCACCCGCCTGCTGGCCGACCGCCTGGCCGAGGCGGCCCGCGAGCACCTGGCCGAGGACACCCGCCCGGTGGAGGTCACCGTGATCGAGCTGCGCGACCTGGCCACCGACATCGCCTCCAACCTGGTCACCGGGTTCCCCGGCGCCCGGCTGCGTACGGCGATCGAGGCGGTCACCGCCGCGGACGGCCTGATCGCGGTCAGCCCGATCTTCTCGGCCTCCTACAGCGGGCTGTTCAAGTCGTTCTTCGACGTGCTCGACCCCGACGCCCTCGCGGGCACGCCCGTCCTGATCGCCGCGACCGGTGGCACCGCCCGCCACTCGCTCGCCCTCGAGCATGCGCTGCGGCCGCTGTTCGCCTACCTGCGCGCGGTCGTGGTCCCCACGGCGGTGTACGCGGCGTCGGAGGACTGGGGTTCGGCCGGCGAGGAGCGCACCGGCGACCTGGCGGCCCGGATCACCCGAGCGGCGGGCGAGCTGGCCGCGCTGATGCCGGACCACCCGGCCGCCCCGCCCGCGGCCGAGCCCGTCGTGCCCTTCGAGGAGCAGCTGGCCGCCCTGCGCCCCGAGTGAGCCGCCGGCCCGCTAGGGTTCCCGGGGAGTCGAGGAGAGCAGTGGAGACGTTCCGGCAGCACATCGAGCAGGCCGCCGCGCGCGCCCTGGCGGAGTTCCCGCCGGAGACCGTGCCCGACATCTACACCGTCACGTTCCGGATCGACAGCGTCGATCAGGATCCCCGGTTCCCCTACCTGGCGATCGGCTACAACACCGACGGCGAGGTGCGGCGGATGCTGGCGACACTGAGCCCGTCGGAGGCGTGGGAGGCCCGCTGGAGCTACGCCTACTTCCCGCCGTCCGGGCTGGAGGGCGTCCGCGTCGCCGGTCACGATCCCGAACACGACCCGGCCGGCGCGCAGGCGCATCGGCGCGAGGCGGCGGCCGAGGGCCTGTGGTACGAAGACGGCGACGCGCTGACGGCAGAGGAGATCGACCGGCGCGATGAGCTGCTCGACCGGCGATTCCACGAGCTGTGCGTCGACGTGGCGCGCGGGCTCCACACCGGCGGGCACATCGTCGCGGCCCTGGGACGACCGCTGCCGGTGATCCTCTATGACATGTTCGACCCCGACGCGATGTTCGCGCTCACCGCGGCGGCCAACCCGGCGGACCTGATCACCGAGTTCATGGCCGAGGATCCGGCGGGCCGGCCTTAGGGCCTGTCTCGAAGTCCCGCTGTCCTGGCGAGCGGGACTTCGAGACAGGCCCTGGCCGTCAGCGCGGCACGACCTGGTTCTTGCCGAGGACCCGGACGCCGCTGTCCGTCACGGTGAAGTGCGCCCGGTCGTAGTCCTCATCGACGCCGATGCGCGCGCCGTCGGGGATGACGACGTTCTTGTCGATGATGGCGTTCCGGACGACGGCGCCGCGCCCGACGCGTACGTGGTCCATCAGGACCGAATCGTGGACCTCCGCGCCGGCGTCCAGCTGAACGCCGGGCGACAGGATGGAACGTTCGGCCATCCCGCCCGCGAGGATGGCGCCGGGGGAGACGATCGAGTCGGTCGCGTAGCCGCGCCGCCCCTCCTCGTTGAAGACGAACTTGGCCGGCGGCAGCGGGTCATGGCCGGTGTAGATCGGCCAGTCGCGGTTGTAGAGGTTGAAGACCGGGTGGACCGAGATCAGGTCCATGTGGGCCTCGTAGAAGGCGTCCAGGGTCCCCACGTCGCGCCAGTAGCCGCGGTCGCGGTCGGTCGAGCCGGGCACCTCGTTGTCGGCGAAGTCGTACACCTGCGCGCGGCCGGCCTTGACGAGCCGGGGGATGATGTTGCCGCCGACGTCGTGCTTGCTGGACACGTCGGCCGCGTCCTCCTTCACCACGTCGATCAGCACCTGGGTGTCGAAGACGTAGTTGCCCATGGAGGCGTAGACCTGGTCGGGCGCGTCGGGCAGGCCGATCGCGTCCTTGGGCTTCTCGCGGAACGCCGCGATGGTGACGCCGTCGGGCCCGGTCTCGATCACCCCGAACTGGTCGGCGAGCGCCAGCGGCTGGCGGATCGCGGCGACGGTGACCCCGGCGCCGGAGGCGATGTGCTGGTCCACCATCTGCCGTGGATCCATCCGGTAGATGTGGTCGGCGCCGAAGACGATGACGTGGTCGGGCCGCTCGTCCTCGATGAGGTTGAAGTTCTGCAGGATCGCGTCGGCCGAGCCGGCGAACCACCGCGGTCCCAGGCGCTGCTGGGCCGGGACGGGCGTCACGTAGTTGCCCAGGAGGGTCGACATCCGCCACGTGCGCGAGACGTGCCGGTCCAGGCTGTGGTTCTTGTACTGGGTGAGCACGACGATCTTGAGGTAGCCGGCGTTCGCCAGGTTGGACAGCACGAAGTCGATCAGCCGGTACATTCCGCCGAAGGGCACGGCGGGCTTGGCCCGGTCGGCCGTCAGCGGCATCAGCCGCTTGCCCTCGCCGCCCGCCAGTACCATCGCCAGGACATGAGGTCTCGCCATGTCGTGGACCTTAGCCCCCCCACCAGCAATAAAACAGGACGAGCGGGCATATTTCACATACGCTGCCGGGCATGCGCGTCGATCTGCTCACCCGCGAATACCCGCCGGACGTCTACGGCGGAGCCGGCGTCCACGTCGAGCACCTGGCCCGGGAGCTCCGCCACCTGTGCGACCTGCGGGTCCACTGTTTCGGCGGTGACCGGGCCGAGCCCGGCGTGACCGGCTACCGCGTCCCCGGTGCGCTGGAACACGCCAACGCGGCACTGCAGACCCTCGGCGTCGACCTGGAGATCGCCGCCGGAGCCGGGGGAGCGGACCTAGTGCACAGCCACACCTGGTACGCCAATCTCGCCGGGGACATCGCCAAGCTGCTGCACGGGATCCCGCACGTGGTCACCACCCACAGCCTCGAGCCGTTGCGGCCCTGGAAGGCCGAGCAGCTCGGCGGCGGCTACGCCATCTCCTCCTGGGCCGAGCGCACCGCCCTCCTGGCCGCCGACGCGATCGTCGCCGTCTCCGAGGGCATGCGCCGCGACGTGCTCACCTGCTATCCCGACATCGACCCCGGCCGGGTCACCGTCCTGCACAACGGCATCGACACCGACGAGTACGCCCCCGACCACGGCACCGACGTCCTCACCCGGCACGGCATCGACCCCGGCCGACCCTCCGTGGTGTTCGTCGGGCGCATCACCCGCCAGAAGGGGCTGCCCTACCTGCTGCGGGCCGCCCGGTCCTTCGACCCGGCCGCCCAGCTCGTGCTGTGCGCCGGCGCCCCCGACACCCCCGAGATCTCCGCGGAGGTCGAAGGGCTCGTCGACGCGCTGCGCGCCGAACGCGACGGGATCGTGTGGATCACCCGGATGCTGCCGCGCCCCGAGGTCGTGCAGATCCTCAGCCACGCGAGCGTGTTCGTCTGCCCGTCGGTGTACGAGCCGATGGGCATCGTCAACCTGGAGGCCATGGCCTGCGAGGCGGCGGTCGTCGCCACCGCCACCGGCGGCATCCCCGAGGTGGTCGCCGACGGCGAGACGGGCCTGCTCGTGCCGATCGAGCAGGCCGCCGACGGCACCGGCACCCCCGCCGACCCCGACCGCTTCGTCGCCGACCTCGCCGAGCGCGTGGGCTCCCTCGTCGCCGACCCCGAACGCGCCGCGGCGATGGGCAAGGCGGGCCGCCGACGGGCGATCGAGCACTTCTCCTGGTCCCACATCGCCCGCCGCACCCACGACCTGTACACCGGCCTCGTCTGAGGGGCGCCTTTGGCCGGGCCCGGACCGCGTCCGGGCCCGGCCAAAGGGTCAGCCGAACGACGGCAGCTCGGGTGAGGGGGTGGGTTTGGTGTCGGTCCAGCCCGTCGAGCGGTAGGCCTGGTACTCGATGACGAAGCCCGGCTTCATCTCCGAGTACGGGCCGCCGGGCGTGGTCAGCTCGTTCTGCCGGGACAGCACCGCGCCGGTGTGCTCATCGAAGATGACCACCACGCGCCAGCGGTAAGTCCCCTGCTCGGCCTTTGGCCCGCCGTACTCGCCGGTGACCGTCAAGGCGCTGTCGTCGGAGGCCAGTGCGATCCCTCGGCGGCCCAGCGGGTCGGTGTCGTCGCCGATCGCGTGGATGCCCGGCTGGGTGGCCAGCGCCCGCATCAGGCCGGCCCGTGCCTTTGGCTGGACCGGGCCGCTCAAGATCCCCGCCACCCTGGAGATCTTCAGCTTGGGCGCGGCCTCTTTGAAGCGTCGTTCCGCTTCGGGCGACAGCTTCCTCCCCGGCCGAGCGCCCAGCGCCCTGTTCGTCTCCGTATCGTTCAGGAACATCGCGGCGAGTTTGGCCGGGTCGGTCGGCAGGTTTTGTAGGTCCTTCACCGACTTGCCCATGTAATTCCCGCCGCCATGAGGGTCGATGCCGACGTTCGGACCGCTCGCGGTCCACTTCGTCGCCTTGGCGGGGTAGGTGTAGTAGTGGTCGCCCGACCAGACGTGGAAGCTCGACGGTGACCCGGCCTTGCGCCACAGTGCCGCGTCCTGTTTGGTCAGCGGGTGGGCCGGCAGGTCGCGGCCGTAGTAGGCCTCTCCCATGCCGGGTTTCGCGCCGGACCAGTTGAACGTCTCGTCGGCCGCAGCGGTGATCGCGTACGTCCCGGTGGCGGAGCGCATGATGTAGGACTGGCCCGCGACGACGTCGGTGTGCCAGTAGTTGCCGGTCGGCTGCTGTTCGGCCTTCTCCGCCGCTGCCAGGACCGCCCCCTTGGCGTCCAGGTTCACCGGGCCGGGCGACGGAGGCGTGTTCCCCCCACCAGACGCGTTCCCCCCGACGACGGTGATCACCACGGCCGCCGCCGCGCCGACCGCGACCAGGCCGCCGCCCAGCCCCCACCGCATCCGGGGCAGTGAACGGCGCGACGACTCGCTCAGCAGTGCCTTCGCCCGGGTGATGTCCCGGGCGGTGGGCGGAGCGGGCTCGGGGTAGAAGTCCCGGACCATCCGCATCTCATCCATGCTGTTCCTCCAACGTGAGCATCGGATTGGTCCCGCCCAACGCCTTGCGCAGTGTGGTTCGGGCACGGTTCAGCCGGGAGCCGACCGTGCCATAGGAGATCCCCAGCGCCGCCGCGACCTCGTCGTGACTGAGGTCGGCCAGCGCCACGAGCAGCAGCACGTCGCGCTGCCCGCGCGGCAGCGACGCGATCGCCCCGGCGAGCCGGCCGCGCAGCCCCTCGGCGCTGACCCGCGATTCGACCCGTTCGGTGTGCTCCTCGGTGCCCCGGCCCGGGCTGAGACGGGCGTGCGCCCGCAGCGCGCGCGTCTCAGCCCGCTGATGCTTGCCGACCACCTTGGTCGCGATCCCGTACAGCCAGGTGCGCACGCTCGCGCGAATCGGGTCATAGCGCCGACGCCCCCGGAACGCCTCCAGGAAGGTCTGCGCCGCGACGTCGGCGGCGGCGTCCGGACCGAGCCGTTTGGCCGCGTACCGGTGGATCTCGGCGAAATAAGCGTCGAAGACCTCATCGAAACGCTCGACCGGGTCGGGCGGGGGATCCCCTGTCATGTGGTGCCTTTCCATGGCGCGGATGGCGGTCACATCGGTATCACCCGCCGGCGGCGTTCGCTTTCCCGTCCCGATTACGAGATTTCCCGGATCCCCGGCCCGCAGGTCCGCGGGAAGACTGGGCCGGGAAGCCACGCGGAAAGGCGGTCGATGGTGAATGGCATCGGGGGAGTCATGCTGGAGTGCCGCGACCCGCGGCCCGAGCCGAGGATGGTGTTGGCGCGGCCCGGCCCGGCCCTGCACGGCCATGTCTCCGGTTACGCCGGTCTGCGCGTGGAGGCCGCCCGGCCGCTGAACGGCCGCGCCGTGCCGACGTGCACGGTCGCGCTGTTCATCGACTTCACCGCCTCGGTGCGGCTGATCACCACGCCCACGCCGGCGCGCGTCCAGGCGTCTCACGTCACCGGCCTGCACGACGGTCCCGTGCTGTTCGAGCAGCAGAGCCATCACCGGGGGATGGCCGTGGAGCTCACCCCGCCCGGAGCGCACGCGCTGTTCGGGATGCCGATGCGGGAGCTGTCCAACACCACCGTCGACCTGGCCGACCTGCTCGGCCACCGCGGCGAACAGCTCACCGAACGCCTGTGGCAGGCACCGGACTGGGCCACACGGTTCGCGCTGCTGGACCACCTGCTGCCCGCCTGGTTCCGCGCCGGGCCGGAGCCGGCACCGGCGGTGCTGCGCGCTTGGCGGCTCCTGCGCCGGACCGCCGGAGCGATCAGCGTCGGCGCGCTCGCCGAGGAGATCGGCGTGACCCGCCGCTACCTGGAGATGCGCTTCGGCGAGCAGATCGGCCTGCCGCCCAAGACCATGGCCCGCATCCTGCGGTTCCAGCGGGCCGCGCGGCTGCTCACCCGATCCCCGGGCGCGACGCTCCCGCGGGTGGCCACCGCGTGCGGCTACGCCGACCAGGCCCACTTCAACCGGGATTTCCGCAGGCTGGCGGGCTGCACGCCGACCGCGTTCCGCGCAGAGCACGCCGCCACGACCACCGCGTCGCGCGGGTCGGCCGCGGTCGGCGATCGGTGCGCGGGACGGGGCGCCGGCCCTTCGCATTCGTTCAATACCTCGGTACGGGGCCGCCCATAACGTCGAGGTGAAGTTCCCCGGAAACGAAGGGTCCGCCTCATGAGACCACGGAATCTCATCGCGACGACCGCCGTCGCGGGTGCGCTGGCCGCAGGCGGCGTCGCGCTCGCGTCCCCCGCGAGCGCCGCTACGCCCGCGCCGCACGGGACCGTCACCGTCAAGTGCACCCACCCCTGCAGCGACCCGCCCGGTCCCGGCTGGCGGTACATCGACAACTACTTCTGGGCCAGCAGCTGCATCGAGGTCGGCAACCGCGGCATCAACAACGGCGCCTGGTCGAAGTACCAGTGCTACGGCGGCACCTGGACCAATTACGACCTCTGGGTGATCTGACCCACAGCCTGGCGGCGGTACGCCCCCCTCGGCGTACCGCCGCCCCCCTCACCGCCCGCGCCTCGTACGCCGTCCTCCCAGCGCCGACACAGGCGTGCCCGCACCCGGCTCGCTCCGCGAGGTCCTCCCCG